>JAUNNO010000052.1:0-5864 GCA_030531425.1 bacterium
TATTTTATCGCAAAAAAAAAAAAAAACAAGTCATTTTTTCATAAATCATGAAAATCAACTTGTTCTTTACAGTCTCTAACCCTTTAATATATCAAATACTTTTTGAACTTCTAAATCATATTTAATATAATCAATATTTTCTCCATATTGTTTTTTTACTTCTTCTTTAGTCATATTATATTTTTTAGCTAGTTCATCTATTTTTTGATCTACTTCTTCATCACTTACTTCTATTTTTTCCTCTTTTATTATTTGTTCTATTATAAGTCTATACTTAATTCTTTTTAATGCTTCTTCCTTATATTGATCTTTCAAAGTATCTTCATTAGAATTAGTATATTGATAGAATTGTTCTATAGATATTCCTTGCATTGATATTTGTTCTTTGAATTGTTCTACCATTCTAGTTGTTTCATCATCTATCATAGTATCTGGAATATCTATAGTAGTTGATTTAGCAATTTCAGCTAATAGGTCATCTATATATTTTTCTTCAGCTTTAGCATCTTTACTAGCCTTTATATTTTCTTTTACTTGAGCTTCTAATGCTTCTTTTGAATCAATACCTTCCATTCCTAAATCTTCAAAAAATTCTTTATCAAGATCTGGTATTTTAACTTCTTTTACTTCATTTACTTTTACTTTAAATACTACATCTTTACCTTTTAAATCTTCTGAATGATAATCTTCTGGAAATTTTAAATTAATATCTTTTTCATCTCCAGCTTTCATTCCTATTAATTGATCTTCAAAACCTGGAATAAATGTATTAGATCCTATTTCAAGTGAATAATTCTCATCCTTACCACCTTCAAATGCAACTCCATCTTTGAATCCTTCAAAATCTATTACAGCAATATCTCCTTTTTCTACTGATCCTTCTTTTATTATGTTTTCTTTATAATGTTCTCTCATATGATCTATAGATTCTTCTATTTCTTTTTTAGTAACAGTTACTTTACCTTTTTTTACATCTAAACCTTTATACTTACCTAATTTTACTTCTGGTTTTAAAGTTATTGTAAATCTATATTCTATATATTTTTCATCTATAGACTTTATATCTAATATTGGTTGCGCTGCGATTTGTAAATCTTTATTTTCATTTAATAATTTAGTATATGCTAAATCTACTGCATAATTTGCTGCTTCCATAAATAAAGATTCAATTCCATAATGTTTTAGATAAATATCTTTAGGAGCTTTTCCAGGTCTAAAACCATCTATTTTAGCCTTTGAATTTGCTTTTTTAAATGCTTTATCTAATGAGTCTTCCCAATCATTACCTTCTATTTTTATAATTATTTCTTTTAAATTCTTACTTTTTTCCATAAATCTTCCTCCAATACCTATATAGTATATAATAATTTTTTAGTTTTAGCAAGAAAAAAATTTATATTTATTCTTTTATTGATGGATCTATTACTATACTATTACAATATTTACATCTTGCTTTACCATTTTTAGGTACATCGCATAAAGCACCACAGTTATTACAATTTATTGATATAAAATTTTTTTCTTTTTTATGCTTCTCTACTGTATAATATATAATTTTTTTATCAACTTTATCAATATTTATACCATTTATCAAATATTTATCATCTAAATATTCAAGTTCTTCTAAAACTTTACTTGCTAAAAAGTCCATATTAGCTAAAGATGCACCAGGAAGTTTTGCAGCTATTTCATATGGTTGCATATGATAATCATATATGTACTTCGAATACTTTTCAAGTAATTCCTGATCTTCTTTACTACATTTTCTTATTACATTATCACCTTTATCTATATATAAATCTCCTATTAATCTTTTGTTTTTTAAATACATTATTTTTAATATTAATTCAGTATATTCACATCCTGATGCTTCTTGTATCTCAAGTAAATCAGTAACATTTTTATTAACTATTAAATCTAATATAATATCAATTTTAGAATCAAATTTTTCATCTTTTAATTGTATATTATCAAAGAAATTACAAAATCTTTGATAAGACCATTCGTTTATATTACTTAATTTTTTTCCGCTAGCTTTATATTTTTCAAATTCTTCTTTTTGTTTCGCTAAATCAGATAATACCTCATCTCTCTTCTTTAAATTATTTTTTCTTTCTAATATAAAAGCTATAATAAGTATAACTCCTAGAATTATTCCAAATATAATATAAATACGATAATCCATAAAATCAACTCCTTAATTCTTTTATTGCTTTTTCATAATCATTTAAAGTTATATAACTTCCTACAACACATATATCAGCCTTATTAATAGTTTTTATTACTTCATTATTTATACCACCGTCTACTTCTATTAAATAATGATAACCATATTTGCTTCTAAGATCATATAATGCATCTATTTTATTTTTACTATTTTCAATAAAACTTTGTCCACCACGACCTGGTTCTACACTCATTACAAGAATTAAATCTATATAATCTAAATAATCAATTATCTCAGATACTTCTGTTGTAGGTTTAATAGACATTCCAACTTTAATATTAAGATTTTTAATATAGTTTATTACACTTGCTACTTCACTTACAGCCTCATAATGAAATGTTATGAATTCAGGATTTAGACTCTTAAACTCATCTATATATTTTTTTACATCACTTACCATTAAATGTATATCAATAGGTTTATTTGATAAACTTATAATATTAGAAAATTCGTCTGAACTATATGTTTTATTTTGAACAAATACACCATCCATTACATCTAAATGTAAATAATCTATATCTAATTTAGATAGCTTTGAAACTTCTAATGATTTTGGTTCTTTTATATCTAATATAGATGCTGCTATTTTCATATAATCACCTTTTTTCTATAAATTTTAAATAGTTTAAATATCTACTTTTAAGTATATTATTGTTTTCAACATTCTTTTTAATTCCACAAACAAGTTCATTAATATGCATACAATCCTTATATTCACAACTATCTTTATATAAATTAAACTCTACAAAATTATCTCTAATATCAGATTTACTCATATCTTTAAAATCAACTGAAGAAAAACCTGGAGTATCTGCAATTAATCCATCTAACATACTTATAAGTTCTGTATGTCTTGTTGTATGACGTCCACGACCTAATGCTTTGGATACATCGCCTATCTTTAAATTTAGTGTTTCATCTAATCTATTTAAAAGTGAACTTTTTCCAGCACCACTTTGTCCTGTTATAACAGTTATTTTATCTTTGAATATGTTTTTTAGTTTAGGATCTGTATTTTCATATACATCATATCCTATCTTTTTATAATAAGCCATAATATCTTTTATATTTTTTAATTCTACATCATTTAATAAATCTAGTTTAGTAAAACATATAATAGGTTTTATATTATTAAACTCTATTATAGCAAGTAATTTATCTAATAGATTTGATGAAAAATCAGGTATTTTTACACTAGTTATTATTACTATCTGATCTATATTAGCAACACTTGGTCTATCTAAAACATTTTTCCTTTTTTCTATTTCTAATATATATTTGTTTTTATCATCTATTATTACATTATCGCCTACTAAAGGTGTTAAGCCTAAATTTCTAAATTTTCCTCTTGGTTTACAAACATATTCTAGACTATCTACTTTTACAGTATAATCATTACTTATTTGTTTTATTATTTTTCCAACCATTATCCTTCTTCACCATCTTGATCTAATTTATCAGAATTATTATCAATTATAGTTTTTTCTTTGTTTTTAGCTATGGTAATTGTTAAAGTAGTTCCAGCTTTTACCTCAGAATCTATATCCCTTGATTGCATAATTATAGCGCCATCTTTATAATTGTTATCTTCTTCTTCTTTAAAAATACAAGTTATTTTATTATCATCACAGAATTGCTCTATCAAATCTTTTGTGTAAGTTCCATCAGTAAAATCCGGATATACAGTTATTAATGTAGCATAAGTTAACTCTATTACACCATTATTTTTAGGTAATCTTGAACCTGGTTCTAAATTTTGACCTACTATAGTATTTTCTTCTATATTATCATCTTTAGTTACTTTTTTAGAAATTTTTACTACTTTTACTCCTAAGTTTTCTAATTCTAATGTAACAGTATCTAAATTCTTTTTAGTATAATCTTCTACTTCTATAGTCTCTTTAAATGTAGATACAACAATTCTTACAGTATTTCCTGATTTTATTTTAGTATTAGATTTAGGGCTTACTGACATTACTCCATTATCTCCATACTCTTCACTGTATGAATATTCAACTTCACAGTTTAAATTAGATTTTTTCAATTTTTCACAAGCTTTTTTTTCTGTAAGACCTAATAAATCATTTGGAACATATACATCTTTAGTATTATCAAGACTAAATACCCATATAAACGCTAATCCAATTATAACAATACTTATACAAACTATACCAGCTATCTTTAAAGCTAAATTAAGTTTACTATTTGATTTTTCTTCATTATCATCGTTATTATTTTTATTTCTAATTTCTCTTGACTCTAAGCGTGATATTGTTTTTGTATTATCTGTATTGTGTTCTGGGTATTTATAAACTAATCTTTCTTCATTAGATTTTTCTTCTTTTAAACAATTCTTTAAATCTTCATACATTTCAGATACTGAATCATATCTATTTTTAGGATTTTTAGCACAACATTTCAAAATTATATTCTCAACGCTTTGTGGTATCATAGGATTTATATTACATACACTAGGAATTGGATCTTTCATATGTTTAATTGCTATTTCAACAGCATTTTCACCTTTAAATGGGACTTTACCAGTTAAAAGTTCAAACATAAGTATTCCAAGTGAATAAATATCACTTTTTATTGTACTACCTGCTCCACTTGCTTGTTCTGGTGGAAGATAATGTACTGATCCCATTACTGAATTAGTTTGTGTTATTTCATTACTTTTTAATGCCATAGCAATTCCAAAATCAGTAATTTTAACTCTACCATCTTCTAATATTAATACATTTTGTGGTTTTATATCCCTATGTATTATATAACTATCGTGTGCACAAATTATTCCACTTGTTAATTGCTGCATTATATCTAGTGTTTCAGTTAAAGTTAATGCCCCACGTTTTTTTATCAAACTTTTTAAAGTTTTTCCTGGAACAAATTCCATTACTATAAAATATTTACCATCATCTTCTCCTACATCATACATCTCAACAATATTAGGGTGTCTTAAGGAACTTGCAGAATTTGCTTCTCTTTGAAATCTTCTTACAAATTTTTCATCATTAGAAAGATCACCTCTTAATATTTTTACAGCAACTTCTCTTTCAAGAATTGTATCCCAAGCTAAATAAACATTAGCCATTCCACCTTCACCAATTGATTTTACAATTTTATATCTATTATCAATTAACTCACCCTTATTAATCATGTGTATCCTCCTTCATCACACAAGCAATAGAAATATTATCATTTCCACCCCTATTGTTTGCTTTAAATACTAATTTTTCTAATTTGTCTTTAAGTTGTATTGATTCACTTAATACCTTAGCTATTTGCTTATCTTCTAACATATTAGTAAGGCCATCACTACATAAAAATACACCTTCTATATCAAGATCCACATCAAATATATCCATATCTACATTAGTACTACTTCCTAATGCTTTCATTAATACATTTTTCTTAGGATGATTCTTTGCTTGTTCTTTAGTTAACTCACCACTTTTTACAAGTAAATTTACTAAAGTATGATCCTCAGTTATTTTATGAATTTTTTTGTTTTTATAAATATGAACAGCGCTGCTCATTATTATTTATTTAGAATATAATTAACAAAAATATGGCATTAACTGACCCAAAAAAATTCGCATTAGTATTTGGTTTTCATGAGTTATTTAATCTTGTT
>JAUNNO010000052.1:5874-8177 GCA_030531425.1 bacterium
TTTTCCATCTTTAATAACAAAACCAGAAGAATCACCAATATTTCCTATAAGTAAAAATGATGGTGTTAAAATAGCTAAAACAATTGTTGTTCCCATACCTTGACTTTCAGGATTTTCTGCAACATACTTAAATATTTCAACGTTAGCTTCACTAACTGTACTTTGAATCCAATTAGTAGCATCTTGTTTATTTCCTATACTACTTATATTTTTAAATCTATCACATATTAAATTTAGAGCTATTTTAGATGCAACTTCACCATTAATATGTCCACCCATACCATCTGCAACTATAAGTAATTTTTCACCTTTTAAGTTAGTTTCTATAGAAACACTATCTTCATTTCTTTCTCTTACTTTACCTTTATCTGTTATGAAATATGAATTCATTATACTACCTCCTCGTAATGAGATCTTAACTGTCCGCAAGCAGCTTTAACATTACTTCCAAATTCTCTTCTTATAGTTACACCTATATTATTTTTCTTTAATACATCATAAAATTGCATAATACTATCTTGAGTACTTTTTTTATATTCTATATGTGTTGTTTCATTATACGGAATCAAATTTACATAACAATTTATTCCTTTTAATAATTTAGAAAGTTCTAAAGCACAACTCTTACTATCATTTACATCTTTAAGCATTATATATTCAAATGTAACTCTTCTACCCGTTTTTTCTATATATTTTTTTATACTAGATATAATATCTTCTATAGGATATACTTTATTAATATTCATAATTGTACTTCTAAGTGTATTATTTGGCGCATGAAGACTAATAGCTAAATTAACTTGTTTATCATAATTTGTAAACTCTTTTATTTTAGGAACTATGCCACAAGTAGATACAGTTATATGACGAGATCCTATATCTATACCTTTACCACAATTTATAATATCAATAAATTTAATTACATTATCATAGTTATCAAAAGGTTCACCTATCCCCATTAAAACTATGTGAGAAATTCTTTGGTTAATATCTTCTTCTATCATAAGGATTTGAGTAACCATTTCATATACTTCTAAATTTCTAACTTTCTTTAACCTACCACTTTCACAAAACTTACACCCCATATTACAACCTACTTGAGTTGAAATACATAAACTAAGCCCATAATCATGATACATAACAACTGCTTCTATTTTTTCATTATCATTAAGACGAAACAAATACTTTTTAACATCTTTATCTTCTAATTTTTCTATAATTTCTAACTTTTCAAAATAAAAATCTTTTTTCATACAATCAATTGTACTTTTAGAAACATTCCTCATTTCATCAAAATTATTTATTCTTTTTTTATATACCCAATCAAATACTTGAGTAGCTTTAAATTTTTTATCATTATTTTTTATAAAATACTCTTCTAATTCTTCAAAAGTAATATTATATATATTCATATTACCACCTATATAATTGTATCAAATTAATATAAAAAAGTCCATATATCTATTTATACGCAAAAGAAAAAATCATATAGATTTCTATATGATAATTTTTAATATTATAAACCTAAATCGCTTGGTAAAACTGTTATTACTGGACGAATTTTATAAGATGATTTTATACTTGAATAATCAGACTGAGCTCCCCAAGCATAAAATAAGGCATAATTTTGGCTGCTACAAGGACCACCTTGACCACAAGTTTCAAAAGTCCAAATATTTGTACCGTCTGAATTATAAATAGTATCAAAAAATCTAGGTAATCTGGCTTTCATATTTTCAAAGGTTGCAGTTACAGTTCCATCATTCATCCTTATTTCAGTTGTAGTTCCATTTGATATAATACCACCATATGGAACACCCACACTTCCAGGGCGTCCAAGTCCATCTGTATGACGGTCTTCATAACTTAAGCTAATTGTTGGAACATTTGTCCAAGATTTTGTTGAATTATATAAATACTTCATAGCAGTTATTGGACCTTTATCAATGCATCCATTTTGATTATATCCTACACCCTTTCCAACAGCATAACTATTATAATCCGTCTCAGATACCCAAACAGAACTACATTCATCATTTGTATCTAAAGAGCCATCTTCACATATATTTGAATCAAGTATTAAATCATAATATTCAACCTTAGTTTCAGTATCAGATTGTGATATAGTTTTTCCAGCAATATCTAATAAATTAGTTATATAAAATGTAAATGTATCCTTATTATTAACTTTGCAAGTATATTTAGCTCCTACTTTTCCTTCTTCACCTTCATTTGCAAAAGTACATAATTGTTTAGATTTTCCATATGTATATTCTATACTTTTTCCTCCTACACTACATCCT
>JAUNNO010000053.1 GCA_030531425.1 bacterium
ACTATAAACCTAATAAATTAGATTTATATTTAAAATATTCAAATACTTATAATAATATAGATTATTTTAAAATAATTGATCTAATTAATAATAAAAATTTTAATGAAAAAAATATTGATAAATATATAACTTTATTAGAAAAAAGTGATGATATAAAAGCTATTATAAATTATGTAAATAAGTACCCAGATAAAAAAGATATTGACTATACTACATTATCATTTTTTAAAGAAAAATATTTTATTTATGATAATTTAGATAGATATATAGCTTATCATAAAGAAAATAAAGATTTATCATTTAAAGAGGTTATTACTAGAATAAATTCTAATTTGGATTATAATTTTTATGAAGATGCCAAGCCTTGTGACACATCTAAAGGAATGTATACTTTAGTTAACAAATATTTTTATTTAGATGAAAAATATATTCCAGAAGATATAGTTAGTGTAGATAAAAATTATACTGTATATAATGCCAAAATTAATAAAACAGTATATGATAATTTTATGAAACTCGCTAATGATGCTAAAGATGAAAATTTAACAATTAAAATAACAACAGGATATAGAGATTATAACTTTCAAAATACATTATACAACAATTATGTAAAAGCAGATGGAGTTATAAATGCTGATAAATATTCTGCAAGGCCTGGTTATTCAGAACACCAATTAGGTTACTCAGTTGATTTAACAAATGCTAAAAATGTATCTTTTGATGAATTTGAAGATACAGAAGAATTTAGGTGGCTAAAAGATAATGCTTATAAATATGGATTTATTTTAAGATATCCTAAAGATAAAGAATATATTACAGGATATATTTATGAAGCTTGGCATTATAGATATGTTGGTGTTGATATTGCTTCATACATTTATAAAAATGATATAACATATGAAGAGTACTACGAATATTTTTTAAGATAGAAAATTCTATCTTTTTTTCATATAATATAATGGTGATAAAGTGGAAAAAATAATTTATATTATTATACTTATTTTGTTAGATAATAATTTTTATAAAAATATAAATACTATATACTCTCCTACTACATATGATTTTGTCGTTAATAAAAATAATAAACTTGAAGAAAACTATATTCCAGAAGATTTAGAACTAATAGATAAAAAGTATTCTTGTGATAATAAATATTTAAGAAAAGAAGCTAAAATTATGTTTGAAAAATTAGCTAAAGCTGCTAAAGAAGATGGATATAATATAATTGCAGTATCTACATATAGAAGTTATTACTATCAAGAAAAATTATATAATAATTATGTAAAAGAAAAAGGAGAACATTACGCTAATTTAGCAAGCGCTAAAGCTGGTCATTCGGAGCACCAAACTGGTTTAGCTGTTGATGTATCAGATAAATCACTTGACTATGATAATTTTGAATCTACTAGAGAATTTAATTGGATGATAAATAATTGTTATAAATATGGGTTTATTTTAAGATATCCTAAAGCTAAATTTGATGTTACAGGATTTAAATATGAACCTTGGCACTATAGATATGTAGGAGTAAATGAAGCTTTATATATTTATAAAAATAATATTACATTAGAAGAATATGAACTAATAAAATAAAAAATTGCATTTTACTGCAATTTTATTTCTATACCTACTACACCATATTTCTTTTCATCTTCTAAACTGTAATACTTAAACATATCTTTATAACTCGCTATTTCATTTAAATTGTAACCTAGAATAGTTTTATCAAAATTTTGATATAATTCTTTAAAACTGTTAAACTTATATAAATTTATAACTTTAACTTCTAAAGATTCATTTGTAGATCTATTGGTAAAATATATTATATCGCCTATCTTTATTAAACTTCTTTTTTCATCATATAATCTCATTTCAATAGTTTTACTTCCAGACTTTATTTTATTAAATGGTTCATCGTTTAATTTCATATTATGTATCATTTTTTCACCTCATAATTCCATAAGCCTAACTTTCCTTGACACTTAATTGGTTTATCATATTTTTTTATATTATCTAATTTCCAAGCAAATGTTGAAATATGATTACTTTTTCCATATACTATAGGATCAATACTCAATAACTTATTATTAAATTTATCATCAACTTTTATACAATCTGAAAGAATCGCTTCTCCTATTATATAACCACATTTATAATCTAAATTATATTTTTTGAATCTTTCTATCATATCTCTTTCTAAAGTTTTGCCTGCATGTATTAATATTTTTCCTCTATAATTAACTTTCCAACTTCTAAATTCATACTTTTTATATCCATTTATAATTAAACTAGCCCATGGTTCTTTTATAGTTAATGCCTTCATAATACCTCCTACATCAGTATAACATAAAAAGTAGTTTTAAACTACTTTTAGAAATTAAAATTATTCATATTTCCTTGGCATCCACCACAATCATTATTTATTACTACATCTTCTTCATCACAAGTATATTGTGGGGTATATGTATGAGTATATATATGTTTATTTATAACATGTGTATGCACTGGGCAACAATGTTTTACTTCATGATGAAACTCCTTTTCTACACATTTTAAAGTTACTGGTTCCATTATTGGTTGTTCCATACAATTCATTTGTCTATTACAACCGCAGTTTCTATTAAAAAGCATGTAATACCTCCTATCTAATTTATAATATGAAGATATACATAATTTAAATGGTTAGTATGTCTAATTTCAAAACAAAAAAAGTAATGACTCTGATAAAGCACTACTTTCCGAGTTTAGAAAATTGCATATAAATATTATCAGTATCTACTGCAATATTCTTACCATAGAAGTTTCTTTCTTCTTACAATTGTAACATTTAGAGAAGGCAAGAATTACATAAAGTATTTCTAGTTAACACTAAGTAAATTTATTATATAATTTTTTATATAATTATATAATGTTTTTTACTTAGTGTTTAGGGATGAAGATTATATTTTACTTAAATGATAAACATTAATTATATATTTTTTATATATAATTTTTTTATAATTATATATTTTTATTATATATATAACTTTTCGTAATCATATAATTATCAATATTCTAGTTCATCTATCTCTAAACTGTATAAAGTATATCACATAAATTTTAATTTGTCAATAGCTTTTTAAAATAATTATTTTAAAACGGCATTTTAAAATTACCATTTTTTACCATTTTCATCATTTTTTTCATTTCTTCAAATTGTTTAAGAAGTCTATTTACTTCTTCTACGCTTCTTGCACATCCTTTAGATATTCGCTGTTTTCTTGATGCTTTCAAGCACTCTGGATGTTTTCTTTCATAAGGTGTCATAGAAAGTATTATAGCTTCTATATGAGCCATATCTTTAGGATCTATTTTAACTTTTTTTAATTCTTTAGGTACTCCTGGAATTAATTTTATTAAGCTTTCTAATGGTCCCATTTTTTTAATTTGTTTAAAAGTACTTAAGAAATCTTCTAAATCAAATTTACCTTGTTCCATTCTTTTGGCTGTCTTTTTTGCTTCATCTTCATCTATTACTGATTCAGCTTTTTCAATCATTGATGCTAAATCACCCATGCCAAGTATACGAGTAGCCATTCTATCAGGATAAAATTCATCTAACCCATCCATTTTTTCTGAAGTACCAACAAATTTTATTGGTACATTAGTAAGATGCCTTATAGATAGTGCTGCTCCACCTCTTGTATCTCCATCTAATTTAGTAAGTATTGCTCCAGTTAGATTTAATTCATTATTAAATCCTTCTATAACATTAACTGCATCTTGTCCTACCATAGAATCTAATACTAAAAGTATTTCATTAGGATGAATCTCATTGCTTATATTTTTAAGTTCATTCATTAAGGTATCATCTATGTGAAGTCTTCCTGCTGTATCTATAAGTATATAATTATATTTATTTTCTTTAGCATATACCAAAGCATTCTTTACTATTTGTATTGGGTCACTCTTACCTTCTTCATATACCTCAATATCTAACTGTTTGCCTATAGTTTTTAACTGATCTATTGCAGCAGGTCTATATACATCACAAGCTACTAATAATGGATTTTTTTTATACTTTTTTCTAAGTAATAAAGCAAGTTTTCCTATTGTTGTTGTTTTACCACTGCCTTGAAGTCCTACTAGCATAAGTATACTAGGATTACCACTAATATATAAGTCTTCTTTTTCTCCTCCTAGTAATTCTACTAGTTCATCTTTTAATATTTTTATAAATTGTTCTGCAGGCTTTAAGCTTTTAGTAACTTCTTCACCAAGTGCTTTTTCTTTTACATTATTAATAAATTCTTTTACTACTTTATAATTAACATCAGCTTCAAGTAAAGCAAGCCTTATTTCTCTTGTAACATCACTTATATTATCTTCAGTAATTTTTCCATAACCTTTTATTTTATTAACTGCATTTTGTAATCTATCTTGTAAATTTTCAAACATAATATCACCTATATAATTATATAAAAAAAAGGATAGGTTTGTCTATCCTTTTTTATTATAATTACTATTTACCTTGCCATATACTTACTACATTTACATTGCTTGAATGTGGTTCTGGATTTGGTAGTGGCATCTTTATTATCATCGGAACTTTAAAAGCAGTACCAAACGCTACACACATACCAGGTTGTAAACTTTTTTGTTTTTCAACAATTTCTGCACTCATATTAGGTAGCATTTTCTTTATATATTCCAAATCCCTTGGATGAGTCATTTTAAGTATTAGAAAATTACTTATTTGTGATATAACAGTTTCAGATAATTCAACAGGTCTTTGTGATACCAAATTCAAAATTATACCAAACTTTCTTCCTTCTTTTGCTATACGCTCAAATATATTATATCCAAGCAGGAAATTATCTGTATCATTTTGTACATATCTATGAGACTCTTCTAATAATACATGGAATGGAATAGATCCTCTAATTTTAAGATGTTTAGTAAAATTAAATAACATTTTTGAATATATCTTTACAATTGTTTTAGAAAGTCTATCATCTGTATCTTCTAAGTTAAAATTAATTATTTGAGATTTTTTATTATTTTTAGCAACAAGTGATGATATATAATTATTTAAAGTAATATAGGTTGGATAATTAAAGAATTCTGCATTTTCACTTATAGCAATAGAATGCAACCTAACTTTTAGTGTAATTGCTTCATCATATAATTTATCATTTCTTAAAAAGCCATCACTAATTAATGTAAAATCAAGTGCTTTTTGTAATGTATCTAGACTAAAATAGTGATCGTTTGGAGCTTCATAATTATCAAGTGATTCATCTATAAAACTTGTAATATACTGAGTAATTAGTACACTTTCAACAAATTCACCACTTCTATCTATTAAAAAGCATTCTCTTAATTTTCTAACATATCCTACACCTTGTATTGGAGCTTCTAGATTAAATTCTTTTGTAGAACATCCCGCAATTATTGTAAAAATATCATTTCTTTTACTAGCTGATGTTTGGTTTGTATATAATGTATCTAATATAGCTTTAGCTATCAAGTGATTTTTATATTTTGTAGCTTCTTCACTCTCCATAGAAATAATTCGTGCAAGTTTAATCATTTTCTCTATTATTTCTAATTGTGAATGTTTTTCGGCATTTAAAAGCAATGCAAAATCATCTATATCAAGTAACCATAGTGGAATCCTTATCAATTCACCATTTCCATCTGTTCTATTCGTTGTATAATATTTAAATTGATAATTAGGATTTACCTCTCCTAATCTTTCAAAAGCATTATGATATTCACCATATGCATCAAATATCATATAATTAGCTCTATATGGATTAAAATTATTAGAATAAAACATACTTTGTACAAAAGAAGCTACAGTGTATGATTTACCTGACCCAGTATTACCAAATATAGCTAAATGATTACTACATAAAGCATTAATATCTACATAAACTGGTCTATCATTATATAGTGGAGATAAGCCTAGTTTAAACATACCTTCACCATCAGTACCAGTTATTAAATTTAACTCACCTTCTGTAATCATTCTTATTTTAGATTCTAATGTTGGTTTTCTAAGAACACCAGATGTAAACTTATCACCATCTATTACTCCTAGAAAATTAACTTTAATAATCTCTTTAGATATATCTACAACTTCTCCTAAAACGCGCCTATTTTCATCTTCAAAAACAACATACATATTCATTAGATTTGCACTTACAGGTGTACCTTCTACAACACTTATATGAGCTACACTATCACTAATATACACTATTTTTCCAAACATATTATCACCCTATATTAATTCTTCTATTTTATCTTTTAAATCTTTATCTAAATTTACTATTAAATCTTCTATTTTTTGTTTATTACTATATAACTTTAATTTACTTTCATAATATTCTAGTTTTTTTTCTATTTCTTTTATATTCTTGTGAACTGCATTTTTACTTACATTATTATTATCTGCAATCTCTTGAAGTGTTAAATTATTAAAATAATAATCTTTAAAATAATCTTTTTGCTTATCTGTAAATAATTCTGAGTAATAATCAAAAAGATATGTATAATATATTTGCATTAAAATACATATTCAATTAAAGTTGTTATAGCAACAAACAAGCCAACTATTACATATACTGAAGTCATATATTTTTTTTTGTAAAATTTTTTATTATTATATGCCATAGTAAACATTATCATTGAAAGTACAGAATAAAGTGCTGGCAAAAATTTATCACTTATTATAGTTATTATACCAAATATTATAACTAACTCAATTAATACCGCTTGTACTAATAATCCTACTTCCTTTGATGTATATTCTTTTAAATCTACTATTTTTGTATGCATAGCCCCTCCTAAATATCCTTAAATAATCCATATATATATTTTTCTATATCAAATGTTTTTAAATCAGTCTCTTTTTCTCCAAGTCCTACAAATTTTACTGGAATATCAACAACCTCTTTAATAGCTAGAACAATACCACCTTTTGCAGTACCATCTAACTTAGTTAAAACTATTCCAGTAATATCAGTAATCTCTTTAAAACTTTTAGCTTGACTGATACCATTTTGCCCTGTTGTAGCGTCTATTACAAGCAAAGTCTCATGTGGAGCCCCTTCTATAATTTTTCCAATTACTTTATTCATTTTTTCTAATTCATTCATTAAATTAGTTTTATTTTGAAGTCTTCCCGCTGTATCAATTAAAACTACATCATAATTATTACTTACAGCTTCCTTTAACCCATCATATACAACACTAGAAGGATCACTAGATTCATTAGATATAACCTTACATCCAACTTTTTCTCCCCACTCTTGTAATTGTTCTATAGCTCCAGCTCTAAAAGTATCTCCAGCAACCATCATAACTCTTTTACCTTCAGACTTTAGTTTACTAGCAATTTTACCTATTGTTGTAGTTTTTCCTACACCATTCACTCCAACAAAAAGTATTACAGTAGGACCATTAGAATTAAAATTTATCTTATTTACTACAATTTCATTATTAACATAAATTATAAACATTTCATCTATTATTACTTCTTTTAAATCTTCACTATCTGAAATATGTTCTTTTTTTACTCTTTTTTTTAATCTATCAATAAAATCCATTACTGTATTTACACCAATATCAGACATAATTAATATTTCTTCTAATTCATCAAAATACTCATTACTAACTTTTTTATATTTAGAGTTTAATATACTTATTTTATTTACAAATTCTTTTCTAGTTTTTTCTAAGCCTTTATCAAAAGCTTCTACTTCCTCTTTTTCTTCTTTCTTAAAAATATTTTTAAATTTATCAAAAAGTCCCATTATACCCCACCTTACTATCTACATTTTACTACATATTTTAAAAAAAATAAAGATTTATAAACAAAATTATAATACAAAAAAATCATATAGAAATATCTATATGATAATTTTTAATTAACCTAACCAGTTTATTGTAGCACTTGCTCCCCAAGGAGCTCCAGGTATTGAACCTTCGGGTTTATTTATATTTATT
>JAUNNO010000054.1 GCA_030531425.1 bacterium
TTAGAGTTTTCATATAAACATATTGGTATAGTATTTTATAATAATGGTTTAAGTATTAATTTTATATTTTTATTAGTAACATCTCCTTTAATACTTTATATTTATATAAAACAAATGAAAGCTTTAAAATATAACTATTCTAATTATTATAAAGTAAGATTATATGTAAAAAATAAAAGTTATGATTATACTGCATATATGGATACTGGAAATATTTTAGTAGATTCATTAACTAAAAAACCAGTAATATTAATGGATAAGAGAAAATTGCTTTTTAATATTAAAGAGTTTAGACTTATACCATATAATACAGTAAATGGCGCAAGTATGATTAAAGCTATTAAAATAGATAAAATAGTTATTGAATCAAGGGAATATAAAAATATTCTTTTAGGAATTATTGATAATATTTGTATTGATGGAATAGATATTATATTAAATAGAAAATTATTGGAGGAATGATATGTTAAAAAATATAATTAGTTTTATAAAGAAATTATTAAGTAGTGAGGGTATATACTTTGTTGGTAGTACAGATAAATTACCTGAACCTTTAAGTAAAGAAGATGAGGTAAAATATGTAGAACTATCTATGCAGGGGGATGAATTTGCTAGAAATAAACTTATAGAACATAATCTAAGACTAGTTGTATTTTTAGCTAAAAGATATGAAAATACAAAAGTAGATTTAGAAGATTTAGTAAGCATAGGTACAATTGGTCTAATAAAAGGTGTAAATACATATAAACTTGATAAAAATATAAAATTAGCTACATATGCATCACGTTGTATAGATAATGAAATATTGATGTTTTTAAGAAAAAATAAAAAAAGAAATGGAGAAGTTAGTTTTGAAGATAGTCTAAGTTATGATGCTGAAGGAAATGAGTTGCACCTAGAAGATATACTAGGTACAGCAGATGATCTAGTAACAAGGCCATTAGAAGAAGAGATAGAAAAGAAGATATTATATGAAGAATTAGTTAAATTAAATGATAGAGATAAACAAATTATGTCTATGAGATATGGACTTTTTGGTAAAAATGAAATGACTCAAAAGGAAGTTGCTCAAGCACTAGGAATTAGTCAATCATATATATCTAGAATAGAAAAGAAAGTTATAAATAAATTAAAATTGCAAAATAGATAGTAGTTTGATATAATGTACTGGGTGGAATTATGGACGAATTAATTTTAATAAAATATGGAGAATTAACTACAAAAAAAGCAAATAGAGGGATGTTTATTAAACTTCTTGCTAATAACATAAAAAACTTGTTAAAAGATGAAGAATATAATATAAGATTTGATAGAGTTAGAATGTATATTGAATGTAAGAATGCTAAAAAAATTGCTTCTAAATTAAAACTTGTATTTGGTATACATGGTATAGTTATATGCAATAAGGTAAATACTAATGTTGAAGATATTAAATTAAAAGTATTAGAACTTTTAAAAAATGAAGACTTTAATACTTTTAAAGTTATAACTAAAAGAGCAAATAAAAATTTTGAAATACATAGTATGGATTTTAATAATATTATAGGTGGATTTATACTAAAAAATATTGATTGCAAGGTAGATGTTAAAAATCCTGATATTAAGGTTTATATAGAAATAAGAAATGAAGGAACTTTTATTTATACAAATGAAATAGAAGGATTAGGAGGATATCCTGTAGGTATACAAGGTAAGGGAATGCTTATGTTAAGTGGAGGAATTGATTCTCCAGTTGCAGGCTATCTTGCTCTTAAAAGAGGAGTTGACCTAGAATGCTTGTATTTTGAATCTCCTCCACATACTAGTATAGAAGCTAAAAATAAAGTTATAAAACTTGCTAGTATAATTAATAATTATTCTGGTAATATAAAAGTTAATGTAGTACCATTTACTAAGTTACAAGAAGCTATATATAAAAGTGTTCCAGATAGTTATGTTATTACTATAATGAGAAGAATGATGTATAGAATAGCAGAAAAGATGGCTATTAAAAACAAATGTAAGGTAATAATAAATGGTGAGTCTATAGGACAAGTAGCAAGTCAAACACTAACTAGCATGTTGGTTATTAATAGTGTAACCAATTTTCCTGTAATTAGACCTGTATGTTGTATGGATAAATTAGAAATAATATCTTTAGCTAAGGATATAGGAACATATGATGTAAGTATATTGCCATATGAAGATTGTTGTACTATATTTTTGCCAACTCATCCTATAATTAATCCAAATTTAGATAAATGTATAAAATATGAATCAAGTTTTGATTATGAAAAATTAATTGATGAATGTATTGATAATATTAGTATTATAACTAATTTAAATCAAAATAATTTTGATGATTTATTGTAATAGAAAAAATTACCAAAATATTTATGAATAAAAAACCTCTTTGTACACAAATTATAAATGTACAGGAGGTGAAATTATGAAAAACAATTCAACAAATAAATTTGTTGTACCTGGAGCTAAACAAGCAATTGAAAAAATGAAATATGAAATAGCTAGTGAATTAGGAGTTAATATGGGTCCAGATGCATCTTCAAGAGCTAATGGTTCTGTAGGTGGAGAAATCACTAAGAGATTAGTTCAAATGGGTGAACAACATTTAGGTGGAAGCACTTATACTAAATAAGAAAATGGATAGCTAGATGCTATCTTTTTTTATCTAAATTAAGAAAATGGATATTACATTATTATTGTTGGCTAAATAAATTTATTTATTAGTAGTAAAAAATGTTATGGTAATAATTACATTAGTAATAATTATATTAAAGCAAATAATAATAATGAGGTGATAGTATGAATAACAAGTTAGTTGTTAAAGGTTCCAAGGAAGCTATTGAAAATTTAAAATATGAAGTAGCCCGTGAATTAGGTGTTAACCTTGGAGCTGATACATCAAGTAGATTAAATGGATCTGTTGGTGGAGAAATGACAAAAAGATTAGTAAACTTAGGTAAACAGTATTATTCTAATGTAGAAAATTATAGAAAATAAAAAAATATTACACTACTTAGTGTAATATTTTTTAGGATTATCAAATATGTTTTTTCTTATAACATATTTTTTAACTTTACTATCTGTTAGAACATCATCATAAACATCTTCAAGTGCTTCATCAACTATAGTTCTCAAATTTCTTGCCCCAGTTGTTGTTTCTAATGCTTTAGTAGCTACCACTTCTATAAAATCATCATCAAACTCTATTGATTTATCTTGATCTTTGAAAAATTCTATAGCTTCTTTTATAGGACTTTCATCAGATTCATTTAAAATTCTTACGAATGAGTTTTTACCTAATTTTTTTGTATATGCAATTTGTTTAAATCTTCCTAAAAATTCAGCAGGCATACCATAATCTATAATATCTTGTCTAGTTATTGTAATATCATTAGAATTTTCTAAATCGGATTCATAAAAACCTATTCTTTTATTATTACTTTTTAATTTTTCTTCATATAATTTTTCAAAAGCGCCCATACAAATTACAGTAAGATTTGAAGTATCAAATAAAATAGGTGCTTCAGCTGAGCCTTTTCCTATATCTACTTCAATAATTCCTCTATCAAGTATCTTAGGAAGTGATTCTAAAACAATTTCACCACCAGGATTTTCAGGTGATTTACTTATTTTTTTGTCAATTTCATCAATTATTAAAATACCATTTTGAGCTTTTTGAATATCATTTCCAGCAGCAGTAATTAATCCAGTTATTAATGAATTAGGATCTTTTCCTTTGTATCCTGCTTGAGTATACTGGGTACTGTCGGCTTCAAAATATGGGAGATTTAACTCTTTTGCTATTATTGAAACCATTTTAGTTTTACCTGTACCAGTAGGTCCTGCAATCATTATATGTGATCTATGATTTGGGTTTTTTGAGTTTAAATTTTTAACTATTGCTCTTGTTAAATCGTTAACTGCATCATCTTGATCTATTATTGTTTTTGATACTTTATCTCTTAGGCTAGTTAGATTGTAATTAATTTTAATATTTTGTTTTTCTACGGTAGAAGGTTTTTCTAACCTAGAATTTTCTAAAACATTAATTTCTTCCTTTTTATCTTCATTGTTAAATCCAGCAATATAATCAAAATTTTCTATTTCATCAAAGGAAATTTTTTTAATTTTTAAGTCATCATTTTTATCATAATATCCAATATAACAATAACTAGAACACAAATCAAAATATTCTGTTAATAATTTATTATCATCTTTTTCTTTACCAAACTTTTTTTGTAATTCTTTTATCGTAGTTTTAAAAGAAAAACGACATTCTAATTCATCTTCATCTTCATAAATATCAGATAACCATTTATCAAAATTAGTACAAAAGGCATTATAATTTTTATCATATTCTCCCGTAACAGGACAAATAGGCTTAAGTATAAACCTTGTCTCATCTAAAATAATTTTTTGAAAAAGTATTGCTACATCCATAAAAACCTCCATGTGAAAAATTATATTTTATATTCTATAATATATTTAAATTAAAATCAATAATAATTGACTAATTTTTTAATTTTTGGTAGTATATACTTTAATGATTTTGGGGGGATTATAAATGATTAATATAGATGAAAAGTATTATAAAAAACAAGAGTATATTAAAGTAAAAAAATTGTTTTTTGATGAAAAATATGAAAAATATATTGAAGAAGCACAAAAATTTTTACAAAAATATCCTAATAGTGCTAGTGTTATCTTTTTAATGGCAAAATCATATAGAAAATTAAATAACTTTGATGGATCTATTAAAATATTAAATAATATATTAAAAAATAATAGTAATGATAAATATGCTTTAGTAGAACTTTTTTATACATATTATTATTTGCGAGAGTATTCTAATTGCTTAGAATTATTGCCGAAATTAAAAAAAATTGAATGCTTTGAAAAAACAACTTTTGAGCTCATTGATTTAATTTTATCTATAAAATTAAATATTATAATTGATTCTAAAAATAAAAGTGATTTATTAATAAAATCACAAATAATAAATAATGATAAATCTAAAACTATTAATAGAATTAATAAATTAGTAGGCGATAATACAACTGATAAGTCAAGAGCTAGGTTTAATAGAAATATTAGACCAGGTTATTTATATGATATTATTTTAGAAAATTTAAATCCTGAATTTAGAGCTAATATAAATGATATATTTGATATATATTATTTCAATATACCTAATATAGGTTACAGCGATTATGAAATATATAATAGGATCAAAGTTGTAGTAGCTCCAGAAACTAAAAATATAATATCAATTTTTCCGGTTGATAATAATGTAGATGAAGAATACTCTATAGATTTAGAAATCGATTATTCAAAACTATACAATAGCCAAAAAGTAAAATACAAATCACAAATAGATAAATTTAATAAAAGGTATAATAGGTAACTTGTTATACTCTTTTTTTTTTGATAAAATTAAATGGGTGATAGAATGTATGCTGATGTTTTAGTTGAATTAAAATCAAAAAAAATTGATAAAACATTTACTTATATTATAGGTGATAATTTATCTTCAAAAATAAAGGTAGGTTCTCGTGTTTTAGTGCCATTTGGAAGTCAAAAATTAGAAGGTTTTGTTTTAAACATAGAAAATGAAAAAGAAGTATCTTATGAATTAAAAACTATTATAGATTTAATAGATATAGAACCTGTTTTGAATTCTGAAATGTTAGAACTTGGAAAATATATAAGTAAAAAGACTATGTGTAATTTAATTAGTGCATACCAAACTATGTTACCAACAGCTTTAAAAGCTCATAAAGATAAAAAAATAAATAAAAAATATTTAACATATTTAAATTTAATAGATGAGACTTATATACCTAAAAATGAGTCTCAAAAATTAATAATAGATGAATTAAAAAAAGATAAAAAGCTTAAAAGCGAACTGAGTAAGATATCATTATCAAGTATAAATACACTTTTAAATAAGAAAATAATAGAAGAAGTAAAATTAGAAACATATAGATTAGTTAATGATACTAATAATGTTTATAAAAGACCAATACTTACTGTAGATCAAAAAAAAGTGGTTGATGAAGTGTTAGATAATAAATCTAAGTTTACACCATATCTTTTAAAAGGAGTAACAGGTTCAGGTAAGACAGAAGTATATATGAATATAATAGAAGAAGTATTAAAAGATAAAAAAGAAGTTATAGTCTTAGTTCCTGAAATCAGTCTAACACCACAAATGGTTAATATATTTAAAAATAGATTTAAAGATTCTATAGCTATATTACATAGTGGTCTTTCTGATGGAGAAAAATATGATGAATGGAGAAAGATTCAAAGAAGGGAAGTATCTATAGTAATAGGTGCAAGATCTGCAATATTTGCTCCATTTACTAATATAGGATTAATTATATTAGATGAAGAACATTCAGATACATATAAACAAGATAATAACCCTAAATATGATACTATTGATATTGCAATTAAAAGAGCAAAAACTCATAATTGTCCAGTTATTTTAGGAAGTGCTACACCTTCTATTGAAAGCTATACAAGAGCAAGATTAAATGTATATAAATTACTAGAATTAAATAAAAGAATAAATAATAAAATGCCTATAGTAAAATTAATAGATATGAAAGACCAAATAAAAAAAGGATATAAAGTCTTATCTAAAGATTTAATAGATGCTATAAATAATTCTATAACACATGATGAACAAGTAATTTTATTTTTAAATAGAAGAGGTTATAGTACTACAATTACTTGTAAAGATTGTGGTTTCACCATTAAATGTCCTAATTGTGATATACCACTTACATATCATAAAAATGGAAATAAATTAAATTGTCATTATTGTAACTATACTACATATAAACCATTTAAATGTCCAGAATGTAATAATGATTCTCTTACACTTTATGGATTAGGTACAGAAAAATTACAAGAAGAAGTTTCAAATATTATTAATGGTGCTAAAATTATTAGAATGGATATAGATACAACAAGAAAAAAAGGAAGTCATGAAAAAATAGTAAATGATTTTAAAAATAAAAAATATAATATTCTAATAGGGACACAAATGATATCTAAAGGACTAGATTTTTCCGATGTAACATTAGTTGGTGTTATAAATGGAGATGCATCTTTAAATATTCCAGATTTTAGAAGCGGAGAAAGAACATATTCTATGTTAAACCAAGTCTCAGGTAGAGCAGGTAGAAAAGATAAAGATGGACTTGTTATAATCCAGTGTTTTAATATAGATCACTATAGTATAAAATATGCATGTAATAATGATTATAAAGCATATTACAATGAAGAAATGAATATAAGAAAAAAATTAAAATATCCACCATATTGTAATTTATGTTTAATAAAACTTTCAAGTACATCATATGATTTACTTAATACAGAATCTAATAAAATAAAACAATATTTAAATAAACTAGAAAATATAAATATACTAGGTCCAAGCCCTTCTTCTATACCTAAAATATATAATAAATACTATATACAATTAATAATAAAATATAAAAATATAAAAGATATATATAATGAGATTAAATTTATTCAAAATAAATATATAAATAATTCTAAAATAAATATTGATATAGATTTTAATCCTAATAAAATATAAATTAAAATATAAAGAAACATGTTTTTTGAAAAAAATACTTGTTTTTTTTTTTTTTTTTGCGATAAAATAATAATGTAATCTAGAAAGTAGGAGGAAAATATGAGAAAAAATGGATTTACATTAATAGAGCTACTTGCCGTAATAGTAATATTAGCAATAATAGCTCTAA
>JAUNNO010000005.1:0-4700 GCA_030531425.1 bacterium
GGTTCTTTTAAAGTTTCAAGTATATAATATTTTTTATCAATTTTATTTAAATTATTTATTAATATATTATAAAATTTATATTTTCTAAAATAATTATAAATTAAAATTAAAAAACTAGTAAATAAATTTAATAGAATAATAATTATAATTAGATATAACTGACCGTTAAAACATTTAAGTATTAAAGCTATTAATAATGTTTCAAATAAGACAGTAATAATACTAAAATATTTATCTTTTAAATAATAATTAAATTTCATACCAATATATACCCTATTCCTTTTCTAGTTTCAATTATTATACTTGAATTTAACTCTTCTAATTTAGAACGAAGTCTACTTATATTAACAGTTAATGCATTATCATTTATATATTCATCATTATTCCAAAGTTCTGTCATAAGTTCATCTCTTGATACTATTCTATCTTTATTATTAAATAAATAATTAAATATAATCATTTCATTTTTAGTTAAAATTACTTGTTTAATATCACTAGTTATAATACCTTTAGCTAAATTAATAGATAATTCTTTATAATTTATTAAATCAGTACAATTTTCGTATCTTTTAAATATATTAGATATTCTAAGTAATAAAATAGTTGGATTATAAGGTTTAGTAATATAATCATCTGCTCCATAAGATATTGATAAAACTTCATCAGTTTCTGATACCTTACTAGTTATCATTATTACTGGTATATTGCTTTCTTTCCTAATACTTTTAAGAAGTAATTCACCATTTAAATATGGAATATTAATATCAAGCAAAATTAAATCAGATTTACTTTTTAATATTATATCTTTAGCATTAAAAAAATCTTCTAATATGGTTGCATCATAATTAGAATTAATTAATAAATTTAAAAGCTCTCTAGCAACTTCTTTATCGTCTTCAACGATCATAATTTTTTTCATCATAACCACCTATATATATTATAGCAAAAATAAATATTATTTTATATTACACTTTTGTAACATAGAAAAAAGGATATTTCTATCCCCTAAATTATCTATACATATATTCTTTTTATCTACTTGATAATTTTGTTTTGCAATCTTCCAACAACAAAATTATCACAATCTTCATCTAACTGTATAGATGAATCATTTAATTTTGTATATATTTCATCTAAATAAATTTTTAAAATTGGCACTTCATCTTTAAAAAGCAAACCCAATCTATGAACTAAAGGAATTATTTCATTTATAGAAGTTAAGTTAAGACCTTTTAATCTATGCAAATCTTTAATATTTAAATTAATTAAATCTTTAACTGTTTTAATACCATTGTTACTTAAATTATTAATAGAATTATAAGTTAAATATAATTTTTCTATATTAACATCTAGTAATTCATCTATAGAAATAATTTTTCCGTTAGGGCTTCCAATTTTATGTTCTTTTCTAAAATCTATTCCTAAAGAGGAAGCTTTATCAATAATATTATAACTTACTTTATCACTGAGATTATTAATATATTTTTTCAATCCTAAAATATTATATTTTTTTGCACGTTTCAAACAAATAATTAGTGAATTATTTAATATACCAATCCAAGCAACGTTTGAATTATCAATCATTTCTATACTTGATGAAGCTATAATTTTTTTTCTTTCTTCATCTGATAATTCTTCTATAAATTTTAAATTTAATTCATGAATTCTTTCGTAAATTTTTTCTGCACCAAACGGTATTAATTTACTAATATCACTATAACTATAAGAAAGTAAATCATAAAGTGTTCGTATATCATTTATAATTAAATTATTATATGTTTTTTCATCTAAGTTTAGTATTTTAAAATTTTCATTAACATAATTATCTGTTATTGATAATGAGCTCATCTTAGTTCTATTATCTTCAAAATTGGAATCAAATATTGATTGTTTAAGCAATTTAAGATACCCTTTTTCTAATATTTGTCTAACCCTTTCTCTAGTAATTGGACTTTCTAAAGTTTCTATTATAGATTTAAAAGTTTGAATTTGACCTTCATCAAACGCCCCTAATCTTTTTCTTAAAATGTAAGTATCCCTCTCTGATAAAAAAGTAATTTCACTAGAATTAAAATCACAAATACAATCTATTATTCTTGTTATGTTTAAATCTAATTCATCTTTTATATTTACATATTTACTAAGCTCTGTTTTAAAATTATTAACTAACTTCTCTTTCATAAATCCCCCAAAAAAGATCCCATTGTCTACAATAGGATCTTTTATTACTAATAATTATATTACAACCCCACTGTTTTGCAAAAAACATTAAGATTGTAACACATTTTATAATTTTTTTCAAATTGATATATAGTAGGATAGTGTAAAATAGTTTTGAGAATAAATATACAAAAAAATGTAATTGTATAATCTACATTAGAAAGGAGTTATCTATTAACATTATATTAAATAATTATAAAAAAATCTTAAAAGAAAAAAACTAAGGCATTAAATATCTTGTGAAATAAAAAAGTAAATTTTTATTTATTATTTCACTATTTACATTTGTGTTTACTTCTATATTTATCATAGTTTCATCTTTTATTTTAATTATTAAATCTACTGTTGTATTTTTATCATAATATGAATCTAATAATATTTCTGAATTTAATATTGTTATTTCAATAGGATCTATATCAAATATACATTTAATTAAATATTTTAAAGGCTCTGTATCATGACTATTTTCAAATATTTTTTTAACATAAGATCAAACTTTAAAGATATTAATTTTCTTGTCACCCTACCACTTCATAATTAATATTCTACAAATTTTGTTTATTTCCTTTTTTATTTTATAAAATTTATCCAAAAAAAGATTACCAATTTTTTTGATAATCTTTATTCTTTATTTTTTATGACATAATCTACCATACTAATAAAGTCATCAATAGCTAAAGTTATTGTATCAGTTGTTCCAAATTTTCTATAACTAATTTTATTTTCATCTACTTCTTTTTGTCCTATTATTAAAGTAAATGGTATTTTTCTAATCTGACTTTCTCTCATTTTATAACTTAATTTTTCTTCTCTATCATCTAATTCTACTCTAAAATATTCACCTAATTTTTCTTTTAATTCTTTAGCATAATCTAGGTGATATTCATTATTTACTGGTATTATATTAATTTGAACTGGAGAAAGCCAAGTAGGTAAAATTCCTTTAGTTTCTTCTAATATGTATGCCATAAATCTATCAAGTGAACCTAATATTGCCCTATGAAGTACCACAGGAGTTTTTTTAGACCCATCTTTATCCACATACTTCAAATCAAATCTTTGAGGTAAGCAAAAATCTAATTGGCAAGTTGATAAAGTATACTCATTACCCACAGCAGGAACTACATTTACATCCAACTTTGGTCCATAAAATGCAGCTTCGCCAATTTCTTCTGTATATTCTATTTTAAGTTCATTTAATACTTCTCTAAGCTCATTTTCAGCTTTATTCCACATATCATCATCAGGATAATATTTAACTTTATCTTCTGGATCTCTTAAAGACAATACACATCTATAATTAGTAATATTAAAATCACTATAAACATCAAATATCAAGTCAACTACAGATTTAAATTCATCTTTAATTTGTTCTGGCGTTACAAAAAGATGCGCATCATTTTGACAAAAATGTCTACCTCTTTCAATTCCTTTAAGTGATCCTGATGATTCATATCTAAAATCGTGAGCTATCTCTCCTATTCTAATTGGTAAATCTTTATATGAATGTAATTTATTTGAATATATCATCATATGGTGAGGACAATTCATTGGGCGAAGTACAAATTCTTCACCTTCTACTTTCATTTTAGGAAACATATTTTCTTTATAATGATCCCAATGGCCACTAGTCTTATAAAGCTCAACATTTCCTAAACAAGGAGTCATTACATGTAAATAGTTTAATTTTTTCTCTTTTGCTTTTATATAATTTTCTAATTCTTGCCAAATTATATAACCATTTGGTAAAAACATAGGAAGTCCACGCCCAACTAAATCATCTGTCATAAAAATTTCTAAATCTTTTCCTATTTTTCTATGATCCCTTTGTTTCGCTTCCTCTAAATAATTTAAATAATCATTTAAATCTTCTTCATTTTCAAAACATATTCCATATATTCTTTGAAGCATTTTATTTTTAGCGTCACCCTTAAAATAAGCACCAGATACTTTTAAAAGTTTAAAATATTTCATAGATTTAGTTGTTGGCATATGAGGTCCTCTACATAAATCAATAAAATCATCTTGCTTATAAGCAGAAATTACTGTATCATCAGAATCCATTCTAGATATTAAATCTAATTTATATGGATCTTCTTTAAACATATCTAAAGCTTCATCTTTTGATAATTCTATTCTTTTTATTAATTTATCAGATTTAGATATTTTCTTCATTTCTTTTTCTATTTTTTCTAAATCCTCTTCATTAAGTGATACATCACCTAAATCAATATCATAATAAAATCCACTTTCTATAACAGGGCCTACCCAAAATTTTGCATTTGGATAAATATGATGAATAGCGTGAGCAAGTAAATGGGCACAACTATGATTTAAAATATTTAATTTTTCATTTTCTTTTATATTAATCATTTGACATATCCTCCATTCTAAGTACTAATTTTTTTCTTTTATAATTATTTGTATTTGCATTTTTTTGTCTTAACAGCCTAATTACAATCCTATATTTGTTATAATCT
>JAUNNO010000005.1:4710-42002 GCA_030531425.1 bacterium
TTTAAACAACATAATTCATAATTACTTAGATTTTCATTTAGTATTATATCTTCTATTGCATTTTTATCTTTTAAATTATCTTCTAAATTTTCATTTAAATCATCTTCGTATATTTCACCCAAATCACTAATCAATATACTTGGCTTTACATATGGAGCTATATTTCCATAAGAATCTATAACTGATATTATACTTCCTAAATACATTTCTTCTTTCTCACTTGCTAGAAAGTTAAAACTAACTCGCCTCAAATAAGGAAATAAATCTTTTAAATCTTGATGGCTTAATTTAGAATTATATATGTTATAATCTTCCACCCCACAATAAACTCTTAAAAATTTTTTTATGCTGATAGATTTAGATTTCATATCATAGCCTAAATTTTTACTTTTTATTTTTCTCATATCTAATCCCCCGACAAAAAAAGTCCTTACACAAAGGAGCGCAAGGACTTTTACGCGGTACCATCCTAATTTATACCTTAATTATAATAACGGAATTATCCGGTTTATCTTTCGATAACAGCTCATAGGTAGTAACTAATTATTTGCTTATTTATTTCCACCAAACATAAACTCTCTTTAAAGCTAATATAATTAATCTTGTCCTAATCATGGCTTTTTACACATTTAATAATTTGATACATATAGTTTAACATAATTTGCTTTTTTTGTGAATACTTATTTTTCATTTGTATATAAATTTAATATTTTATTATATACTTCAATATTTATTTTACGAAGTATATTTATTGTTAGTTCAAAGGATTTTTTGTATTCTCCCTTACTAAACAATTTTTCTGATAAATTTAACTGTTCATTAAGTCCTTCATAACTACTTCTATATCTATTACTATAGATTATAGCATTTTCTGCAAAGAAAGCATTTCTCATTAAATTTCTTGTTTTAGTGTAAAGCTTTAATACCAAGTCTCTTGCAGTATCTACTCTAGTATTTAAAACTTCTATAGTTATTGGTTTTTTATCCAATTCTTTTACAATTTCTCTTATCGCACTACTAGCTTCATTAAGTTCCACATAATATGAATCTGGTATTATAGGAAGCCTATATTCTCTTATCTGTAATTTAGATTCTTTTAAAACTGTTTTTATCTCTTCTAATTGTTGTCTTGCCCTAATCTCATCATCATGCATACTTCCAAATACATTCAACAGTTGATCCAATTTTCCCTCTATATGTGATAAATTATTAGAAAGGCCTTCAATTTCTTTTATTAATTTTGAATAAGCAAAAGTATTATTGAAATTTGTATGATCCTGTAAAACTTTATAATTAGAATTTGCATCATTAAGCTCACTTCTAATTTCATTTAATAATTTAAGATCAGTATCTTTTAAATTATATATATTTTTTACATCATCTATCTGATTATATATGTCATCAACTATTTCATTCATTTTGTTTAATTTAGTACTGTAAGCTAAAAGAGTCTCTTCGTATGATTTCCTATCAACTTTTTCTTTTTCAAATTCTTTAAATGCATTTTCAAAATATTCAGTTAAAATTTTAAGTTCTGACAAGCTTTTATTCATATCTAGCTTCTTAGTTCTTTCAACTATTTCATCTATTTTAGAATTTATTTCATTTAAATTATATTCTACATTAAGATAATCTAATGGATATCCATCACTTACCATTTGCTTATATGTTTCTTCTACCTGTTTTATATTCTTAGGCAAAATATTTTCAACCATAAGAACTATTGAAGGGACTTCTTCTACTACTACAGCTAAATGTTCTAATAGTTCATCTATTTCAGCAAGAAGACTACCTACTTCAGTATATTCATTATTATCCATCATGCGTTCAAACTCTTCAAACTTTTTAGAGACAACATCAAACTCATTTCCAACAACAGTTTGAAATTGACCAAACTCTTGTTTAGTTTCTTCAAATTTTTGATATAAAGTTCTATACCTTGCTTTATATCCTGTAATAGTCGTTCTATTTCTCTCTTCACTGGATGTTAAATCCTTTATCTCTCCAAATAGAAAATCCGAATTTGTTCTAACTTTATATAATTCCATTTCAAGTTTAGCTATCTTATACATTGTACTTTTATAATCCATTTGAGATAAAGTATATTCAGCGTCTAATATCATATCTGATAATTTTGGTATTTGAGTTTCTTTTATATCTTTTAATCTTTTACTCCAACCATCATATAACGTTTTTAATTTATCATTATTCAAAAAAGATTCTACTTTAGCAAGTTCTGGAACTATAGGAGAAGTAGCTAATTTGTTTTTCTCTATTTCTAGTTTTTCTAAAGTTCTCTTGATTCTTTTATTTTTCTTATTTTGTATAAAATTTAATATGCCTATAATAAGACCTGAGCATATTAAAAATAAAGTTAACATAATAAGTGTCAAATTATCCATAGGCACCACCTATTATAATTATAACACAAACAAACTAAATTCGACAATATTTTTTACACAAAAAAATAATATAATTATATTTTTTTTGTTAAAAGAAATATTTATATTATTTTAAACTATTTATAAAAATATTTATTCAATTATTGAGCAAGTGGAAATTTAATTTTTCCCATATGTTTATAATTTTTTACTTTTATATCTTTTAATTCTTTTGAATTGTCATAATCATAAAAATTATCAATACCAGGATTTACCCATAAATATGGTTTTTCTGGTTCAATTAGCAAATCAAGTATTTTTATTAATGTTTCATTATCTACTAAAGCTTTTGGATCATAATCTTTATTTTCTAATAAATAATTTTTCATTCTTATTAAATTGTCTTTTGATGTTTGCAAATAAGATTCATAACAAGATTGTCTATTTAATTGTTCTTTTACTCCATCTACTTGATTTACATATATATGAGCATCTTTAATAGACCAATCAAGTGTTCCAGGTTCTAAATTACTAACTTTAGCAAATAAAGTTAAAAGTGTTGCATATTGTGTTACATTAAATGGAAGTCCAAGTGGAACATCACAACTTCTTTGATGTACCCAAGCATTCAACTTTCCATTTGTAACATCCCATTCACTAGACCATACGCAAGAAGGAAGCACTGCAGTTTTAAGCCATTCATTTTGCCATAATGACATTATCATTCTTCTATCTGTTGGATTATTTTTTATTGCATCCAATAGTTGATCAGTTAACTTATATTTATTAACAATCCACCCATAAGCTGTTCCTATAGTATCTATAAATTCATCGCCATAAAGTTTTGCATCTTTTATTTCTTTTTCACCATCTAAAGATTTTACTTTTACCTCATTATTATCTGAATATATAATATCACCATTTAAATCTTTAAGTGGTACTTCCTTATTAAAATCTTTACCTTTTGGATCATATATTCTGTAAATACCATCCTTATCTACTTTCCATTCATCCCATACATGATTTGATCTTTCTTGTAACCAATTAACATTATTAGATTGTACTTGATAAATCCAAAGTATTTCCGTTATTGCGTTTCTAAAAAATAATTGCTTTGTTTGAAGTATTGGAAATTCCTTTTGCAAATCAAAGTGAAAATTATGACTTGGAACTTTTATTGTATTAATTCCTGTTCTATTTTCTACTTCTTCCCCTTCAGTTAATATCCTTTTACATAGTTCTAAATAATCTTTATCCCACTGTGTCATATCATACCCTCCATATTAATTTTATATTAAATTAATTATCAAAGTCAACAATATTTGCTTTTTATGTATAAAAATGTATATTTTTCTTGACTTTATAATAAATTAATAATATAATTATAACTGCGAAAAAAGCAATTTCTTGATTTTTATAACGTGTTTATTGCTTTAGTTTTATTAGTAACTAACTAGCTTATTAGTGAAAATATTAAAACAAACACCCTATAATTAGGCAAGAAATCATCTTTTCGTAAGAAAGGAGAATAATTATGTCAAGATACACAAAATCAAGTTATCGTATAAGCCGTAGATTAGGTTTCTCTACACTAGAAACAGGTCGTGAATTAGCTAAAAAGCCTTTTGCTCCAGGAGCACATGGAAATAAAAGAGCTAAAAAATTATCTAACTATGGTGTTCAATTACAAGAAAAGCAAAAAGTTAGATTTATGTATGGCCTAAACGAAAAACAATTTAGAAAAACTTTTGAAGATGCTGGTAAAATGAAAGGTGTTCACGGTGAAAACCTATTTAAATTACTTGAATCAAGATTAGATAACTTAGTATATCGTATTGGATTTGCTACTACAAGACGTGGAGCTAGACAACTTGTTAATCACGGTCATATAACTGTTAATGGTAAAAAAGTTAATATACCATCATATAGATGTAAACCAAATGATATTATTGCTATGAAAGAATCTGATAAAGAGTTAAAAATTGTTAAAGAATCACTTGAAAAATTAAGTAAACGTGTTGAATTCTTAACTTATGATGAAGCTAAAATGGCTGCAAAATATGTAAGATATCCAGAAAGAACTGAATTAAACGGTGAAATCAATGATTCATTAATAGTTGAATACTACAACAGAATCTAGAAAAAAGTTCAATTATCTGAACTTTTTTTTTGAAGTTATAAACTAGACAAACACTTAATTTAATAGTATAATTGTATAGTCAAAAACTTTAGAAAGGAGGTAATTATGAGAATCAAGAATAATGAAAATGATACAAAAATTTTTGCTTTAGGTGGGCTTGGTGAAGTTGGTAAAAATATGTATTGCATAATGACAGATAGTGAATTAATAATTACTGATGTTGGAATTACTTTTCCATCTGATGAATTGCCAGGAATAGATTATATAATACCTGACTTTACTTTTTTAAAAAAGAATGAGAAAAAAATAAAGGCTCTTTTTATAACTCATGGCCATGAAGATCATATAGGTGGTATTCCTTTTTTACTTCAAACTGTTAATGTTCCTTCAATTTATGCGCCTAATCAAGCAATCGGACTTATAAGGAAAAAATTAAATGAAAAAGGTATAGAATTTAAGGGGTTACATGTTTATGATGAAAATACAAAAGTAAAATTTAAAACAATGTCAGTAGATTTTTTTAGAACTACCCACTCTATTCCAGATTCACATGGAATTGTAATTCATACTCCAGATGGTGTTATTGTTACAACAGGAGATTTTAAATTTGATCTTACACCTATTGGACCTATGGCAAATATACATAAAATGGCAAGTATTGGTTCTAAAGGAGTTTCACTACTCTTAAGTGACAGTACTAATGCCCTAAATGAAGGTATGAGTACTAGTGAATCCAAAGTAGATAAAGCATTATCACATATATTTAGTCAAGAAGATAGTAGAATTATAATAGCTACATTTGCTTCTAATATTTATAGATTAAAACATATTGTAGACACTTGTAAAAGAAATAATAGAAAAATAGCAATATTTGGTAGAAGTATGGAAAATAATATAGAAATTTCTCTAGAATCAGGATACATAAAGCATAAAGAAATCTTTATCACCCCAGAAGAAGCAAATAATCTACCTAACAAAGAAGTATGCCTACTTTGTACTGGATCCCAAGGAGAACCACTTGCAGCTTTATCTAGAATTGCAAATGGATCACATCGTCAAATAAAATTACAAGATGATGATGTTGTCATATTTTCATCATCAGCAATACCAGGTAATGCGCTTAGTATATCTAAAATAATTAATAAACTATATTTGCAGGGTGTAAAAGTTTATACCAATACTTCACTAAATGATGTTCATACATCAGGTCACGGTAACCAAGAAGAATTAAAACTTATGTTAAGACTTTTTAAGCCAAAATATTTTATGCCATTCCATGGCGAATATAGAATGTTAAAATGTCATGCAGATTTAGCTATAGAATGTGGTATTCCAAAAGAAAATACATTTATCCTAGAAAATGGTGATGTCCTATCTTTAAAAAAAGGTATTATAAAAAAAGATAAACCAATTCAAGCTGGAGATGTATATGTTGATGGAAACCGTATTGGAGAAATTGGTAATGCCGTAATGCGTGAGAGAAAAATAATGTCTAGCGATGGAATTGTTATTGTAATAGCAAATATAGATACACAATCAAAAAAATTAGTTACATCTGTTAATATAACCACAAGAGGATTTGTTCTTATACAAGAAAGTTTAAGTCTATTAAAAGAAATAGAACAAGAAGCAAATAATATAATAAATAATCGTCTTAAAATCAATTGTATTTTTTCAGATATAAAAAATGATATAATAACTAACTTATCACAATTTATACACGAAAAAACAGGAAGATATCCTATTATAGTTCCTATTATGAACGATGTAAAAAAAGCTACTAAACAGTAGCTTTTTTTGATTTTATAACTAATATAAAACCTAATAATATTAAAATAATCCAAAAATAATTTTTATTTGTTTTAACTAAAGTATTTGGTACATCTACTACCATTACTTCTTTTGTATCATAAAGATTATATATATAGTCTTTTTTTTCTTTTAAATTTAAATACAATCTTTCTACAAAATTATATCCTTTTTTTCCACTTGTTTGTACTAAATAATAATCTCCATATTCAAGTTTATCATTTATTTTACCATTTTCTGTTATATATGTTTTTAAATAATTATTACTAGAATCATATAAATCAAATTTAGCTCCATCTTCTAACTTACATCTATCATCTTTTATATATTTATATATCACTAAATTATTTTCAATAACATTTTCCATAGAAGTTATACTAATATCTTTATTACTATAATTTAAGTCTATTTCATATACATTATTATCTAATAAATAACCTAAACTAGGACTTATTTCTTTAACATAATAATTTCCTAATTTTATATTATCTATATAAGCTATTCCTTTATCATCAGTTTTTATTGTAGTTATTAATTTATCATTATCATAAATTCCATACTCTGCTCCTTCTAGATTAGCTTCTATTCTATTCTTATTTTCACTATCTAATTTATTTATAGTTATACTTCCACTTTCTACTTTTATATCTATAGTAAAGTATTGATCTTGTACTTTTCCTGGATGAAGTAATGGTTGATATCCATCAATATAATATATTATATAATCATCTTTTACAGGACTTTCTCTTTTAAACTTAATTTTATATGTACCTTTATCTTTAGTATTAATATAAAGCTTATTTGATTCTATATAAGAATCTATATCAGATTCAACAATACTATAATTATTTAATACATTATTTAAATCCACTACTTCATAATTACTATTTATAGTGTATTCAAACTCTCTATTTGCAAAACTAGGTTTTAAATAATAATTATTAACTAAACGATTTATCTCCTCTACTTCACTTTGATATTGATTATTTTTTTCTAATGTATTTGTATCTACAAAATATATATTATCTACATTAGTCTGTTCCCAAATTAAAAATTGAGTTACACCATACCATTTAATGTCAGTGTGATTTAAATAACCATATCCATAATAAGCTATTAAATTCATTCTATCTATTTTTTCATCTGAAAAATTAAATATAGGATTATTATAATTATATCCTTCAACAAGACCCGTTGTATACACATCTAAAAATGGATTTAGGCAATATACAAAAGTATCATCACTTCTTTTTAACATATATGGCACCCCTGTATGTGTTTGATATAAATTATCTCTATAAACTTTCATATTAGGAACCTTTTCTCCAATATAAAAACTATCTAAAGCATAACTTGAACTAATAAACATAAAAATAGTTATTAAAATAAATATAAATTTTTTCATAATGCCTCCTTTCAATATATTTTTATCATTTTTTATTAAATATATCAAAGGACAATTTTTTATTATATGAAAATAAAATTAAACCAAATTTAAATAATATAAATGTATTTTCTAATTTCTACATTTTAAATTACTTAAAATTAATATTTTGCAAAAAACAAAAAAACAAGTAAATTTTTTAATCACTTGTTTTTTTACATTTTTTATTTTACTACAATATTTACTAGTTTTTTAGGTACTATTATTACTTTTAATATTTCCTTATCTTTTGTAAATGTACCTACATTTTCAATATTTAATGCTTTTTCTTTCATTTCTTCTTCTGAAGCATTCGAATCTACTTCTACTTTACCTCTTACTTTGCCATTTACTTGAACTACTAATTCATATGTTTCATCAATTATTTTTGCATCATCATAACTAGGCCAGTCAGAATAAGCTATTGTATCTTTTTCTTTAAATACTTCACTCCAAATTTCTTCAGTAATATGCGGTGCTATTGGATTTAATAATTTTATTAATCCTTTAGCATATTCTTTATAAAAGTTATTTTCTTTATAGACAGCATTTATAAATATCATCATTTGACTAATAGCTGTATTAAAGTTTAATGATTCATAATCTTCAGTTACTTTCTTTACTGTTTTATTATAAATTTTATCTAATTTACCATCATTTGTATCAGTTATTTTATTATCTTCAACATATAGTCTCCATACTCTATCCAAGAATTTTTTAGAACCTTCAACAGCATCATCATTCCATGGTTTATCTGCTTCCAAAGGTCCCATAAACATTTCATAAAGCCTTAATGTATCAGCACCATAGTCTCTTACTATATCATTTGGATTTACTACATATTCAGGATATCTTTTACCCATTTTAATTCCATTAGAACCTAGTATCATACCTTGATGAACTAATTTTTTAAATGGTTCTTTTACTGGTACTATACCTTTATCATATAAATAATTATTCCACATTCTAGAATATAATAAATGTCCTACTGCATGTTCTGGTCCACCTACATAAAGGTCTACTGGCATCCAGTGTTCCATAAGTTTTTTTGAAGCTATTTCTCTATCATTATTAGGATCTATATATCTTAAAAAATACCAACTAGATCCAGCACTTCCTGGCATTGTAGATGTTTCTCTTTTTCCTTTTATACCATCAATTTCTACATTTACCCAATCTTTTGCATTTTCAAGTGGAGACACTCCATTTTTACCTTTATAATCTTTTAACTCTGGTAAAATTAAAGGTAAGTCTTCATCACTTAATACTACATCCAAACCATTTTCTAAATGAACTATTGGAATTGGTTCTCCCCAATATCTTTGACGAGCAAATATCCATTCTCTTAATCTATAATTTATTTGTTTGTTTCCTAATTTTCTTTCTTCTAACCAAGAAATCATTTTATCTATTGCATCTTGTTTATTTAATCCATCTAAAAATTCTGAATTAATATGAACACCATCACCTGTATAAGCACACTCTAGAATACTATCTCCATCTATTACTTGAATAATTGGAATATTAAATTTTTTAGCAAATTCATAGTCTCTATCATCATGAGCTGGTACTGCCATAATAGCACCTGTACCATAACTTGCAAGTACATAATCACTTATCCAAATAGGTATTTCTTTATTATTTACTGGATTTATTGCATAAGCACCTGTAAATACACCTGTTTTTTCTTTATTAAGTTCTGTTCTTTCTAGGTCAGATTTAGTTGAACACTCTTTCTTATAATTATCTACTTCTTCTTTTTTATCTTTAGTAGTTATTATATCTATTAAACTATGTTCTGGAGAAAGTACACAGTATTTGGCTCCAAATAAAGTATCACAGCGTGTTGTAAATACTTCAAAAGACTTATCAGTATCTTTAACTTTAAAAACAACTTTAGCACCTATACTTTTACCAATCCAATTTCTCTGCATCTCTTTAGTAGATTCAGGCCAATCAACTTCATTTAACCCATCAAGTAACCTTTCAGCGTACGCTGGAATATCTATTACCCATTGCTTCATATTTTTACGAACAACAGGATATCCACCACGTTCTGATTTTCCATCTATTACTTCATCATTTGCAAGAACCGTACCAAGTTCTTCACACCAATTTACTGGCATATCTATACATTTAGCATATCCATCTTCATATAGTTTTTTAAATATCCATTGTGTCCATTTATAATAACTTGGATCAGACGTGGAAATTTGTCTATCCCAATCATAAGAAAATCCAAGAAGTTTTAATTGTGATTTAAAAGTTTCTATATTTTTCAAGGTAAACCCTGCTGGATGGTTACCTGTATTTATCGCATATTGTTCTGCTGGAAGTCCAAATGAATCAAATCCCATAGGATGTAGAACATTATACCCTTGCATTCTTTTCATACGACATACTATATCTGTTGCTGTATATCCTTCAGGATGTCCTGCATGAAGGCCTACACCAGACGGATATGGAAACATATCTAAAGCATAAAATTTAGGTTTACTAAAATCATTTATATCAGTTTTAAATGTTTCATTATCCTCCCAATATTTTTGCCACTTTTTTTCTATTTTCGAAAAATTATACATGTTTACCTCCTTGCTTTTTATTTAAATATTTACCTATAATATGATATATAACTAACAGTAAAACTACTAAAGTTATAATACCAAAAATAAGTTCTAAAAATATATTTTTAAATCTAGTTACAACAAAAACCGTTGTAGATAATATAAATGAATTAGCTAAAAATACACTGTTAGCTATACTTTTTAAATTTGAATCATTTACTTTTACATTATATTTATATTTTAAATATGTAATCTCTTTACCATCAGGAAACTTTTTTAGTACATTTTTCCTTGATAAAACAAATACTACATAAAATAAATAAATAAGTACAAATGTAATAATATATAAAATAATTTCTTCCATTAAATCCTCCTAAAAAATTCACTAAATAAGTGAATTTTACCTTGCTCATTTAATAGTAATATTATATTACACTTCACCAATATATTCAAGCAATTTTAACATTAAACTTACATATTTACTCTCTAAATATTCCTTTTCATGAGAAAGTTTTCTTATCTTTATTCTTTTTTTCTTTATATCAAATTCTTTAGAAAACATTATATCATTTACTTTTTGCTTTAAATTAGTTTTTATTGGAAGATCACTTATAATTGATGTTATATCATCCTTTATAATCTTAAAATAATCTATCTCCATACTATTATCCCCATTACAAGCTATAGTAAACTGCTCTTCTGTAGATACATCTTTTACTTCTATTATTAAATCGGTATTTTGAGTATAAACTTTTCCATCTAATTTATTACTAGAAGAATACATAGATACATCCTTTGGCATTTTTGTATTTCTAAATACTATTTTATAATCCCTAAGTTTTGGAATTATTCCCTTTTTACCACTTACCGGTAATATAGTTAATCCATAATTATTTTTTCTATATACATATTCTATATTTGTTATTAAATAATCACCTTTTAAATAATTATTACTAACACCATCATCTTCATAAATACTATAAGTATTATTATCTCCAGGAAATACTTGTATTTCTAACTTTTTTGGAACTGCAACATCATTATAAGAATTTAAAGACATTGGTATAATAGAACCAGCTCTAACAAATACTGGATATTCTTCTTCTTTATAAAAAGATACATATCTTTTTTCTCCTTTAAATACTTTACCTGTAAAAAAATCATACCAAACGCCTTCTGGAATAAATATCTTCTCTATAACCCTATTCATTATATAATCTTTTCTTTTTGTTATAGGGCTTACTAAAAAACTAGTTCCAAGAAAGTATTCATCATTATACAAAGGATCATCATAAGCATTTGGATATTTATAATAAAGAGGTTCAATAAGTGGTTTACCAAATTTATAATATTTATATGATTCTGTATATAAATAAGGAATTAATCTATATCTAAGTTTCAAAAAATCTGATGATATTTTAAAAGTTTTAAACCCCCACTTCCAAGGTTCCCTTTTATAATAATTACCTCCACTAGATCCTAACATTGTTATTGGAGAAAAAACACCAAGTTGTACAAATCTATCAAAAAGTTCTCCTTCTTCTATACCATCTTTAGTTCCACCTACATCATAACAAAATAAACTATTTCCAATATTACTAGAATCACAAAGAAACTTTGGAATTTGTTTTAATGTATCCCAACTAACCTTGGATTCTCCTATATATGATATAGAATACCTATGTGAAGCTACACTAGTATTATATGATAACATTAAAGGTCTTTTATTTATATATTTATAATTATTATAGTATAAATAATGTTTTAAAAGATTATAAAAATTTAAATTTTTATTTTTTAAAAAATAAAAATCTACACCGATACTATCTAATGGATTAATAAGTATCTTTAGATATGCATCTATAGTTTTACAATCAAGTATATTAAATGGAATATTATTATTTTTATCTCTATATAAATATTTAACTAGTTTTATATAATCTTGTGTACCATATTTATAATAATCAAATTCATTTAATGAAAGTCCAAATTTTATATTTAAGCCTTTAAACATAGATACTAATTCAGATGAATTATACTTACTAGAAAAATCATGACTTGATAAGTTATTCCAATTATTTAAAGTAAACAATGATATTGGTATATTATTATCTTTAAATTTTTTTACAACTTTCTTTAATTCTTCATCAGTATAGTTTTCATTTTTATTCCACCAATTACCAAATGCATAACGCGGTAATAAAGGAGGATTTCCTGTTAAATTAAAATAATCATTTAAACAATAATAAAAATCTTTATTATATAAAAATACATAAATATCTATGCCATTATTATTATTTTGACTAAAACTACCATTTTCTAACATAATATAATTATTAGAATCATCAATAGATACAAATCCATCTTGTGAATACAAACTTTTTTGTAATTTTTTACCTTCAAAACCTGATACGTTCACTTTAAAATTTCTAACTTCAGGATGATTATAATACCAAGTCTTATCAGTATTTAATAATTTGATTTTTAAATTTTTCATAGGAGCTACTTTACTTCCTAAAAAACTTTTTTCTTTTAAATAAATTAACTCAAAATAATTTGTATTTATCTGTAACACATCATTATTTTGATTAACTATAAATTTTGGTTTATCAAAATTTCTATTCATTACTAACTCAGTTAAGTTATCATTAAAAATGCCATTTGGATTATATTCAAGTCTTAATAGTCTTTCAGTTAAAACTGTTATACGATAATACTTACCTTTAAATACACACTCACTATTAGCAAGTCCTTTGGATAAATTAATTTTAAACTGATTACCTAAATCATACATAACTTCACCCCTTTCCACTATATTATTCTAAATAAATTATACCACGTATTTTAATTTTTTCCAATATTTAAAACAATAAAAAACATATAGATGTTCTATACGTCTTTTATGATTATTATAAACCTAAATCACTTGGTTTTACTGTTATTACTGGGCGAATACCTAAACTAGAATTTATATTAGCATGATCAGCCATAAAATTTTGCATTCCCATTGCACGTTTAGGCCCCCATGAAGCCTTATAAGAATCTGAAAACCAGTAATTACCCTCAAAATTACCTTCATAAGTCCGAGGTAATCTGGATTTCATATTTTCAAATGTCGCAGTAATAGATCCGTCCTTCATTGTTATTGTCGTAGTGGTACCAAGAGTTGTTATTGAACCATATCCATTATAAGTTGATTGACCTATGCCTGTGAAATTACTATCATTATTTACTAAATCTATTAAATATAAATTGTTCCAAGAACTAGTAGCCTCATATAAATATTCCATCGCTGTTATTGGACCTTTATCATAATTTCCATCGGCCCCATAACCTTCACCTGTTCCAGGCGAAGAATTATAATCACTTTCTGATACCCACTGTGTTTTACATTCTCCTGTTAAATCTTCTGTTCCATCAATACATATATTTTTATCCATTATTAAATTATATGCAAATGGTACTTCATCATTATTTTGAGAAAACATATCTGAAATTTGTCCTTCCTCATTTATTTTGCTTAAAATATAAAATGTAAATGTATCCTTATCATTAACTTTACAAGTATATTTGGCTCCTACTTTTCCTTCTTCACCTTCATTTGCAAAAGTACATATTTGTTTAGATTTTCCATATGTATATTCTATACTTTTTCCTCCTACACTACATCCTGTTATATATAAAGAACCATCTTCATATATTTTTATCGTATCACAAGATACTTTTTCTCCATCATATTTAACATTAACTACATCAGAAAGTGTATCTGTTGTAAAACTACCTGTTATTCCTTTACTTCCATCTAGTTGTGATGATACTATTGCATTTTTTACTGCTTTAGTATAATTTTCTGCACTCCTCTTTTGTGCTTCTTTTTTTGAGTCTTCAATAATATCTATTATTATTGGGACCGCTATTAGAGCTATTATTGCTAGTATTACTATTACTGCTAAGAGCTCTATCAATGTAAAACCTTTTTCCTTCATATTTACCTCCTCTATCTTACATTATTATTTTATCGCAAAAAAAAAAAAAAACAAGTCATTTTTTCATAAATCATGAAAATTACTTGTTCTTTACAGTTTTATTTTCTTAAATTTTTGCTAACCATTTTTATATTATCAGTTAATTGATCTATTCTTGAAATTATTCTTTTAGCTTTTACTTCATCTAATCTATTTTTAGAATTAGATAAATGTATTTCTAATTCTTCTTTTGTTAAGTTAGATGTAAAAAATGTAGTTAAATTATTATCCATTCTATATTGAAGTAAAGGGCATAATATTTCATCTCTATTCCAAGCAGTTAGTCCTTCTGCTCCTATATCATCTATAAGTAATAATGGTATTTTTTTTACATATTCATATTTTTCATTGAAATCATCATAAAATACTTGCCTTAAAAATTCTGGCCAAAATATAATACTACTTTTAAAGCCTTTTTTGGCTAATTCATTAAATATAGCTGCTATTAAATAAGTTTTACCACATCCAAAATTTCCATTTAAATATAATCCTTTAACTTCTTTTTTTGATTCATAATTTCTTTTAAAATCCATTAACCATTTTATTGTTTCAAATCTTTCTTTATCTGTTTTATAAATACTATCTATACTAGCTTCTTTTACATATTCTGGAGTATTAAAATATTTTACATTATCTAAATGCTTCGTTTTTTTACTAACCACTTCTTTATATTTACAAGGCTTATATGTAAAATTTATGGTATTATTTATATTTACAGGTAAATAACAATATCCTTCTAATTTATTTTTACAATCAAATAAGTTTTTACAATTCTTACAATTCTCAAATTCACTACTACATTCTTCTAGGATAGATGTATATTTTTTTAAATAATCATCACTTAAATTTAAATGTTTTGTTATTTGTTTAAAACTAGATTTAGACTTTTCATACTCTTTATCTAAATCAATTTTAACGTTTTTTGTATCCTCTAAATTTTCAAGAACATTATGCATAATTATCCTCTTTTCATATACTCTTCTAATTCTTTTATTTCATCTAATGTAGCAGTGTTTTCTTTTATATCTTTATTAAACCAATCTGGATTTTTAGGAATAGTTTTTGCTTTCTCTTTGACTTTTCTTTTTTTCTTATACTCTTCTTCAGCAATATTCATAGCATCTTCTACGGTTTCAATATTACTTTTACTCCACTGTGATGCGATAACTTCTACAAAATTTTTAACTAATTTATTATTATTTATTTTAAGAACATAATCAACTAATACATTAACTACCCCTGGTTTTAAATTTAAATCTATAAGTAAATAAGATATTATAGCAAGATCACTTGAAGTAGGATTTCCTGTTTTATATTTACTATTTATAAAATCATATGGACTTGTTGTTTCAAATAAATGTATTATACGTGATCTATTTGATGTATCTGTTAACTCTTTTCTTAAATATTCTGGTTGATTTTTATAAATAATACTAGGTAGTTTATTCATATTATCATATCTATAATATTTATTAGCATTTTCTTGTAATAACTTTTTATCTATTGTATGTTTTTCTGTTAATGAATTTCTTATAAGTTCTATCATATCATCATTATCATAATTATATATATAAGATATTTTATATAAAAAATCTTTAGTATCTTTTGTAAGTGACCTTTTATTTAACATATCATCACTTATTAAACTTAAAATTGTATTTACATCTATTTTAGTTAATAGTTCTAATTTTCTATTAGTAGATTTTTTTATATCATATATTAGGTTATCATTAAGTTGTAAATTAGTAAATGCGAATACATCACTAAATGATTTAGTAATATCTTCATACTCTTTTAAATTTATTTTAGGAATTTTAAAATAATTTATTATTCTTTCATATTCAAGTTTTCCTACTGCACTAAATAGTCCAGTTGAAAGAAGTGGATTATTTATAAACTCTGATGCACTTAAAGGAGAATATAATTCATACACATAATTATTTATATTACCTGTTTTCTTGTATGCTTTTATAAGACCAATAGCTTCTAGTTTTTCTAAGGATTCTTGAAGTTCTGTATTATTTATTAGCATATCTCTTAATATGTGATGATGTGTCCATTCATTAGATAATATTTCAGATTTATCTAAGTAAGACCACAAAGTATAATAAAGACTAATACTACTTGCACCTACTATAGGTTGGTAAAGAAGTGTTAGTATATTTCTATCTTTATCGCTTAACACAGTTTTATTAACTACAATGAATGTATCTGCAGGTAATATCATAATATCCCCCAATCTATATATAGTTTAACATATTTAATTTATTTTTTATATAATATATTAAAATTCTATTAATTTTTGTAACTTGTCTAACTTTTCTTTTTCCATATCAGGGGTACTTTCTAATCTATATTTAATATTAAGATTTTTATATTTTTCAACTCCTAAAGTACGATATGGCAATAATTCTACTTTTTCTATATTATTAAATTTTTTTAAATATTTATTTAATTTTAACATATATTCTTTATTATCATTTATACCAGGTATTATTACACATCTTATCCATAATTTATTATTATTTCTATTTAATTGTTCACTAAAATAATTAAACATATCAATACTTTTTCCTGTTATATTTTTATATTGTTCGTCATCAATAGCTTTAAAATCAAGTATTACTAAATCTGTGTATTTTAATATTTCATTTAAATATTTTTTATCATATCCAGTACCTGATGTGTCTATACAAGTATGTATTCCAGCTTTTTTACATAGCTTTAAACACTCTAACAAAAACTTGGATTGAACAAGCGGTTCACCCCCTGAAAATGTGACTCCACCACCAAGTTCAATATATGGTCTATATTTTCTAATCTCATCTACAACTTGCTTAGATGTCATTAAACTATCAGACTCTAATTTCCAAGTTTCTGGATTATGACAAAATATACATCTTAGCATACATCCTTGCATAAATATAACAATTCTTATACCAGGCCCATCTACAAGTCCCATTGTCTGAATTGAATTTATATAACCAGACTCAAATTTTTTCATGGAATGTCCTTGATATTACTTCTTCTTTTTGCTCTTTAGTTAGTTTATTAAAGTTTACTGCATACCCAGATACTCTAATAGTTAGATTTGGGTATTTATTTGGATTATTCATAGCATCTATTAATAAATTTTTGTCCATTACATTTACATTCAAATGATGCGCGCCACTACCAAAATATCCATCTAATATCTTAACTAAATTTTCTGTTCTTGCAACCTCATCATTACCTAGTGATGAAGGTACGATAGAAAATGTATTAGAAATTCCATCTTGGCAACAATCTTTATATGGTATTTTAGCCACTGATGAAAGTGATGCAAGTGCGCCTGAAATGTCAGCTCCTTGTGTTGGATTAGCACCAGGTGCGAAAGGTACCTTAGACTTTCTTCCATCAGGAGTTGCTCCAGTATGTTTTCCATATACAACATTACTTGTTATAGTTAACAAAGAAAGTGTTGGTATTGCATCTTTATATAAAGGATACTTCTTAAGTTCTTTATACACTCTTTTTACTAAATTAACTGCAACACTATCAACTCTATTATCATTGTTTCCATATCTAGGATAATCAAATTCTATATCAAAAGCATTTGTAATACCACGCTCATCTCTTTTTACCCTGACATGTCCATATTGTATTGCTGAAAATGAATCAGCTACAATAGAAATTCCTGCAAGTCCAAATGCCATTAAATATTCTGGTTTTGTATCTATAAATGCCATTTGACTACTTTCATACGCATATTTGTCATGCATATAATGTATTATATTTAGGGAATCTACATATATTTTTACAGTTTTTTTAAGTACTTTTTCAAATTGTTTTAATACAGTCTCACAATCTAAGTATTCACCTTCAATAGGATCTATTCCATCTATTACAAGTTCTCCTGTTAATTCATCTCTTCCTCCATTTAAAGCATAAAGTAAAACCTTTACAAAATTAATTCTAGCCCCAAAAAATTGTGATTGATGACCTTCTATTAGTGCTGATACACAACAAGATATAGCATAATCATTTCCATATAAAGGACGCATTATATCATCATTTTCAAATTGCAATGTATGAGTTTTTATTGACATTTTTGATGCAAATTTTTTAAAATTAACAGGCAAGTTTTTACTCCATAATACTGTTAGATTAGGTTCGGCTGCCTCGCCTATATTGTTTAGAGAATTTAAAATACGAAAACTTGTTTTAGTTACTAAAGATTTAGAAGAATCTAACATACCTCCAATAGATTCAGTAACCCAAGTTGGATCTCCTGCAAATAACTCATTATATTCAGGAGTTCTAAGATGACGAATAAGTCTTAATTTTATAACATATTGATCTATTAATTCTTGTGCTGCTTCTTCTGTTAGAATGCCTTTTTGTATATCATTTTCAATATATATATCAAAGAAAGTTGTATTTCTACCAATACTTGTTGCAGCTCCATTATTTTGTTTTGCTGCTGCAAGGTATGCAAAATAAGTCCATTGTATAGCTTCTTTAGCATTCATGGCTGGTTTAGATATATCATATCCATATCTTGAAGCCATCTTTTTTATATCATTTAAAGCTTTTATTTGTTCTTTTATATCTTCTCTTAATTGGATAACATCTGTAGATGTAATATCAGTTAATTTATCTAAGTCTTCTTTCTTTTTATCTATTAAAAAATCTATTCCATATAGGGCAAGACGTCTATAATCACCTATTATTCTACCTCTACCATAAGCATCTGGAAGTCCTGTGATTAAATGATTATGACGAGCAAGTCTTATATCAGATGTATATGCATCAAAAACTCCATCATTATGAGTTTTTCTAAATTCTTTAAATTTATTTTCTAAGTCTTGATCTAAGTGATAGCCATAAGCTTCTAAAGACTTTTCAACCATTCTAAGTCCACCATATGGATTTACTATTCTTTTTAATGGTTCATCTGTTTGAAGGCCTACTATTACTTCATCTTTTCTAGATATATATCCAGGATTAAAAGAATCAATACCACTCATATTAAATGTATCTACATCTAAAACCCCGCTTATAGCCTCCTTAGCTAATAATTTTTTACATTTATCCCATACTTTAGATGTTTTTTTACTTATACCTTTTAAAAACGAATCATCATCTGTATATTCTTTATAATTGTTTTGAATAAAGTCTGAAACATCAATTTCTTTCTTCCATTTAGTTCCTTTAAAATTACTCCAAGCCTCCATATTTACCTCCTACTATTCTTTATAAATTCATCTTCAGTCCAAATTGTAATACCTAAATTTAGTGCATTATCATACTTACTACCTGGTGATGAGCCTACAATTACAACATCAGTTTTTTTACTTACTGAATTTGTATTTTTTCCACCTTTAGATTCAATTAACTCTTTTGCCTCTTCTCTAGATAGGCTATCTAGTGTGCCTGTAAGTACAAAAGTCTTATCTAAAAAAAGTTCATTTATATTTTTTTCTTTAGATAAATAATTTGTATTAACATTATTTTCTTTTAATTTATTTATCATATTAATTTTTTTATCTTCTTTAAAATAAGAATTAATACTATTAGCTATAATAGATCCAATATCATCTATTAGTGATAACTCTTCTGTATCTGCTTCAATTAGTTTATCTAAAGTTTTATAATTTTCACTTAATATTTTAGCAGTCTTCTTACCTACATGTTTTATTCCAAGTCCAAATATTAATCTTTCTAAAGAGTTACTTTTACTATTTTCTATATTATTTAATAAGTTATTTATACTTTTTTCGCCAAAGCCTTCTAATTCCATTAATGTTGTTTTATGTTCTTTTAATGTATAATAATCTTCTATTTTTTTCAAGAACCCCATATTATAAAAATCCTCTACAATACGTTCTCCAAAACCTTCTATATTCATAGCATCCCTAGATGCAAAATGTATAAGTGATTCTATATTTCTAGCATCACAATTAATATTAGTACAAAAATAAGCTACTTCTCCTTCTTTTTTTACTAATTTACTTCCACATATAGGGCATTTATCTATCATTTTAAATGGAACCTCATCACCTGTTCTTCTTTCGGTTTTAACTTCTACAACCTCAGGTATAACATCTCCTGCTTTTCTTATTGATACGATATCACCTATCATTATATTTTTTTCTTTTATATAATCTTGGTTATTTAATGTTGCACTTCTTACAACGCTTCCTTTAAGACGAACTGGTGATAAATCAGCCCTAGGTGTTATTTTACCAGTTCTTCCTACGCAAAATTCTATATCATTTAATTTAGTTAATACTTCCTCCGCAGGAAATTTATAAGCTATAGCCCATTTAGGTACTTTAGCTGTAACACCTAACTTTTTTTGATCTAGAAAATTATTAACTTTAATAACTACTCCATCTATTTCATATGGTAAATCAGATCTTATACTAGCTATTTTTTCTATATACTTAATAATTTCATCTACAGATGATACCTTTTCTATATTAGGATTTACAGCAAATGTTAAATCACTCATGAATTTTAATGCTTCCTCTTGGTTTTTTACATTATGAATTTGAGCTTCCGGCATATGATACATAAATGTAGCTAAATTACGACTTGCAGAAATACTTGAGTCTAATTGTCTAACTGATCCTGCAGCAGCATTTCTAGGATTAGCAAAAACTTTTTCACCTTTTTTAATTCTTTCTTCATTTAATTTTGTAAAAGATGATATACTCATATAAATTTCGCCACGAACTTCAATATCAATATCAACTGGTAGTGATAATGGAATATTTTTTATAGTCTTTACATTATGAGTTATATCCTCACCAACAACACCATCACCACGAGTAGCGCCACTTACAAGTTTTCCTTTTTTATATATTAATGAAACACTTAATCCATCTATTTTAGGTTCACACACATACTCTGGATTTGGTATAACTTTCCTAACCTTAGTATCAAAATCTCTTACTTCATCATAGTTGAAGATATCTCCTAGACTCATCATAGGAATACTATGAGTAATCTTTTTAAATTCATCTATTATTTGCCCACCAATTCTAACTGTTGGTGAATCGCTTCTAACTAATGATGGATTATTAGTTTCTAACTTTATTAACTCATCCATATAACTATCATATTCTTGATCTGTTATAGAAGGATTATCTAAAGTATAATATTCATAATTAGCTTTATTTAATATTTTTATTAATTCATCTATACGTTTTTCTAACATATAACCACCTATATTTAATTATAACATATTTGTAAATACTTTAAAATAATAACAAACAAAAAAGAGAATTTATATTCTCACTTTACAAAATAAGTGAGAAAGCTCTAAATATATAGAGTCTCTCTTTTTTTTAAATTATTTTTATTTTTTTTATTGTTTAATTCATATAAAACTACACTATGATTTTCTAATGATTTAGGTACATCTATTATTCTTTGGTTACTAGACCCTCTAAATTCTAAATCCATACTTTTTTTATACTTATCATATTTTCCATCTATGAGTACATCTATCTTGCTTAAAAAATCTAATATATCTTTTGTGCCAAGATTTAATAACTGTTCAAAAGTAAAACCTGTATAAGCCCAAACGTTCAATCCTAAGTCATGACAGGCTGCAGCTAAAACTGCACACTCCCTTGGTTGAAACATAGGGTCTCCACCTGAGAAAGTAACGCCATCTTGATCTTCCAATTTTTCTAACTTTTTAATTATATCTTCTACATCTACAAGCTCTCCACCAGCGAAATCATGCGTAGATGGATTATGGCACTCAGGGCATGCATGAGAACATCCTTGAGTCCAAATAACCGTCCTAATTCCTTTTCCATCAACTATACTATCTGGTTGTAAGTCTGCAGCTAGTCTAATCTTCATACTCATCACACTTTTCTTTTTTTATTTTATTATTTACAAGAACATTTTTCTTCAGACATTACATCTTTAATTCCAGTGTGTTTTACACGATCTTTTTCTTCTGCACGCTTTCCATTATTAAAACGTTTTACATCTCCACTTAAATATCCTGTAACTCTTCTTATTCTTTCAAAACCTACACCTTCACCAACTAATTTTTCCATAAATTTCTCCCTTCTAACATCCACATTGGAAGTTTTTAACTTCTTCTAGTGGTACTGATTCAAATTCCTTACGTCCACAACCAGGACACACATCACCAATTACCCCAACATATCCACAAACAGGATCTCTATCAACAGGATGGTTAATAGCTCCATAACCAATTCCTAGTTCTTTCATCATTCTAATTACTGATTCAAATGCATCTACGTTCATAGCAGTATTTCCATCAAACTCTATATAAGAAATATGTCCTCCATTAGTTAAATTATGATATGGAGCCTCCACTTCTAATTTATGTTTAATAGATGTTTGATAATATACTGGAACATGGAATGAATTTGTATAATAATCTCTATCGGTAACTCCTTTGATTTTTCCATAAATTGCTTTATCTATATTTACAAATCTACCAGAAAGTCCTTCTGCTGGAGTTGCGATTAGTGTATAATTTAGATTTGCTTCTTTAGCAAACTCATTACATTTTTCTCTCATAAATGAAATTATTTCAAGACCTAATTTTTGAGCTTTTTTAGATTCTCCGTGATGTTCCCCTATTAAAGCTTTTAATGTTTCAGCAAGTCCTATAAATCCTATTGTAAGAGTACCATGTTTTAATATTTTTCTCATTCTATCTGTTGGTTTTAATTTATCACCATCAGTCCAAATGCCTTGTTCTATTAAGAATGGAAAATTATAACATCTTTTATTACATTGAATTTCAAATCTTTCATATAATTGATCTTTTATAAGTTCCATTACTTCTCCAAGTTCTTTATAAAAACCAGCCATATCTGCTTTAGTTCTTTCACCTAGGCAAATACCATATTTAATTCCTAATCTTGGCAGGTTAAGTGATGTAAATGATAAATTACCACGTCCTCCTGTTGTTTCATTATTCCTATCAGTAACATCTGCCATAACACGTGTACGGCATCCCATATATCCTACTTCAGTTCTATAATCTCCTGGTTTATAATATTCTATGTTAAATGGTGCATCTAGAAATGAGAAGTTTGGAAATAATCTTTTTGCAGACACTTCACAAGCTAGTCTAAACAAGTCATAATTAGGATCTTCTTTGTTATAATTTATTCCTTCTTTTACTTTAAATATTGATACAGGGAATATAGGAGTTTCCCCATGACCTAATCCAGCATCTGTAGCTTTTAAGAAGTTAGATATAATCATTCTTCCTTCTTTTGATATATCAGTACCAAAATTTATAGATGAAAATGGTACCTGCGCACCTGCTCTAGAATGCATTGTATTTAAATTATGTACAAAAGCTTCCATTGCTTGATATGTAATCCTATCTGTCTTAGCAATTGATTTTTCATATGCTTTTTCAAATAATCTTTTTATCTCATCACTTTCCTTATAGATAGGTTCAAATATTTCTATACTAAAATCAATACTTTCTAATTTATCAATTTCACGAGCAATTCTTTCCATGCTTATATGGCTTAATAATCCTTCTAAGTCTAAGAAATCAGCAATTTGTTGTTTAAATTGTTTTTTAAATGTCATAAGTACTCCTGGTGCCATATAAAAATCAAATGCTGGAATACTTTGCCCTCCGTGTTGATCGTTTTGATTTGCTTGAATAGCTATTGCAGCTAAAGCCCCAAATGATGTAATATCTTTTGGTGGTCTTAAATACCCATGACCTGTTGAAAATCCTTTTTTAAATAATCTATCAAGTTCTATTTGCATACAAGTTGTAGTACCCATAGGTAGAAAATCCATATCGTGAATATGAATATCACCATTATCGTGTGCATCTGCAAATCTTTTCTTCATTAAATATGATTTTGCAAATTCTTTTGATACTGTAGAACCATATTGAAGCATAGTTCCCATAGCAGTATCACCATCTACATTTGCATTTTCTCTTTTTGTATCATCTTCAGAAGCTGATTTTAATCCTAATCCTTCAATAGTTTTTAAGAATTTATGCATTCTTTTGTCATCAATAAACATTTCACGAGATTGACTTCTTCTTTCCCTATATTCAGAAAATGATTTATATACCTCATCATACTTTTTTTTCTTTAAAGATTCTTCTATTAAATCCTGAATCTCTTCTATTTTTATCTTTTCAGTATAATTTTTTTCTATCAATTTTATAACTTCATTATATACTTTAGTTATATCTTTATCATCATATTTAAATTTTCCTGACTCTTCATCTTGTTCGTTAACACTATCAAATCCTTTTTTAATAGCAAGCGCTATTTTAGCACCATCAAAATCAACTTTTTTACCATTTCTTTTGATAACTACTAAGTCAGTTTTCTCTTCTACACCTATCATAATCTTACTCCTATCTTTAATACAATTTAAGTATACATTTTTTGAAAAGCAAAGTCAATATTTTTAAAAAAATTTAAAAGTGTTTTTTTGAAAATTTACATTTTTTTAATATTTGAAATTCAAAACCCTTTGTTTTATAACGGTTTTATACTTTTGTAATGTCAAAAAAAGTATTTTTTAAAAAATGAGAAAATATTTTTTTACAAAAAAAGCAAAATTTTTCTTAACTTAATTTTGCTTTGTTATAATTATTTTTTTATGTCAAAATAAAATTTAGTACCTTTTTTTGAAGTTTCTACCCCATAATTAAAATTATGTAGAATTAATATGTTTTTTACTATAGATAAACCAAGACCTGTTCCATATGTAACTCTTTTATATTTTTTATCTACTTTATAATATTTATCCCATATATAACTTAGATCTTCTTTTTTTATTCCACTACCTGTATCTATTACCTCAACCCTAATAAAATCTTTATTTTCTATTAAATTAACATATATTTTTTTATTATCACCAGTATAATTAATCGCATTATTTATTAAATTATATATAACTTGTTCAATTTTTTTCTTATCGGCTTTTACATCTAAATCAAACCCATTATAATCAATACTATACCCATCATTATCGCACAAAATTTTAAATCTTTTTATTATACTTTTTATTAATCTATTTAAATTAAATTCACTAATTTCTAAATTTATTGAATTAGATTGCATTCTTGATAAATCTAATATATCTTCTACAAGTAAATTTAATCTATCAACCTCTTCTGTTATAGTATCTAAATTATTATCTCTTTTTTCTTTATTTTTATAAGTTATATCTTTTACCATTTCTGCATTTGCTTTTATTATTGTTAAAGGAGTTTTTAAGTCATGTGATACATTAGCTAAAAGTTCTCTTCTTAAATTTTCTGTTTTAGATAATTCTTTAGTTAAATTATTTAGTGTAGATTCAAGTTCACTTATTTCTTTTATATCAGATTTACTTTTAAAATCAACCGTATAATCACCTTTAGAAAGTATTTTACTTAATTTATTTATATTCTCTAATGGTTTGGAAAACTTTTTAGATAGTATATAAGAAACAATAAAAGCAAGTATAAATATTATTATAGTTATAATTAATAATTGACGTTCCAAAAGCCTAGCTGTATAATTAGCAGGCTCTAAAGAAGTTGATATAAATACAAATTTACCATTATCTATTTTAACTCCATAAATTAAAAGTTTATTATCATAAATTGGATCATTTACCTTGTATGTCTTGGTATATTCACCACTTAACATAAACTCAGTTTTTTTATTATTTATATCTTCAGAGCTATGAACAAAACATCCTCTACTTGCACTATCTGTAGAATACACTATATCTGATTTTTCAGTTATTTCTATACATATGTCTTTTTCATAAGATAATTTATTTAATAAAACATCATAATCTTTTTTTAAATATAACATTTCTACTTCTGATGCTATATCTTTTATTTCACTCATCTTTACTAATTCATAATATAAATTACTTGAAATTACTTGAAGTAATAATATTCCAAATAATATAACTATAGAAAAAACACTTAAATAAAGCCATATTTGGTTTTTAAAACTACTTTTCCTCATATTTATATCCCATACTCCTTACGGTAGATATTAAATCTCTATACTCACCTAAACTATTTCTAAGCATTTTTATATGAGTATCAACAGTTCTATCTTCTCCATAAAAATCATATCCCCATATATTACTTAATAAAGTTTCTCTTGATAATGCTATACCTTTATTTTTAACGAAATAACAAAGCAATTCATACTCTTTAGGCGTTAATTTAATTTCATTATCATCAATAAATACATTATGTCCTAAATAATTTATTTTCAAAGTTTTATAAACATATTCTTTCTTTTCTATAATATTTCTATTAGTTATAGCCTTAATTCTAGCCATTAATTCCCTTGGAGAAAAAGGCTTAGTTACATAATCATCTACTCCCATATTAAAACTTTGTAACTTATCATATTCATCTGATCTAGCTGATAACATAATAACCGGTACATCACAAATATTTTTGATCTCTTTTAAAGTTGTATATCCATCCATTTTAGGCATCATTATATCTAAAATAATTATATCAATATTATTATTTTTTATTTTATCAAGTGCCTCTATTCCATTTGATGCTTCTTCTACTAAATAACCTTCATTGTTTGAATACTCTTTTATAACTTCTCTTATACTTATCTCATCATCTACTATTAATATCTTCATTTATATCACCTAATTATTATTATACAACATTTTATTAACATTTGAGAACAAAAGTCAAAAATATATTTTGAATGAATCTTCTAAATTAAATATACTACATCTAAATAGATATTTATCATTTTCACTTAACCAATTATTTTCTTTTAACATACTTGGTAATTCTTTTATTGCATTAAATAAATTTATATAATAATTATTCTATTATCATTTGGATACATTCTAAATACATAACATTCCATTATTTTAATGTCATCACAACCTTGTACTAAAAAGATAACAATTTACAAAGAAAAAGTTAAATACGGTGTTCGGCTATTTATTTTTTTTACCGAGCGCTTTCACGCTTTTATATTATATAAAAAAAGATAATATTTTACATTATCTTATTTCATTCATAATCATAGGTACTAATTGTTTTTTTCTAGATAAGCATCCATTTATAAAACATCCTTCATAGGTAAATAAATCTGATATTAAATTTTTAGAGTTTTCATTAAAAAATATATATGATCCTGATTTTATAATATCTGTTACACATAATATACATAAAGGATAATCTTTATTTTTTGACATCTCATTTAAATATTCTATATATTTATCTTTATTATTTATTATTTGTTCTGAATTTAATGTTATTACTTGTGATATTGATATTTTACTATCCAAATAATCATATGTTTTAACATCATATTCTATTATTTCTTTTATAGTTTTATCTTTTAAATTAGTTCCTGCTTTAAACATTTCATTAGAATAACTATCTATATCTACACCTGCAGTATTTGCTAAATCAAAAGAAATAAATCTGTCATAGTCTGTTGTAGTTGGACTTGTAAATTTTAATGTATCAGAGATTATTCCACTTAACATTAATCCTGCTATATGAGGAGGTATTTTTATATGATTTTCACTAAATAATGAATAAATAATTGTATTAGTACTTCCTACTGTCATATTTCTAAAATTAATTGGCATATTAGTAGTTAATGCACCTATTTTATGATGATCTATAATCTCTAGTATATTTGCCTCTTCTAACCCTTCCACGCTTTGACTCTCTTCATTATGATCTACTAATATTACTTGTTTTTTATTTAAATTTTTTATATCAGTTATTCTAACTAATCCTAAACACTTTAAATTGTTATCTACTACAGGAAAATTGTTAAACCCTAATTTAGAACAGATTTTTTTAAAATCATCATAATAATCATTTTCATTAAAACTAACATTTCTTAAATTTTTTATTAAATTTTTACAATAATTAGATAGTCCAATAAGTTTACAAGTATGAAATGTATCATATGGAGTACTTATGATATTTACACTATTCTCTTTTGCAAGTAATAAATTTTTATCAGATATTTTCTTGTTTCCTACTATTACTAAAAGTTTTACACCCATATTTATTGCTGAGGTAATAATACTTTCTCTATCTCCAACAATTAAAACAGTATTATTATCAAATCTTAAATCATTTAATATTGTTGTACTTTTATAAGAGGCAGCAAGTATATTACCTTTTATTTCATTATCAAACTTTAATATTTGGCTTCCATTTAAAGTCTCCAATATATTATCATATGAAGTATTAAGTTTATCAATATTATTATTTATAAGTTCTGATATTATAATTTTAGATGTTAAAAGTCCTTTCAATTTTTGATTATTATCCACAACAGGAACACCTGTTATATTTTTTTTATTTAAATATTCAAATACTTTATGAATTGAAGAATTTTCATTTACATAACAATTTTTATAATAATCTAAATCTTTTATTTGTAATTTAACATCTTCTAAATACTCAGGACAAGCTACATTAAAATAGTTTAAAACAAAGGAAGTTTCATCATTTATTTTATCTAGTATCATTGCCTTACTTTTTATACCTAAACTATTTTTTAAATAAGCTAAAGCTATTGATGATGTTACTGAATCTGTATCAGGCTTTTTGTGTCCAAATATTAAAATATTTCCCATAATATATCCTCTATTCTATAATAGAATTATAACATCTATATACTTAAAAGTAAATAATTATATAAAATGATTATACAAAAATATCTAAATTTTAAACTTAAAATCTTTATGTTCAACATTATTCGTGATATAATCAAATTAAAATAGGAGGTGAAATTATGTGGATTTACGTTGTCATAGGAATTATAATTTTAATTATTATTTATGCTATTATTTTATATAATAGTTTTATAAAATTAAATAATAAAGTAACAGAAGCATTTTCTACTATGGATATTTATCTTAAGAAAAGATGGGATTTAATTCCTAATATTGTAGAAACAGTAAAAGGATATGCTAAACACGAAAAAGATACTTTAAAAGAGATTGTAGACTTGCGAAACAATGCTTATAATGAAATGTCTGATGAAGAAAAAATCAAAACAAATGAACAACTATCTAGTAAAATTAATAAAATTATGGCATTAGCTGAGGCTTACCCTGATTTAAAATCAAATGAAAACTTCAAAGATTTAAGTAATCAATTAACAAAAGTTGAAGATGATATTGCCAATTCCAGAAAATATTACAATGGAGTTGTTAGAACTTTTAATAATAAAGTTGAAATGTTTCCAAACAATATTTTTGCCAGATTATTTGGATACAAATCCAAAGCAATGTTTGAGGCAAGTGAAAATGAAAGAAAAAATATAAAAGTTGAATTATAATTTATGAGGTGAATATGAAAAAAAATATTAAGAAATTATCATTATTTATTGTAATTGTACTATCTTTAATATTTGCTTATTCATCAAATGCTTATGCTTTAACTAAAGAAACTTCTTATGTAAATATTAATGATACTCAGAATTTAGAAGTTGGTGATTTAGCTTTTTCTAATATCTTATTTAAAGATTATTCTTCTACATCTACCAAAGCATTTGGATTAACAGGTGATATTTTTAATAGTTTTAATGATACAATAAGTTATACATCAACAGTTTATTATTATGATTCAAACTATAATTTAATAACTCAAAGCTCTAATTTAGAAACTGTTATGGAAGAAAACAGTTATTTTAATCAAATGTCAAACCTAAGTATTTTAGGTAGCCATAACATTAATGAAATAACTTATTATCGTTTATCAATTGAAATATCTGATACTAACGTGTCTGAAACTAATTTAACTCCTAGTAAGAATAAGTATTATCAATTTCCATATAATTCTTATGACTATGTTATTGATAAATATGATGTTAATATAAAAGTTAACGAAAATAATACTTTTGATATAACTGAAACAATTACTGCGTATTTTAATGTTCCAAAACATGGAATATTTAGAACAATTCCATTAAAAAATAAAGTAACAAGATTAGATGGAACTACTTCTACTAATCGTACTCAAATAAAAAATGTTAGTGTTGATAATGAATATACAACATCAAAAGAAAATGGTAATTATATATTAAAAATTGGATCTAAAAATAGTACTTTAACAGGTGAACAAACCTATGTCGTAAAATATACATACAACCTAGGTAAAGATCCTATAAAAAATTATGATGAACTATATTACAATATAATCGGGAATGAATGGGATACTGTAATTGGAAATATAACTTTCACAATTGCTATGCCTAAAGAATTTGATTCAAGTAAATTAGGCTTTTCATCAGGAAGAACAGGATCTACTGATAATAGTAAAATTAAATATAACATTAGTGGGAATAAGATTACAGGAAGTTATAATGATATCCTAAATATTGGTGAAGCACTTACAATAAGATGTGAATTACCTGAAGCATATTTTGTAGGGGCAAGACTTAGTATAAATATAACGGATTATCTGCCAATATTGATTCCAATTATATTTTTGATGTTTTCAATATTATTGTGGCATAAATATGGTCGTAATGTCCATGTTATAGAAACTGTTGAATTTTATCCTCCCAAAGGATTAAATAGTTTGGATGTTGGCTTTTTATATAAAGGCAGAGCTGATGATAAAGATGTAACATCATTATTAATATTTTTAGCTAATAAAGGATATTTAGAAATTAGTAATAATAATATTGATTTAAAAGATAATAAATTCTTAATTAAGAAATTGAAAGATTATGATGGTACAGATATTAATGAGAAACTATTTATGGAAGGCCTATTTAAATATAATAGAACAGAAGTTACAGATGAAATGTTATATGATAAATTTTATAAAACAAATGATAAAATATTGAGTAATTTTAACAACAAAAAAAGCACAGATAAAATATTTGAAAATGTGACTTTTAAAAAGATTTTAATTTTTTTAATGATTATTACTACATATTATTTAATTACTATACCACCAATGCTTAATTTTGAAGATATATCATCAATAATCCCTATATTACTTTTTGCTAGTGCTGGATTTTTAATTCTATTTATTACATTTCTAAAAAAACTAGATAATGACGTTGGAATTACAAGTGGATTAGGTGCCATCATAATACCATCTTACATAGTATTAGTAGTATTAACCCAAAATATGATTCAACTAATAGATTATATTATTGGAATAATATGTGTTATGGGAATGCTTGTATGTGTAGCTCATTTCAAAAAAAGGACAAAATATGATAATGAAATGTTAGGGAAACTAAAAGGATTTAAAAATTTCTTAAAAATAGCAGAAAAAGATAAACTAGAAGCAATGGTTATGGATAATCCAAATTATTTTTATGATATTTTACCATTTGCTTATGTTTTAGATGTCTCTGATAAATGGATTAAAAAGTTTGAATCTATATCATTACAGGCACCAACATGGTATGACAATACTAATACATTTGATATTTCCACTTTTGGAACTTTTGTAAATTCTACTATGAGTTCTGCGGAAAGTGCTATGTCATCGTCCCCTTCTAGTTACTCTGGAGGCTCATCTGGAGGCAGCTCATTTAGTAGTGGCTCTTCATCATCTGGAGGATCATCTGGAGGTGGTTCTTCTGGTGGAGGATCTGGCGGAGGCGGAGGCGGATCCTGGTAAAATAATGATTATATTAAAAAGATAATTTATTTTACGATATATTATCTTTTTTTGTCTAAAAAAAATCAAACTTTCGTTGATTTAATCATTAACATTGTTTCGTGCAATGTCTATTAATTATGATGTGATCTACAACTCAAAAGTATAAATGTTCAATAAATCGAATAACAATTTTGAAAATTTAAATTATTTACTAAAAGATTTATACTTTTTTTGCTTTGATTTTTATGTTTCAATAGCTTCAACTTCTTCCATCGTATTTATTAATCTTGCATTTAATACTTCCTCTGTTTATGCTAAAATATTTAACCCTTAGACTTTATGAAAAAGAAAAAATAATCATTTTTTAGATTATTTATATATTTAAAGTTCGAACAGATTTCCAATTGGTGGAGCCGATGGGAATCGCACCCATGTCCAAATATATTAACACAATAACATCTACAAGTTTAGTTAATTAATAAATTTCCTGTTAAATAAGTTAATTAACAAACAATTTAACAGTAAGCCTATATTATTCATTATTACTTATAGACATCATAATAATATATCCTACTAAATGAACCTCATATAGACATCGCAGGAAAATATCTAATGAAGTGCTTCCTAATTATACTAAGCGAAAGCTAATTGATTTCTGTTTCCAGTTATTTTTATTTGGGATTTGACGCAATCACCTTTCGACTTGCAGTTAAAGCTCAAATATATCTGTCGAATCTAAGACGGCCCCGTAAGAAAGATTATAACACTAAAAATACTAATAGTCAATTTTTATTGTTTTTGTTATTACATCAATATATGAAAATGATTTTGTACCAAATTTTGTATCTAAAAGAAAAACATAATCATATAATTCTTTTATTTTAGCTTCATATTCTTCATATTTATTTCTACCTAGGCTATATTTAATTTTTACTATATCTCCTAAGTGATCTAGTAAATCTTTTTTTACACTAGATATTGTCATCTTGGATACCCCATATACATTGTACCTTTTGTAATAATACCACCTATCCCTTCTTTTCCATATTTTGTACTGGCTATAATATCTTTTAAATCGATATCTTTATTTATATCAGAAAGACTCATACGACTAGCAACTATAGCAGGATCAAGTGCGTGTATATTTATTCTTTTTGGGCTAGATGCAAAATTAGCTCCAGCTCTTATTAGATCCTCATAATCAGACTGACAAGCACCAGCTATTATTATTAATTTATCATGACTTTTTTCATATTTTCTTGCTTCTTTTACAGCTTCAACAAAACTTTTACTATTCTTATATGAATTTATATCATTTACGCCTCCTTTCTTTTTATAATATGCATCATGACCTGTAATAACTAAAATATTAGGATTATACTCTTCTAAATAATTTTTTATTTTAGATGGAACAGTAGTTTCTTCTTCACATATACCCATAGCCATTATATTAATATTATTATAATATTTTAAACATCTATCTAAATATTCTCTATCTCCATCTATGTGCAAAATTTTACCTGGTAGATAAAAATAATCATCACGAGATAAATTAGTACAATCTTTTATTCTTTCTACAACTTCCTTATCATCACTTAATTTATATTCAACTTTAACTAAATCATCCATTTCACTATCTGCATAAAGTCTTATATTGGCGCCTTTTAAGTAACAAATATCATCAGTTATATCTATAACTTTAAATACCATATCATTCTTATGAGATATTCTAGTTACATAATCCCCTATTTTTATATTCATATCATCACCAATAAAGTTTATGCATAATTATAAAAAATATTTATATTTAGAATAATATTTATTTAAAAAACTAAAATAATAATGGTGATACTATGTTTATTTATATATCTATATTTTTATCTAAAATAATTGAAAATACACTAGCTACTTTAAGATTAATTGTAGTAGCAAACGGTAAAAAAAAGTTAGGAGCAATCTTACAAGGTGTTGTAGCTATAGTATGGATATTTGTAACAGGTATAGTAATAATAGATATAAATAAAGACCCATTAAAAATAGTTTTCTTTTGTCTAGGAACCATAATAGGTTCATACTTAGGTAGTCTTATAGAAGAAAAAATAGCTTTAGGTAATATTCTTTTAATGTGTGTTACTAAAAATAAATTTGAGCAAACTATAAAAGATAAATTAAATAATCTAAAAATAACTACTATATCTGAAAAAAATGATAAATACTCTGTTTTGTTAATATTTCTAAAAAGAAAAGAAATCGCCAACATTTCAAAAATAATAAAAGATATAGATAATAATTCAACACTTATAAGTCAAAAAGCTAAATATATAGTCTAATATAATTACAACATCTAATATAATAAAATAATATATATTAGGTGAAATATATGAATAAATGGTTTAGAGGAAGATGTATTTGGTGGATTATATTACTTTTTTTTAGTTTTCTTTTATTTTATCAACTAATTTTAACTATATTTATATTTACTAGATTTAATTTTTTCTTAATATTTTTATTTATGTTTTTTATATTTTTTTGTTTTTTTAGAATTTTATGGTAAAAAAATCTACATTTTCGTAGATTTTTTATATTCATTAATTAATTTATATGAACTGTTTAATTTTTTTATTTCATTATTTATTTTTACACACATATTATATTCATTATCATCAAACTCTATTTTCCCTGGCATTATTATAAGTATAAAAAACAAATCTAATTCATACTTTTTTAAAGGATATGCTTTTTCATATCTTTTTAATATTTCATAAAAATCAAAATCATTAAAATGATTATTATATAAATTATATAAATCAAATATAGGTATATCTATTTTAGATTTATCCCAACTAAGTAAATATTCACTATCATTTCTAATGTAATGACTTATATCTAAATTATTGTGTACTACACTAACTCTCATCTTATCTAGGCCAGTTATATCATCTAACCATTCTTTAGTATACATTTTTCCATTTTCTATAGATGAGAATATATAACTTATATTTCTAGCTAATAAATATTCAGAAGGGCTCATGAAGACTTTTTCATCTATAATCTTTATTAAGTCATTGTAATATTCAGATAAATATAAAAAATTATTACTTAAATCTTCATATATTTTTTTATAATCATCTTCTGATACATTTTTATAATGAGTAGTTTTACTGTGTAATAAAGATGTTAAATCTACCAAATCCATTATTTTTTGTTCTTTAGGTATTTCATAATCACTTTCATATTTTGAAACTATATAATCTTCTTTTTTTACAACATCTGGATAATAATTAAAATTTCTGGCATCTAAATAATTAAATATATAATCTTTATTTTTATTTTTTTTTATTACTAACTTTCCTATATTAGTATCTGCAATTATTACTTTTCCTTCCTTTTTATAACTTAAGGCCCTAATATCATTCTTATGAAGTAATTCACTAATTTCCTTCATAATCTAATTTTGTAGGAATTATTAATTTATCTCCTATTTGTAAATTTGATATATCATTATATTTTTTTAATTCTTCTACAGTTGTATTATATTTTTCTATAATACTATCTATAGAGTCTCCATCACGAACTATAAATACATTATATGTAACATAAACTTCTTTATCAAAACTACTAGAATTAAAAATTGAATTTATCTTTTCTTCTATATTTTCTCTTGAATCAGTTTCTAATTCAGATGCTTTTGATTCATTAATACATTCTGTATTATTATCTTCTATAACTTGTCTTACTGGTGTTACATCAACTATATCCTCTATTTCTACTGGTGGTCTTTCTTTTAAATGATCCAATAAAACATCTATAGATACACTAAGTACATTATTATTTTTAATTTCATAATAAAAATCATCTATATCTACTATCGCATCATTTGAATCAAATCTTTCATCTATACATATTTCAAAAGGTAATTTAATTTCAAATGGTTCTGTTGTTGCGCTATTATCGTTCATTTTATATTCACCATTTATTATAAAATCACCACTTACTACATCACTTTTTATATTTAATGTATTTTCAAGTGATATACTTGTTATTTCACTTAAATTTGTTTTAAATATCACATCTTTTTTAAAAGGTATTATATTTTTCATAAACATCTCCTATCAATTAAGAATATGATGAATATTTAAAAATATGAAAAAAACAAATAAGTAAGTTACCTATTTGTTTGTGTTTATTAACCTAACCAGTTTACTGTAGCACTTGATCCCCAAGGTGAGCCTTCTATTGAACCAGATGGTTTATTTATATTTATTGTTGTGATAGATGAAAAACCAAATGCATCTTCTCCTATACTTATAACACTAGACGGAATTGTTATGTTACTTAAATTAGTACATCCCCAAAATACTTCATCGCCTATACTTGTTACGCCTTCTTCAATTGTTATTGTATTTAAACTAGTGCAACCATCAAATGCATATTTACCTATACTTTTTACACTTGATGGAATTGTTATATTACTTAAATTAGTTTCCATAAATGCCCAACCTCCTATATTTACAACACTAGACGGAATTGTTATGTTACTTAAATTAGTACAATACCAAAATGCTTCATCACCTATGCTTGTAATTGTATTTGGAATCTCTACGCTTGTTATATCAGCACAACAGCAAGTCGAATGAACAAATGCTGTATCTGCTATACTAGTTACTGTATATATATTATTATTAATTTTTACTCTAGAAGCTATCTTTATGTCACCAGTAGCCTGTGGATCACCAACTGCTCTATCATAACTATTACTATAATCTATATCTCCTTTATATGATAAAACCATAGCCTCATTTGAGCCTTCTGGCACATAATATACTAGCTGGTTATCTACATTTATTGCTACTCCAGATGTCGTTTCAGGTATTATTACTCCTTCTGCTATTAATTCTTTTTTTGGTGCTTCTAATACCATTTTTCCTTCTTTATATGTTAGTGTTCCACTTTTGTATGTTAATGTTGTTAATGAAGTTTTTTCTATAGTACCATTAGAAAGTGTTATTGTTCCACTATCTGGTAGTTCTCCATCTACTGAAACATTTAAAGTTTTTCCATCACATCTTGTTATTCCTGATTCTATAGTACAACTTGGTGGATTAAACTCTCCATTTAAGTTTTCTTTTGCAATAGCTAATTCTACTGCTTTTAAATAATTTTCTGCGCTCCTTTTTAGTGCCTCTTTTTTTGAGTCTTCAATAATATCTATTATTATTGGAACTGCTATTAGAGCTATTATGGCTAATATTACTATTACGGCAAGTAGCTCTATCAATGTAAATCCATTTTTTCTCATATTTTCCTCCTACTTTCTAGATTAC
>JAUNNO010000055.1 GCA_030531425.1 bacterium
AATAAAATAGATAAAGTAGATTCATTTTATTCTTCTGATGAGAATCAAATTAAATATTTAGAAGAAATTAATAATATAATACTTGATAATAATAATAAAACATATGGTGGATATGAATATTCTGTTGATGTAACAAAGACTAGTTTAATTATAAAAACTAATATCAATATAAAAAATCTTAATAAGAATAACCTTATAAAAAATAATATTATCGAAGAAGATTATGTTATAGGTGATAATATAACTTTAAATGGGATAATAAATTATTATAAATCTAAAGGTGCTAAATGTGACATATAATTTATAGGAGGAATATTATGTTTAAAAATAAGAAAATTTTTGTTCTTGGTATGGCAAGAAGTGGATATGAAGTATGCAGGCTTTTAAGTAAATATAATAATACTATTTTAGTGACAGATAAAAAAGAACAAGATCAAAATCATATAATGGAGTTAAATAATTTAGGAATAAATTTTATTAATACTGATGATCCTTTGGAGTTATTAGATAAAAGCTTTGATATTGTTGTTAAAAATCCAGGGATAAGATATGATCATCCTTTAATATTAAAGGCAAAAGAATTAGGTATAAAAGTTGTAAATGAGGTTGAGGTTGCATATCATTTTTTACCTGAAGATGTATATATAATAACAGTAACAGGATCTAATGGAAAAACAACAACTACAACTCTTATATATGAATTTATTAAAGCTATGAAAAAAGATGTACATCTTGGAGGAAATATAGGTTATCCATTATCTAGCTTAGTAAAAGAAGTAAAGAGTGGAGATGTATTAGTTTTAGAAATATCAGCTCAACAACTTCATGATATGTATGATTTTAAATCTAATGTAAGTGTACTTACTAATTTAACAGAAGTTCATTTGGATTTCTTTGGAGATTATGATAATTATATAAAACATAAACTTAAAATATTTAATCATCATACAAATAGTGATATTGCTATTATAAATAAAACTAATAAAGATTCATATGATGCTTGTAAAAAAATTAAATCTAAAAAAATATATTTTTCAAGTTTAGAAGAATGTGATGCTTGTATAAAAGATAATTCTATATATTATAATCAAGAAAAAATAATAGATTTGTCTGATATAAGAGTAAAAGGAAATCATAATTATGAAAATATTATGTGCGCTATAATAGCTACTAAAACACTAGGTATCTCAAATGATACTATAAAAGAAGTATTAAGTAAGTTTACAGGAGTAGAACATCGTATAGAATTTGTAAAGAAAGTAAATGGGAGAGAATTTTATAATGATTCAAAAGCAACTAATGTTAAATCTACAATTACTGCTTTATCTTCATTTAAAAGCCCTGTAATACTTTTATTAGGTGGATTAGATAGAGGACACTCCTTTGAGGATTTAAGACCATATTTATCTTATGTTAGTCATATTGTTTGTTATGGTGAGACAAAAGAAAGAATTAAAGAGTTTGCTTTAAGTTGTAATATAGATTGTACTGTAGTTGAAAATTTAGAAGAAGCCTGCAGGTTAGCATATAATATATCAAATGAAGGGGATACTATACTTTTAAGTCCAGCTTGTGCTTCTTGGGATCAGTTTGAAGGCTATGAAAAACGAGGTAAATTATTTAAAGAAGTAGTAGAAAATTTAGATTAAAAAAGTGCTTAGGCACTTTTTATGGTATAATGATAATGGTGGTAGTATGAAGTATACATTAAATGGAATTTCCTATGATGTTATAATTGAGAAAAAAAATAATAAAAATTTGTATATAAGATTTAAAGAAGATGGTGCTTTTCATATCACTTGTAATTATTTTACTTCTAAATCATCAATAATAAAAATATTAGATGAAAATAAAGTTAATTTACAAAAAATGGTAAATAAGGTAGAAAATAGAGCTCGAAAAGATAATAAATTCTTTTATTTGGGAAATTCATATGATATAATTATAAATGAAGATATAGAAAATGTTTTTATAGAAAATGATAAGATTTTTACTAAAGATATGACTATGTTAGATAAATGGTTAAAAGAAGAGACAATAAGAATATTTGATGAGAGATATGTTTATATATTTAATCATTATAATGAAAACATAAAATCTCCAATATTAAAGATAAGACAAATGAAAACAAGATGGGGTGTTTATAATAGAGCTAATCATTCTATAACTCTTAATTCTAAATTAATAGAATTTGATATAGATAAAATAGATTATGTAATTATACACGAATTATCTCATATAAAACATTTTAATCATTCATCTGATTTTTGGTCTTTAGTAGGTAAATATTGTCCTAATTATAAAAGTATTAGAAAAAGTATGAGGGAGTAGATAGTAGTGAAGAAATATATTGCTTTAATTATATTGTTATTTTTAATATTAATTCCTTTTTATAATATCCAAGCTAAAACTTTAAATGATTTAAAAAGTGAATTATCGTCAATGAAATCAAAATATGAAAAAAATGAACAATCTAAGAAAATGACAGAAGATGAAATAAGTAAAGTAAAAGGTGAAATAGAATCTATAAATAATCAAATAGATACTTTAAATAGTGAAATAGATGAGCTTAATTTAGATATTGAAAGAAGAAATAAAGAAATAGATACTATGAGAGAAGAAATAAAATCTATAGTTCACTATTATCAAATAGCAAGTAGTGAATCATTTTACTTAGAGTATGTTTTTAAAGCAAAAAGTTATACAGATTTTATATATAGGTTAGCAGTTTCAGAACAATTAAGTGAATATCGTAAGAAAAAAATAGATGAATTTAATGCTTTAATAGAAGAAAATAAGAAAAAAATAGAAGCTCTTGCATCAAAAAAAGTAGAATTAGATAAATTACATTCTGAATTATCTTCTAAGTTTAAGAAACTGGAGACAGAATTAACAGGTATAGAAATAGCAGGAGTTAATATAAAAGATGAAATAAAAGATTTAGAAAAAACTATTAATTTATATGAAAATACATATAAATGTTCTAACACTGAAGAGTTAACTGCTTGTGTAAATAGACACAATACATCAAGTAGAACAAGTTCAAAATCAGCTGTTAATTATAATGTACCTTCTGCATCTGGATTTTATGTACCAATAACTTATTGGACTCATATATATGAGTTCCATGATCATGATAATGGTCTAGATTTAAGTACACCAGAAGGTCAAGCAGTTCATCCAATAGCAGATGGTGTTGTTGTAGATATTTGGTATCAATATAACTGTGGTGGTAATATGGTATGGATAGCTCATAATGTTAACGGTCAAAAATACACTTCAGCATACTTTCATTTAAGTTCAGTTAATGTTTCATTAGATCAACAAGTATCTCATAACTCAGTAATTGGATATTCTGGTGGAATAAGAAGAGGATCATCATATAATTACTATGATAATTGTACTACAGGGCCACATTTACACTTACAAGTCGCAACAGGACATTATGATAGAATAGTAAGATCAAGCTGGGATGGAAATATTCATATAAGTTATAGTGCTTGGAATGCTAGAAGTATAAACCCTAGAAATATAATTAATTTTTAATAATATTTGACAAAATAATAAAGTCATCACTATTAAAATAATAGTGGTGATTTTTTTATGAAGGTGAAATTATTTGATGAGTCTCATGAATTAGATTTAGAAAAAAGTATTAATAAATTTTTAAGTGAAAAAGATATTGATATTATTGATATAAAATTTCAAGTAGCTATCAATGTATGCGGTGAAGAACAAATATATTGCTTTAGTGCGATGATAATTTATAGGTAATTTGTTGAATAAAATATATTTTATTTATTCATTATAATCATAGAATATAAAAGGAGGGATATTAATGTATAGTAGTTTTACAGAAGAAGCAAGAAAAATATTAATAAGTGCAAAAGAAGAAATGAAAAACTTAAATCATCCTTATGTAGGTAGTGAGCATATGCTTCTAGCTATATTAAAAGATAAAAATGAAGTAAGTGATAAATTAAAAGAATATGATTTAGATTATAAAAAATTCAAAGATGAACTTATAAATATAGTAGGTGTAGGTACTAAAGAATCTGATTATTTTTTATATACACCATTATTAAAAAGAGTAATGGAAAATGCTATTTATGATAGTAAAGAAAATAATAATGGAAATGTAACTATTAATCATTTATTTTCAGCTCTTTTAGAAGAAGGAGAAGGAGTAGCTATTAGAATTTTAATTGGAATGAATATAGATTTAGATGATTTATATGATGAATTTGCTTTTAAAATACCTATAAAAAAATCAAAAGGTAAAAAGTTATTAATTGATGAGTTAGGTGTTGATCTGACAAAAAAAGCTTTAAATAATGAATTAGATCCAGTAATAGGAAGAGATGACGAAATTAAAAGAGTAATAGAAATATTATGTAGAAGAAAGAAAAATAATCCCATTTTAATAGGTGAAGCAGGTGTTGGAAAAACCGCTATAGTAGAAGAGTTAAGTAGACTAATATCAACAGGAGATGTACCTAATATTTTAAAAAATAAAAGAATAATAAGTCTAGATATGGCAAGTACAGTGGCTGGAACTAAATATAGAGGCGAGTTTGAAGAGAGAGTAAATAAAATACTAAAAGAATTAGAAGAAAATGATGATATAATTCTTTTTATAGATGAGGTTCATACATTAGTAGGAGCTGGAGGTGCTGAAGGTGCTATAGATGCTTCTAATATATTCAAGCCAGCACTTGCTAGAAATAAAATGAGGTTAATAGGAGCAACTACGACACAAGAATATAAAAAATATATAGAAAATGATAAAGCACTAGATAGACGATTTCAAAAAGTAAATATAAAAATTCCAGAAGATAAAGTTGTAAAACAAATACTTCTAAAACTAAGTAGTATTTATAGTTCATATCATAAAACATTTATAAGTGAAGATATAATAGATTTAATAATTGAACTCTCAAATAAATATATAAAAAATAGATATCAACCAGATAAAGCAATAGATATTCTAGATGAAGTATGTGCTTATGCTTCATTAAAAGAAAATACAAAATTAAAAAAATATAATATTCTAACAAAAGATTTAAATAATATAATAAAAGAGAAAAAAAAGTGGTTGATAAAAAATGATTTTGATAAAGCATCAAAATTAAAAGAAGAAGAAAATAAGTTAATGAGTAAAATAAATAGGCTAGAACTTCAATTAAGTAAGGATAGAAGTAATGTTATAGCAAAAGATGATGTTATAAAAATAGTAAGTAGAAAAAGCAATGTACCAATATATCAATTAAAAGATTTAACTAAAAAAAGTATAGATAATTTTGAAAAAAAATTAAAAGAAAACATAATAGGTCATGACAGGAATATTGATGAACTTTTAAAAGTTTATAAAAAATTAAAACTAGGCTTTAAAGATGATGATAACACATACTCTATAATGTTTACAGGCCCTTCTGGAGTTGGTAAAAGTATGACAGCAAAAATGTTTGCTAAAGAAGTTTCAAATAATGTAATAAAACTTGATATGAGTGAATATACGGAAAGTCATTCTATTAGTAAACTTATAGGCTCACCAGCAGGATATGTTGGATATGATGATAATAAAAATGTATTTGAATCTATTAAAGATAATCCTTTTTCAGTAATAATATTAGATGAGGTGGATAAAGCTCATCCTAATATAATAAATTTACTTTATCAAGTATTAGATGATGGCAAATTAACTGATTCTAAAGGAGAAGATATATATTTTAATAATAGTATAATAATTATGACATCCAATGTTGGTTATCTATCTAATAGTATAGGGTTTAATGATATTAATAAAAAAGATAGACCTTTAAAAGAATCATTTGGTATTCCTTTTGTAAATAGAATAGATAGTGTAATTAATTTTAATACTTTAAGTGATGAAGATATAAGAAAGATTATTACAAATTCTATAAATAATTTAAAGAACAAATATAAAAGTAAAAAAATAAATATAAAAATAAATAATAAAGTTATAGATGAGATAGTAGATAAATCGAATTATAAAGAATTTGGTGCTAGAAAAATAAATAAAATAATAAAAAATGATGTAGAAAATATTATAATAAATGAAATATTAGAAAATAAAGTTAATATAATAGTAAAAACAATAAAAGAAAAAGTGATAAGTTAAACACGAATTATTGTTCGTGTTTTTTCTTGACTATAAATATTAAATTTAATATAATTAAATTGGTGATAATTATGGAGAATATATTTATGCATATAGATGTAAATAATGCTTTTTTGTCATGGACTGCAGTAGATATGTTGAGTCATGGTTATAAAACTGATATAAGAAATATAGAAGCTATAATAGGTGGAGATGAAAGCATGCGTAGAGGTATTGTACTTGCTAAGAGTATGGTAGCTAAAGCAAGAGGAGTAAAAACTGCTGATACTATAAAAGATGCTAAAAGAAAATGTAATAACTTACAAATATTTCCTCCAAATCATAAACTATATCAAGAAATGTCTAATAAGCTATTTAAACTCATAAGTAATTATACACCTGATATACAAAAGCTTAGTATAGATGAGTGTTTTATAGATTATACGAAAGTTAGAAATTTATATGGAGATCCTATTAAATTCGCTTATAAATTAAAACATGAAATAAAAACTAAATTAGGTTTTACTGTAAATATTGGTATTGCTAATAACAAATTATGTGCTAAAATGGCATCAGATTTTACTAAACCAGATAGAGTTCATACTTTATTTCAAAGTGAAATAAAGTCTAAAATGTATCCACTTCCCATAGAAAGCTTATATGGTGTAGGTAAAAGTACAAGTAAAAAACTTCGCGAGTTAAATATAAATACTATAGAAGATTTAGCTTGTAGCGATGTAAATAAATTATATAAATACTTTAAAAATCAAACAGAAAAACTAATAGATAGTGCAAAAGGAATAGATAATAGTGTTATAACATTTAAGCATGAAGTGCGTGAGGGTATAAGTAATTCCACTACTACTAGTTGTAATTTAAATAACATAGATGAAATATATAAATGCTTATATCCTTTAGTTCAAAATGTAACATCCTCTCTTAGAAAGATGAATAAGTATACTAGTTTAGTAAGTGTTACTTTAAAAGATAAAAATTTTAAAACATATTCTCATCAAAAAAAATTAAAAAATCCAACAAGTAATACAGATGAAATATATTCTATTTCAAAAACTTTAGTAAAAGAGTTATGGAATTTAGAACCTATTAGATTAGTAGGTGTTTCTTTATCTAAATTTTCAAACGAATTAACATATCAAGTATCACTTTTTGAAGATATTAAAAATGTAGAAAATAATAATGAATTAGATAAAGTTATAGATAAATTAAAAGATACATATGGAACTAACATAATAACCAAAGCATCTGAATTAAAAAAATAAAAACTGTAAAGAACAAGCAATTTTCATGTTTTATAAAAAAATGACTTGTTTTTTTTTTTTTTTTTTGCGATATGATAGTTGTACAATGTAAAGATAGGAGGGAATATATGAAGAAAGGTTTTACATTGATAGAGTTACTTGCAGTAATAGTAATACTAGCAATAATAGCTCTAATAGCAGTTCCAATAATAATAG
>JAUNNO010000006.1 GCA_030531425.1 bacterium
TAATAGAGCTTTTAGCAGTAATAGTAATACTAGCAATAATAGCTCTAATAGCAGTTCCAATAATAATAGATATTATTGAAGACTCAAAAAAAGAGGCGTTGAAGCGAAGTGCCGAAAATTATTTAAAGGCAGTAGAGTTAGCTATAGCAAAAGAGAACTTGAAAGGTGAGTTTAATCCACCAAGTTGTACTATAGAATCAGGAATAACAAGATGTGATGGAAAAACTTTAAATGTTTCAGTAGATGGAGAACTACCAGATAGTGGAACAATAACACTAACAGATGGAACAATCGTAAGGGATCCATCAACAAGTCTAAAATATAGTGCAGGAACATTAACATATAATGAAAATAGTAAATTAGGAATAAAAGAGCAAACAAAACCGGCTCTTAAGGTTGTAGATAATATTGCATATTATGTACCGGCAGGATCAAATGAGGCTACTATATATGTATATAGAGGTGATGTGGATTATGATGATCCTAGTGTTGGATATTATCCTATGCTTGAAATAATAAGTGGAAATATAGAAATAAAATCAGCAATAGAAATAGATGGTAAAACTTATCCAGTAACTAGTATAGGTAATTGGGCATTTAGTGATGGTATATTTGGTTCAAATATAACAAGTGTGACAATTCCATCAAGTATTACAAGTATAGGTACGGAAGCTTTTCTGCGTTGTACTAATTTAAATAATATTATAATTTTATCAAGTGAGGTAAGTATAGGAGACGGTGCATTTAATGAAACTCCATGGCTTCAATCACAAAAAGCCTCATCCCAAAATGGTTTAGTAATAGTAAATAATATCTTGTTGGAATGGGAAAATGCTGAAGGCAATATAACAATTCCAGATGGAGTAAAAAGTATAGGTGGTTCAGCATTTTATGGTAACTCTAGCATAACAAGTGTGGAAGTACCATCCAGTGTAACGCGTATAGGACCATATGCATTTCAAGGATGTTCTAGTTTAGCCACAATAAATATAAATAAGCAAAATGGTTCAATAGAAGGAGCACCTTGGGGTGCATTTAGTGATAATCCTTGGAATTCATATAGTGCAACAGTAAACTGGCTAGGATAAGTTAAGATAGAATTTTTCATTAATAAGATTATTTCTTGTAAATAGTAATTTAAACAAAAGATGATTTATTTCATCTTTTTTTATTATTAAATAAATGTTATAATGTTTAAGAGGGATATTATGATAAGGTACAATCCAAAAATAGAAGATGGTTTAACAAGTAATCAAGTAAATAGTAGAATAAAATCAGGCTATGTAAATTATAATGATGATGTTAAAACAAAGACATATGAACAAATAATATTTTATAATGTATTTACTTTATTTAATATTTTAAATTTAATACTTGCTATATTTATTTTATTAGTTAGATCTTATAAAAATTTACTTTTTTTAGGTGTTGTTTTGTGTAATACTTTAATTAGTATAATACAGGAAATAAGGTCAAAAAAAGCTGTAGATAAACTATCTATTATATCTAGTAGTAAAGCTAGTGTTATTAGAGACTCTAAAGTTAAAGTAATAAATATAGATGAGGTTGTACTTGATGATATTATAATATATAAAAGAGGAAATCAAGTAATAGCTGATTCAATTATAAAAAATGGTGAAGTTGAGGTAAATGAGTCACTATTAACAGGAGAAGAAAATTCCATAACAAAAAAACCTGGGGATGTTCTTTACTCTGGAAGTTTTATAGTAAGTGGAACTTCAACTTGTAGGGTAGACAAAGTTGGAAAAAATAATTATGCATCAAGTATAACTAATGAAGCAAAATATATAAAAAAAGTTAATTCTGAAATAATGAAAACTTTAAAAAGAATAATAAAAATTATATCAATTGTAATAATACCTTTAGGACTAGTACTTTTTATTAAACAATATAATTTGGAATCTAATAATCTATCTTTAGCAGTAGTTAATACTGTAGCTGCTATAATAGGAATGATTCCAGAAGGATTAGTACTTTTAACTAGCACGGTACTTGCTGTAAGTGTAATAAGATTATCTAAAAGAAAAGTTTTAGTTCAACAACTTTATTGTATAGAAACTCTTGCTAGAGTAGATACAGTATGCCTAGATAAAACTGGAACTTTAACTGAAGGTAATATGGAAGTAGAAGATATAGTAGTTTTAAATGATAAATATGATTATAATAAAATTTTATCTAGTATGTATAGGTATTTATTAGATGATACAAAAACTATGGAGGCTATAGGTAGAAAATTTAATAAAAAAACTAATTATACTTATATAACAAAACAAAATTTTTCTTCTGATGAAAAATTTTCTAGTGTTACATTTAAAGAAGGAAAGTATATACTAGGCGCTCCAGATATTTTAGATAAAAGTTCTGATATGAAAAAACTTATGGAAGAGTATTCTAATTATAGGTGTGTTTTATTAAAAAATGATAAAGATAATATTGCATTAATACTTTTAAAAGATAAAATAAGATATAAAGCCAAAAATACATTAAATTATTTAAAAGATGAAGGAGTTTCTATTAAAATAATAACTGGTGATAACGAAAAAGTTGTATCAAGAATTGCTAAAGATTTAGATTTATCTAATATAAAATGTATAGATATGTCTTTAAATAATTTAAATAATTTAGATTCTATAGTAGAAAATTATAATGTGTTTACAAGGGTAAGCCCAACTCAAAAAAAGAAAATAATAAAAACATTAAAAAAACTAGGTCATACTGTTGCTATGACAGGTGATGGAGTAAATGATGTTTTAGCACTAAAAGAGGCTGATTGCAGTATAGCTATGGCAAGTGGTTCTGATGCTGCTAGAAATGTTTCAGAGCTTGTGTTAATGGATTCTAATTTTGATGCAATACCTTATATAATTAAAGAGGGAAGAAGAACTATTAATAATGTAGAAAGATCTTCATCACTATTTTTAACAAAGACTATCTATTCAACTCTTTTGGCTATAATATTTTTGTTTGTTTCTATGAATTACCCATTTCAACCAATACAACTTAGTCTTGTTAGTTCAATAACAATAGGAATTCCAGCATTCATACTTGCACTAGAGCCTAATAAAGAGAAGGTATGTGGTAATTTCTTTCTTAATGTTTTAAAAAAATCTATACCTGGAGCACTTACTATTGTAATAAATGTAATAAGTGTCATGGTTATTTCAAATATATTTAATATTAATCCAAATGAAATTTCTACTATGGCTGTTATTTTAGTTGCTATAACTGGATTTATATTATTATATAGGATATGTGATAAATTTAATATACTTAGAATTTCTTTATTTATAGTATTGATAATTTTATTTTTAGGTTGTATTATAGGTATACCAAATGTTTTTGAAATGGTATCTTTAAAGCCAATATTAATAATTTATATTGGACTTGTATTTATACTTGATATAGGGCTTTTTGATTTCTTAGCTGGTATATGTGAAAAGAAAATATTTAAGTATAAAGATAAAATAATTAAGTAGGAGGTAATTTATGTTAATATCACTTATATTGACACTTTTAGTAGGACTATTTATTTTAATAGGAACAATTTATGGATTAAGTTATAAGAATAATAAAGAATTTACTGATTTTAGTATATCAGTTGCGTTTGGAGTTATATTAGGATTAATTATATTAGAAATAATTCCAGAATGTTTTTCTATTTTGAGTGATAATGTTGGAACTATTAGAAGTATAATTTCTATTATATTACTAACTTTAATAGGAATTATTTTGTTAAAAATATTAGATTTATTTATACCACATCATACTCATGAGGCAACTCATCATCATAAACATAAGGATGATAGTTGTCATAATAATCATTTACATCATATTGGAATTATTTCATCTGTTGCAATGATTATTCACAATATAATAGAGGGTATGAGCCTTTATTTGGTATCTAAATCAAATATTACATCTGGAATGTTGTTATGTGTTGGAATAGGATTACATAATATACCTATGGGTCTTATTATAGCATCAACTTTAAGTAATTCAAATTATCAAAAAAATAAAATAATAAAAATTAGCTTAATAGTTTCAGTATCTACTTTTGTAGGTGGATTATTTATGTGGGTTTTAGGTGGCGTTAATGAACTTGTAGAAGGAGTACTATTAGGAATTACTTTAGGAATGCTAGTATATATTGCTATATTTGAACTTTTAAGTCAAATATGTCATATGAATAATAAAAAACTTGCTAAAATAGGTGTAATAGGCGGATTTTTACTATTAATTATAAGTACTATTATAGAACATTTTGTTGGATAAAAAAATTTGCAAAAGTTATATTATTTATATAAATAAATATAAATAATTAAGAATTTGCTAAAAATAATCAAAAAATTGCCAATTTCTATAATAAAAAATAAAAAAATTGTGTTTTGCTAAAAAATAGATAAAATGGTATAACAAACTTGTGTTAAAAAAAATTTTCATATTTTTTTCATAAATTTGGTATAAACTAAATATGTTAGGAGAATTATTATGGATAAAAAAGGGATAAATGAAAAAATAAAGGAATATAAAAAAAATATAGATGTTGATAGATTTAAAGTTGTAATATTAGTAGCTACATTCTTTTTAGGATGTATATTTATGTATATAGTTATTAATGTATCAGAAAAGGGAGCTGTTACTAAAAAAGTTATTAATGAAAATATTAAGACTACAACATTAGAAGAAACCAGTGATTTAAAACTTGCTATAAATAATGTATATGAGTCTACTGTGTATATAGAAGTATCTGATAATTATAATCAAGTTGCCTCAGGATCTGGCTTTATATATAAAAAGGATGATAAATATGCATATATATTAACTAATTATCATGTTATAGAAGATGGTACAATATTTAAAGTGACATTCACAGATAAACAAGAAGTTGAAGCCACTTTAGTAAATGGTGATGAATACTATGATATTGCAGTTTTGAAAGTTGATGCATCAAGTGTAGAAAAGGTTGCCACTTTAGGTAATTCTTCAAATCTTGAACTAGGGGATAGTGTATTTACTATAGGTGCTCCACTAGGAAAAGAGTATATGGGAACAATTACAAAAGGAATAATATCTGGAATAAATAGACAGGTTAGTGTTTCTCTTAAAAGTGGTTCTTATTTGATGGAAGTTATTCAAACAGATGCATCTATAAATAGTGGTAATAGTGGAGGACCTATTTGTAATATAAAAGGCGAAGTAATAGGGATAACATCATCAAAATTGATTGGAAGCGGAGTAGAAGGAATGGGATTTGCAATTCCAATTGACTCAGTAGTATCAATTATTGATAGTATAGAATCTGGCGAAAAAATAGAAAGACCTTATATTGGAGTTCAATTATTAGATTTAACAAATACTTTCGCACTTCAATATTATCATAATATTAGAATAAGTGATGATGTTACTTTTGGGGCTGTTTTAAGTTATATTGAGGAAGACAAACCAGCAGATAAAGCAAATTTAAAAATAGGTGATGTAGTAATAGAACTTGACGGGGAGAAAGTGATGGATGTATCACATTTCAAATATTTGCTTTATAAACATAAAATAGGTGATAAAATTAAGATAAAATATTATAGGGGTAATAAAATAGAAGAAACAACGGTAGAACTTACGGAAACAATAAAAAGTGAGTGATTCACTTTTTTTGTAAATTATGTGTTTTACTTATTGTAATAAACAGATTATAATTTTATAGACTGTAATTAGGAGGTTTAAATGTTAGAAATAAAAAATATTACAAAGATTTATAAAACAGAAGGCTTTACTCAAAAAGCTTTAGATAATGTAAGTATAAATTTTAGAAAAAGTGAATTTGTATCAATATTAGGTCCAAGTGGATCTGGTAAGACAACTTTATTAAATATAGTAGGTGGTCTTGATAAATATACAAGTGGTAATTTAATAATTAATGAAATATCTACTAAAAAATATAAAGATAAGGATTGGGATTCATATAGAAATCACAGGATTGGTTTTGTATTTCAAAGTTATAATTTAATCCCACACCAATCTGTTTTATCAAATGTTGAGCTTGCTTTAACTTTATCTGGAATAGGAAAAAAAGAAAGAAAAAGAAGAGCTATAAAAGTGTTAAAAGAAGTAGGCTTATCTGATCATATTAATAAAAGGCCAAATCAGTTATCTGGTGGTCAGATGCAAAGAGTAGCAATAGCTAGAGCATTAATAAATAACCCAGATATATTACTTGCTGATGAACCTACTGGAGCTCTTGATTCTGAGACTAGTATTCAGATTATGAATTTATTAAAAAAAATAAGCAAAGATAAATTAGTTATAATGGTAACTCATAATCCTGAACTTGCAAAAGAGTATTCAAGTAGAATAATAAGTTTAAAAGATGGTAAAGTTACAGATGATACTAACCCATATAATGGAGAAGAGATCTTTTATAAAAAAGATAAAAAATATAAAAAAACTAATATGACATTTTTAACTGCATTATCTTTATCACTTAATAATTTAATGACAAAAAAAGGTAGAACATTATTAACTGCATTTGCAGGTTCTATAGGAATAATTGGAATAGCTTTAATTCTTTCATTGTCAACAGGAGTAAATAATTATATAAAAAAAGTTCAAGAAGATACATTGACGAGCTATCCTTTAATGATACAAAAAAATAGTATAGATACATCTAGTTTAATGTCATCATTTTTAGATAAGTCATCAAAAACAGAACATGATAATAACTTTGTATATTCAAAAGATATTATGACTGATATGATATCTACTATGTATAGTGGAGTTACTACAAATAACTTAAAAGAATTTAAAAAATATATTGAAAATAATAAAGAATTAAAGAAATATTCAAATGATATTAAGTATTCTTATAATCTTGATCTTCAAATATATACTAAAGATTATTTAAAAGTTAATCCTAGTAATATGATGGATATGTTTGGATTTTCAAACCAATATGATACTGGTGGTATAGCTATATTTAGTGAACTTTCAACTAATAAAAAACTTTTAAATAGTCAGTATGATGTTGTAAAAGGTAGAATGCCTAATGATTATAATGAGTTAGTATTAATAGTAGATGATAATAATGAATTAAGCGATTATGTCTTATATTCAATTGGTTTGAAAGATCAAAAAGAACTTCAAGAGACTATGAAAAATATGATGATGGGTGAAGAAATTAAAGAATTTGATCAAACTAAATTTTCATATGATGATATTTTGTCTTTAGAATATAAATTAGTTCTTAATTCAGATTATTATGAATATGATGGTGATGTTTGGCAAGATCAAACAAATAATTTATCATATTTAAAAGATATTGTTGATAATGGAATAGCTTTAAAAGTTGTTGGAATTATAAAACCTAGCGAAGGTAGTAATATATCTGTAACTAATGGTGTTGGTTATACAAAAATGCTAAGTGATTATGTAATAAATAAGATAAATGAAAGCGAAATTGCTAAAGATCAAATAAATAACCCTGATATTAATATTTTTACAAATGATAATTTTAAAGATCTAGAAACATATGAAGGTAATTTAAATAAAATAGGGGTTATGGATTTAGAAGATCCATATATTATAAATATTTATCCTAAAGATTTTGAATCTAAAGATAAAATAGAAGAAATAATTAAATCTTATAATGATTCTAAAGAGTCTGAAATAGACAAAATTGAATATACTGATTATGTTGGGCTTCTTATGAGTAGTGTTACTACTATTGTAAATGTAATTGGTTATGTTTTAATAGCTTTTGTATCTATATCACTTATAGTATCAAGTATAATGATAGGAATAATAACTTATATATCTGTACTTGAAAGAACTAAAGAAATTGGTATTTTAAGATCAATCGGTGCAAGTAAAAAGGATATATCAAGAGTATTTAATGCAGAAACTTTTATAGTTGGACTAACTTCAGGAGTTATCGGAATAATTCTTCATATTCTTCTCTTACATGATCCCAAAAATTAGAATCATATTTTAATAAAAAATATAACAGGCGTAGTAGTATCTGCTGTACTTCCAATCCCTGGGGCAATTATATTAATATTAATAAGTACTATACTCACAGTTATTTCAGGTTTAATTCCATCTAAAGTGGCTAGTAAAAAAGACCCTGTAATAGCATTAAGGACAGAATAGATAGATTTTTCTATCTATTTTTGATATAATAAACTAGGTGATAAGATGAAAGTAACAATACTTGGAACTGGTGCATACGGCCTAGCTTTATCAAAAATATTAGTAGAAAACAAAAATGAAGTTACTATGTGGACTACTTTTGAAGAAGAAAAAAATGAATTATTAAACACAAAAAAAAGTTCAAAAATTCCTGGATATATTTTAGATGATTCTGTTAAAATAACAACTAATTTAAAGGAAGCAATTGATAAAAGTACTTTGATTGTAATAGCTATACCAACAGCGTTTGTTACAGATGTTTGTAGGGAGTTGAAAAATTATATTAGCGATAATCAACATATTTGTATTGCAAGTAAGGGAATAGAACAAGGAACTTGTCTATTTATACACGATATGATTAATAAGCAAATAAAAACAAAAAAAATAGGAGCGATATCAGGCCCTTCATTTGCAATAGATTTAGTAAAGAAAATTCCTGTTGGATTATCTGTGGCATCTAAGTGTAAATCAACATTAAATATAATAAAGAATGCTTTTTGTAATGATCATTTTAAACTATATCCAACAACTGATATAATAGGAATAGAAATATGTGGTTCTGTTAAAAATATACTTGCTATAGCATCCGGTATAGTAGATGGTATGGGATATCCAATATCAACACAGGCTATGTTAATTACAGAATCACTTCACGATGTTAAATCTTTAATTAAATCTTTAGGTGGATCTAAAAAAACTATATTAAGTTTTGCTGGCTTTGGAGATATACTACTTACTTGCTTAAGTGAAAAAAGTAGAAATTATACATTCGGAAAATTAATAGGATCAAATGCATCAAAAGAAAAGCTAGATGAATATAAAAAAAATATAACAGTCGAAGGATTGTACACACTAAAAAGTATATATAAACTAATAAGAAACAAGAAAATAGATATACCTATTATAAATATAATATATGATATTGTCTTTAAAGAGAAAGATCCGATTATATTAATAGATCATCTTTCAATTTGACAAATTAAGTAAAAATAGTTAAAATATAGGTGTATTTTAAACGCAAAGGGATTTTTATGAATATAAAGATAAGAAGTATTATTAATATTTTTACAATACTAGATGGTGAAATTAACATTTTATTAAAAAATAATGAATATATTATTGTAGATTGTTTTGATAATTTAGAAAAGATTAATGATGAATATATAGCTAATAATTTAAAAATTACAAATTTAAATTTAAAACAATGTCATACTTTTAGCTGCAAAGATGAAGATGAGTTTAAAATAGATGTTTTATATATTGGAGTAGTTAATGCAAATGATATAAAATTAGATAATAATTTTATATTTGTTCCGATAAGTAGTTGTAATATAAAAGAAAGCTTTTTAAATATTGGATTAGAATATTTAAAAAAAGAATTATCAATATATGGTAATATAAAAAAAATATATAATAATGAATTTTCTTTGCCTGAAATTCAAAAAATATTTGAATTTATTTTAGAAAAAAAGATAGATAGAAGAAATTTTAGAAAGAAATTAATAAAGATGGATATTATAGAGTCATTAGAAAAAATAGATTATAATAAAAAAGGAAGACCAGCTAAACTTTATAAATTAAAAAGCAAAGATGATGATTTTATTTTAATATAGGAGGTATTTATAATGACAAAATGGGGAGTAAGATCAATGGTGTGGTATGTGTTTATACTTGTTGTAGCATTTTGTATATCACTATTTTATTATTTAAAATTTATAAATGATCCTTTTATACAAAATATATTTATAAAATAAAAAAATATCATATAGTAAAAAAATTATTTTTATAGCTAATTATATTAAATTAGCTATATTTTTGTTGACTTTAAAATAAATTTGTGTTAATATTTATCTAGACACGGGTAATGTGTTTTTATTTTAGAAAAAAATCATATAATTAAAGAGGTGTAAATATGAAAGCTATAGCAAGATTTTTTGTTAATGTAAAAAAAGAAATGACTAAAGTAAGATGGCCAAAGAAAAAAGAAATGATAACATTTTCTATTGCTACAATAGTTATAATTTGCTTTTTTATGGCATTTTTCTCAATATCAGATGTAGTAATTGGACTAGTTAAGAAGGTGTTTATTTAATGGAAAAAGAGTGGTATGTAGTTAATACTTATTCAGGCCATGAGAATAAAGTAAAAGAAAAACTTGAAATGCGTGCAAGTTCAATGGGTATGGAAGATTATATATTTAGAGTAGTAGTTCCATCTCAAAAAGAAGTTACTATTAAAAATGGTAAAGAAGTAGAAAAAGAATCTAAGATGTTTCCTGGATATATTTTAGTTGAAATGATTATGACAGATGAAGCTTGGTTTATTGTACGTAATACACCTGGTGTAACAGGATTTATAGGATCAAGTGGTAAAGGTGCTAAGCCATTTCCTTTAACAAAACCTGAGGTAGATAAAATACTTGGTAATATGGGTATGAGTAGAATAGATGTAGTAAATGAAATTAGTGAAGGTGATTCTGTTAAAGTTACATCTGGTGCCTTTGCTAATATGATGGGTAAAGTTAAATTAGTAGATATGGCAAATCAAAAAATGGAAGTTGCATTAGACTTATTTGGTCAAGAGACTATAGTAGAAGTATTATTTACTGAAATAGAAAAAATATAAAAGTATTTACAAACAATTGAAAATATGTTATTATTATAGGGCTATATTGTTTTAATATAGATTTTGTGGGAGCTAATGTTTGGGTTAATCTTAATTTGGAAACCTGAAAAGCGGAGCATTTTTACCACAACGAAAAAACAAAATTTATAGGAGGTGTTTTTCGTGGCACAATTAGTTAAACAAATTAAATTACAAGTACCAGCAGGAAAAGCAACACCAGCTCCACCAGTTGGAACGGTTTTAGGACCTGCAGGTATTAATTTACAAGAATTCTGTACAAAATATAATGATGCAACTAAAGATAAAATGGGAGATATATTACCAGTAGTTATTAATGTTTATGAAGATAGAACATTTGACTTTGTAATTAAGACTCCACCAACAGCATTCTTAATAAAGAAAATCTGTAATGTTAAAAAAGGATCAACTAAAGGATCAAAAGAGATAGTTGGAAATATGAGTAAAGAACAACTTAGGCAAATTGCAGAAATTAAATTACCAGATTTAAATTGCTATTCACTAGAAGAAGCAATGAAGATTGTTTCAGGAACAGCAAAAAATATGGGAATTAAAGTAGAAGAATAATTTAATTAATAATAAATAATATGATTTTGAATTCCGCTTTTCAATTTCAAACTTATTTAAATAAAAAAAATATAAATAGGAGGTAAGTATGAAAAGAGGAAAAAAATACTTAGAGGCTTCAAGTAAAATTGAAAAAGGTAAAGCTTATGAGATTAAAGAAGCAGTAGAATTGTTAAAAGAAATTAAAACAGCTAATTTTGATGAATCTGTTGAACTTGTACTTAGACTTAACTTAGATACTAAAAAAGCAGATCAACAATTAAGAGGTGCTACAGTACTTCCAAATGGAATTGGTAAAACAAAAAAAGTTTTAGTAATTGCAAAGGGAGCTAAAGCAACTGAAGCAAAAGAAGCTGGAGCTGATTATGTAGGAGATAATGATATGATTGATAAAATATCAAATGAGAATTGGTTTGATTTTGATACAATGATAGCAACTCCAGATATGATGCCAGCATTAGGTAAAATAGGACGTGTTTTAGGGCCTCGTGGATTAATGCCAAATCCAAAGACTGGAACAGTTACTATGGATATTAAAAAGGCTGTTGAAGACGTTAAAAAAGGTCGTGTAGAGTATAGAACTGATTCTTTTGGAAATGTTGCTGTATTAGTTGGTAAGTCATCATTTGATACAGATAAATTAGTTGAAAATATTTCATCTTTTGTAGCACTTATAAATAAGACTAAACCAAGTACAGTTAAAGGTAAATATATTCTAAATATATCAGTTTCAACTACTATGGGCCCTGGTATAAAAGTAGATGCTCAAAGTTTTGAAAATTAATTATTGTAAATAATAAAAAGTTGTGTTATAATAAATGCAATTGGAGATAGTACCGTAGACAGTAGGGGAGAATTCTTAATAATCCTACCGAGGAACTTAAGTATAGTTCATATGTCCCTACGGTTGTAGGGACTTTTTTATAAAACACGGTGCAAAGAAAGAGAGGTGTTTTATGGCAAATCCAAAAATATTAGAAGCTAAACAAGCTATTATTGATGAAATAACTAATAATGTTAAAGAATCTAGTTCATTTATATTCTTAGAAAATAACGGATTAACTGTACAAGAGACTATGGAACTTAGAAGAAAACTTAAAGATTCAGATTCTGAACTTAAGATTTACAAAAATACTTTAGTAGCTCGTGCATTAAAAAATTTAAATATTGACGTAAAAGATGAGTTAAATGGACCAAAAGTAGTTGCTTTTGGTAAAGATATAATTGAACCAATAAAAGCTGTTAACGAGTTTGCTAAAACTCATGATAAATTAGTTATGAAACTTGGTATAGTAGATGGCAAGGTTACTGAGTTAGATGAACTTAAAAAACTTGCTACAATACCTTCAAGAGAAGGATTACTTACAATGTTTGCAAGTGGCTTACTTGCAATACCAAAAGATTTTGCAATATGCTTAGATTTACATAGTAAAAATTTAGAAAGTTAAAATATATAATTGAAAGGAGAGATAGATTATGGCAAAATTAAGCGCAAAAGAAATTATTGATTCTCTAAAAGAAATGACACTTTTAGAAATTAAAGAAGTAGTAGATTTAATGAAAGAGGAATTTGGTGTTGACCCATCTGCAGTAGCAGTAGCAGCTCCTGTAGCTGATGCAGCAGGTGCAAATGAAGGACCAAGTTCAGTTGATGTAGTATTAGCTTCTGCTGGTGCTAACAAAATAGCTGTAATTAAATTAATTAAAGAAGTTACAGGATTAGGATTAGGTGACTCTAAAGCTATCGCTGATAATGGTGGAGTTATCAAAGAAAAAGTAGCTACATCTGAAGCGGAAGAATTAAAAGCTAAATTTGAAGAAGCTGGCGCAACTATTGAATTAAAATAATAATTAAGATTTAAGCCTGTACTAGATATAGTATGGGCTTATCTTGTTTAATAGTAGGGGGTATTATGAATAATAGTGAAATAAAAAATGGAAGAAAAAAATATTCCAAATTATTGGAATTAAAATTATTGTATGAAAAATGTAAAAATGATATAACAGAATTAGAAATTGATTCTAAAGTACAACTTTATTTAAATTTAAGTCAAAAAGAAAAACATTTAATTGATAAAAGGGATGAAATGTTAATTTCAGAATTAATAAGATATGATAGTGTAAGAAGATATTTGTATGCTAAACAAATATTGGATACATATAATGATAAAACTTTATCTGATTCAAGGATTGTTAATAAATCTTTTAGTGGTCTTGCTTGCAGAACAAAAGATAGTAATAATATATTTATTTATATGGGAAGTTATGATAAATCTGATTCTATATGTATAGAGCAGAATAAAAAAATATATAATTTATATTTAGATTTAGAAACTCAAGTAGATAAAAAAGTATTACTTTCAGATGTTAATGATTTTGAAGAAAATAATATTGTTGTTTATTTAACTGATAGTAGTGTTTATCATAGTGATAAATTTTATGATCAATTATTTTTTGACTTTAGAGAAAAATTTTTTGAAAACATTATCAAAAAAGGACAAGAAGAGGTTGTTAGTGAAATAAAAAATAGAAAGGCAAGATAAAATGAAATTAAAAACAGGTAAAATTAATAATATAAATACAAAATTAATAGCTGGCCTTCTTGCAACTGGAATTTCGTTAATTTCACTTTCAGGATGTACTTCAATTAATGACATAAAATATGAAAAATCACAAGAAGGAGTTGTACTAGCAGTATCTGATGATATAGATTTTCAAACGCTTAAGGATTGCTATTTTGTGAAAGTTATAGATGAGCAAAATAATATATATTATACAATTATATTAGAAGATAATCACAAAATTTTAAAGACTCCTAAGTATTATGATTTGTTTACTTCTAAAGAAGTAAATTATAATAATGATTCTATTATATATGGAACACTTGCGTATTATATAACTGCAATGGGATTGGAGCAAAAGTCTTATAGCGAAGAAGAGTTAAAAGATTTAATGGAAAAAATAGAGGATTATGAAAATAATCTTGAAAACAATAAAAAATTAGTTAAGGAAAAATAAAATGAGTTATTATTTTGATAAAAAAACTGATGTTGAAAGTAATGAAATTACAATAAAAGCAGAATTATTTGGCAATATTTATACTTTTAAAACAGATAATAATGTATTTTCTAAAAAAGGATTAGATTTTGGTACAAGAACTTTACTTGAAAGCATAAATTTAAAAAACATAAAAGGTGATGTACTTGATTTTGGATGTGGATATGGTCCAATTGGAATAATTATTAAATCTAATACAAATTCAAATGTAGATATGATCGATATTAATGAAAGAGCACTAAATTTAGCTAGAAAAAATGCTAAAATTAATAATGTAGATGTTAATATATTTGAAAGTGATATTTATAATAATATATCTAAAAAATATGATTATATAATTACTAATCCACCTATTAGAGTAGGTAAAAAAATATTATATGAAATACTTATTAAAGCCAAAGATTATTTGAAAGAAAAAGGACATTTGATGTTTGTTATAAACAAGGATCAAGGAGCAAAAAGTGCTATAAAAGATATAGAAAGTTATTATAAAATTAAAATTATAAATAAAAATAAAGGATTTTATGTAATTGATTGTCAAAATTGTTGACTTATTTGACTAAATAATATATAATTATAAATTGGCGGCATATATTATTCTGCTTAATATGTGTTTTCTAGAAAATATAGTTTATGGGGTGAAAAAGTGGCTTATACAATAAAAAAATTCGGGGATTACCGTGAAAGAAGAAGTTATGCAAAAACAAAAAATGCAATAGAATTAAACAATTTATTAGAAATTCAAAAAAAGTCATATGACTGGTTTATGACTGATGGAATAAAAGAAGTATTTGATGATATATTTCCAGTTGAGAGTTTTACTGGAAATTTAACGTTAGAATTCGGAGAATACTCTTTTGAAGAGCCAAGATACTCAATCAAAGGTTGCAAGGAAAGATATGCAACTTATGCTGCACCAATAAAGGTTGAAGCACGTCTTTTTAACCAAGAGACTGGTGAGGTTAAAGAGCAAGAAATTTATTTAGGCGATATGCCTATTATGACAGATAGTGGTACATTTATAATCAATGGAGCAGAACGTGTTATAGTATCACAATTAGTTCGTTCACCTAGTGTTTATTTTTCGCGTGAAGTAGATAAGAAAAACGGTAAACATATTATTACTTCACAAATTATTCCAACTAGAGGTACATGGCTTGAGTTTGAAACTGATGCTAGAGATGTATTTTACTGTAGAATAGATAGAACTCATAAAGTTCCAGTAACTACACTACTTAGAGCATTAGGTCTTTCTAGTGATAATGATATAATTGACTTATTTGGTGAAGATGATTATATCATGCGTACTATAGAAAAAGATGCAAACAAAAATACAGATGAGTCTTTAATAGATATTCATTCTAAATTAAGACCAGGTGAACCAAGTACTTTAGATAGTGCAAAAAACCAATTAATTACTAGATTTTTTGATTCATTTAGATATGATTTAGCTAAAGTAGGACGTTATAAATTCAATAGGAAATTAAATGTTATTGATAGATTATATGACTGTATACTTGCTGAAGATATTAAAGTAAATGGAGAGACTAAATTTGAAAAAGGTACACTAGTTACTAAAGAAGTTTTAGAAGAATTAAAACCAATAATGGCTGATGGTTATGGAGTAAAAGATGCTTTAATTAATGAAGAGTTAGATTCATATGGTAAGGTTCAAATAGTTAAAGTATATTCTAAGAAAAATCCAAATAAAGTTGTTAGAATTATAGGTAATGATCAAACAATTGAAGAAAAAAGACTTACTATTTCAGATGTATATGCATCAGTATCATATTACCTAAATTTACATGAAGGAATAGGTTCTTATGACGAGATAGATCATTTATCAAATCGTCGTGTAAGACAAGTAGGAGAACTTTTACAAAATCAATTTAGAGTAGGTGTTGCTCGTATTGAAAGAGTAATAAGAGATAGAATGAGTACTCAAGAACTTGATGAAGTTACTCCAAAAACTTTAATAAATATTAGACCTTTGACAGCTGCTATTAAAGAATTCTTTGGTTCAAGTCAGTTATCACAATTCATGGATCAAACAAATCCAGTAGCAGAGCTTGCTAATAAACGCCGTTTAAGTTCTTTAGGACCTGGTGGATTATCTCGTGATCGTGCTGGAATGGAAGTACGTGACGTAAATCCATCACATTATGGTAGACTTTGTCCAATAGAGTCACCAGAAGGACCAAATATAGGACTTATTACATCTCTTGCAAGTTATGCTAGAGTTAATGAATATGGATTTATAATGACTCCATATAGAAAAGTTGAAAATGGTCATTTAACTGATGAAATTAGATATATGACAGCAGATGAGGAGTTAGAGTATCATATTTCACAGGCTACTGTAAAATTAGATGAAAATGATAATTTCATTGCAGAGAGAGTACCTGTACGTTTCCGTGGCGAAAATATAATGATTAAAAGTAGTGATGTAGATTATATAGACGTATCTAGTCAACAAGTTGTATCAATTACAACAGCAGGAATTCCATTCTTGGAACATGATGATGGAAAACGTGCACTTATGGGTGCTAACATGCAGCGTCAAGCAATTCCATTATTAGAGTGTGAAGCACCAATAGTTGGAACTGGTATTGAAGCAATCTCAGCAAGAGATAGTGGTGCTGTTGTTATTTCTAAAGCAGATGGTATAGTTGATTATGTAGATTCTGAAAAGATAATTGTTAAAACTAAAGGTGGAGTAGATACATACTACTTAAATGGATTTGAAAGAAGTAATGCTGGTACTTGTTATCATCAAAGACCAATAGTAAAAGTTAATGATAAAATTAAAAAAGATCAAATAATTGCTGATGGTCCAAGTACTGATATGGGAGAAATGGCATTAGGTAAAAATGTTACTGTAGCTTTCATGAACTTTAATGGATATAACTACGAGGATGCAGTTATATTAAATGAAAGATTAGTAAGAGATGATGTTTATACATCAATTCATATTCAAGATTATCAAATTGAATGTAGAGATACTAAATTAGGACCAGAAGAGTTTACAAGAGATATACCAAATGTAAGTGAGGAAGCTCGTAAAAACTTAGATGAAAATGGTTTAATTCGTATTGGTACTGAGGTTAAAGATGATGATATCTTAGTAGGTAAAGTAACACCAAAAGGAATGGCAGAATTAACTTCAGAGGAAAAATTGTTACATGCAATTTTTGGAGAGAAGACTCGTGAAGTTAGAGATACATCTCTTCGTGTTCCACATGGTGGAGAAGGTATTGTTCACGATATAAAAGTGTTTACAAAAGAAGATACAGATGAACTTCCAGCAGGTGTATCTAAAATAATTCGTGTTTATATAGCACAAAAACGTAAAATAACTGTTGGAGATAAAATGGCAGGTCGTCATGGAAACAAAGGTGTTATATCACTAGTATTACCTTCAGAAGATATGCCATATTTAGCTGATGGTACACCAGTTGATATATTACTTAACCCACTTGGAGTTCCAAGTCGTATGAATATAGGGCAAATTCTTGAAATGCACTTAGGTATAGCAGCTAAAAAATTAGGAATACATGTTGCAACTCCTGTATTTAGTGGAGCTAATCGTGAGGAGATAATTGACGCATTAAAAGAAGCTGGAATAGATGAAGATGGGAAAACTGTACTTTATGATGGACGTACAGGAGAACCATTTGATAATCGTATAAGTGTTGGTGTAATGTATATGATTAAACTACACCACATGGTAGATGATAAACTTCATGCTCGTTCAACAGGACCATACAGTATGGTTACACAACAACCTTTAGGAGGAAAAGCTCAATTTGGTGGTCAAAGATTTGGAGAAATGGAAGTTTGGGCTTTATATGCATATGGAGCAGCTCATGTTCTTCAAGAAATGATGACTATAAAATCTGATGATGTTATTGGCCGTGTTAAAGTATATGAAGCTTTAGTAAAAGGAATGCCAATACCAAAATCAGGAATCCCTGAAAGTTTTAGAGTTCTTATAAAAGAATTCCAAGCATTAGGACTTGATATAACAGTATTAAATGACAATGGAAATTTCTCAGAATTAAAAGATTTAGAAGAAGCAGATAAGGATGATAATTTACTAGATTCTAAAGAACCTAAGAAAGAATCTAGTTTAGTAAATAATTCTGAAGAAGAACCATTTGAAGATTATGAAGATGACATAAAAGATGAAGATTATGAAGATGATTTTGAAACTTTAGATGAAGATGAAGAAGATTATGATGAAGAATCTTTAGATGATATTGATATAGATCAAGAAGAGGAGGCTTTATAAAATGGATGTTAATAATTTTGAAGGATTAAAAATTTCAATTGCCTCACCTGAGAAAATTCGTTCTTGGTCATATGGTGAAGTTAAAAAAGCAGAAACAATAAACTATCGTACTTTAAGACCAGAAAGAGATGGGTTATTTTGTGAAAAAATCTTTGGACCTACAAAGGATTTTGAATGTGCTTGTGGTAAATATAAACGTTTAAGATATAAAAATATAATATGTGATAGATGTGGAGTTGAAGTAACTCGTGCTAAAGTTCGTCGTGAACGTATGGGGCATATTGAACTAGCAACTCCAGTATCCCATATTTGGTTCTTTAAAGGTGTTCCATCTAGAATGGGACTTGTACTTGATATGTCACCAAGAGATTTGGAAGAAGTATTATACTTTGTAAGTTATGTAGTACTTGATCCAGGAAGTGCACCTTTAGAGAAAAAACAAACTATTTCCGATAAAGATTATCGTGCATATTATGAAAAATATGGAAATGAATTTAGAGTTGGAATGGGTGCTGAGGCAATAAAAGAATTACTAGAACAAGTAGATTTAGATAAAGAAGTTAGCCAATTAAAAGCTGAAATTGAATCAATAAAAGATTCACAAAGTCAAAAAAGAATTCGTTTAATTAAAAGATTAGATGTACTAAGTGCATTTAAGGAATCTGGAAATCGTCCAGAATGGATGATTTTAACAGCGCTACCAGTAATTCCACCAGAACTTAGACCAATGATTCAATTAGATGGTGGAAGATTTGCTACATCTGATTTGAATGACTTATATCGTCGTGTAATTAACCGTAATAATCGTTTAAAAAAATTAATGGAATTAGGAGCGCCTTCTATAATTATCCAAAATGAAAAACGTATGTTACAGGAAGCTGTTGATGCTTTATTTGATAATGGACGTCGTGGAAGAAATATAACAGGTGCTGGAAATAGACCTTTAAAATCTTTAGCTAGTATGTTAAAAGGAAAACAAGGACGTTTCCGTCAAAACTTACTTGGAAAACGTGTTGACTATTCTGGTCGTAGCGTTATAGTAGTTGGACCTAGCTTAAAAATGTATGAATGTGGTATACCAAAAGAAATGGCTTTAGAACTATTCAAACCACATGTAATAAATGGTTTAGTAAAAAAAGAAATTGCAAGTAATATTAAAGTTGCAAAACGTATGATTGATAACCAAGATCCTAAAGTTTGGGATATAGTTGAAGAAAAAATAAAAGAACACCCTGTAATGTTAAACCGTGCCCCAACTTTACATAGATTAGGTATTCAAGCATTCGAGCCAAAATTAATTGAGGGTAGATCAATTAGATTACACCCACTTGTATGTGCTGCATTTAATGCTGACTTTGATGGAGACCAGATGGCAGTACACGTACCTATTACAGAAGAAGCACAAGCAGAAGCTAGAATTCTTATGTTAGGTGCTAATAACATACTAAAACCATCAGATGGTAAACCAATAGTTACTCCAGGACAGGATATGGTTTTAGGAAACTTCTATATAACTATAGAAAAAGCAGGACTTCCTGGAGAAGGTAGAGTATATAAAGATGCTAATGAAGCTTTGATGAGTTATGAAAGAAGAGAAATTACTCTTCATACAAGAATAGCTTTACCAGTTTCTTCATTTACTCGTAAAATATTCCCTGATAAATATTTAGATAAATATTTAGTAACTACACCTGGAAAACTTTTATTTAATGAAATATTCCCAGATACTTTCCAATATATAGCAGAAGGATCTTCTGAAAATATAGAAAAAGTTACTCCAGCTAAATTCTTTATAAATAAAGGAGAAAACATAAAAGAAAAAATAGAAGCTATGCCAGTTGTTGATGCTTTCGCAAAGGGTGTACTTTCTAAATTAATAGCCCAAATATATAAACGTTATCAAACTACTGAAACTTCAGTAATGCTAGATAAACTAAAAGATTTAGGATTTAAGTATTCAACTTTATCTGGAATTAGTATAGCAATAAGTGATATTAAAGAATCACAGAAGAAACCAGAAATTATTGCTAATAGTCAATCATTAGTAGATCAAGTAAATAAACAATTCAAACGTGGTTTAATTACTGAAGATGAAAGATATAGTAAAGTAGTTTCTATTTGGACTGATACTAAAAAACAAATAACACAAGAACTTGAATCTATGGTTAAAAATGATCCAGATAATCCTATTTGTATAATGATGACTTCAAAAGCTCGTGGAGATATGGGATCATATACACAATTAGTTGGTATGCGTGGATTATTCTCAAAACCAAACGGTCAATCAGAAGAAATACCAGTTATTTCATCATTTAGTGAAGGTATAACAGTGTCTGAGTTCTTCTTATCTACACACGGAACTCGTAAAGGTGCAGTTGATACAGCATTAAAAACAGCAGATGCTGGATATTTAACTCGTAGATTAGTTGATGTATCACAAGATATTATAGTTAAAGAAATAGACTGTGGTACAGAGTCTGGAACAGTAGTAGAAGCATTTATAAATGATGCTGATGGTACTGTAATTGAATCACTTTACGATCGTATTTTAGGAAGATTTACAAATAAAAAGATTATACATCCAGAAACTAAAGAAGTTATTTGTGACAAAGATGTTTATATAAATGAATCTTTGGCAGAAAAAATAGTAGCTTCAGGGCTTACAAAAGTACCTATTAGAACTGTACTTACTTGTAAGACAGAACACGGTGTATGTCAAAAATGTTATGGACGTAATCTTGCAACAGGTCAAATTGTTGAAGAAGGTGAAGCAGTAGGTATAATGGCAGCTCAATCAATTGGTGAACCAGGTACACAGCTTACCATGAGAACATTTAATACAGGAGGAGTTGCAGGAGATGATATAACTCAAGGTTTACCTCGTGTTCAAGAATTATTTGAAGCAAGAAATCCAAAAGGTAAAGCAACAATTGCAGAAATAAATGGTGTTGTAAGTAAAATAGAAGAAGAAAATGGAAAATACATAATCCATATAAAAAATGATGTAGAAACTCGTAAACATACAACAAATTATAGTGTAAAACTTTCAGTTGTAGAGGGTCAAGAAATAAAAGCGGGACAAAAATTAACACATGGTGCTATAAGTCCAAAAGAATTATTAGTTGTAACAGATCCAATTTCTACACAACAATATATATTATCTGAAACTCAAAAAGTTTATCGTTCACAAGGTGTTGATATATCAGATAAACACGTAGAAATTATTGCTAAACGTATGATTTCTAAGATAAAAATAATTAATTCAGGAGATTCATTATTCTTACCAGGAACAATGGTTAATATAAATAAATTTACTGATATTAATAAAGAATTAATTCTAGAAGGAAAAAGACCTGCAACAGGAAGACCAGTATTACTTGGTATAACAAAAGCATCACTAGAGACAGATTCATTCTTATCAGCTGCATCATTCCAAGAAACAACAAGAATATTGACAGATGCTGCAATTCATGGAAAAGTTGATAAATTAGAAGGATTAAAAGAAAATGTAATTCTTGGTAAGTTAATTCCAGCAGGAACTGGAGCTAAAAAACATAGAACAGCTGAATATACATTAGAGTTAGATGCTTTAAAAGAAGAACCATTGGAGGCTCTAGAGCAAGAATTATTAGATTAAAAGTGTGAAAAATATTCACACTTTTTTTCTTTTTATGATAAAATTATAATAGGTGGTATAATGAAATTAGATAAAAAGAAAATAGTTTTATTATGTATTTGTTTATTTTTGGTTAGTGTGTTTGCATATACAACTCATATTCAGTTAGTTGGAGCTGATAGTGGGTTTGATTCTAGTTATGATTCATCTAGCTTAAGTTCTTCAGGGGGTGGTTCTTCTGGTGGAATAGATATTAGTTTTTTAATATATTTATGCCTAGAACATCCTATATTTGCTCTAATAGTAGTTGTTATTATTGTCCTTGTAGTAGCATCATCATCTAAAAAATCTAAAAAGATTTTAGAGGATGCTTTAAATAGTAAATTAGAACTTTTAAATGTTAATGACTATGATGAAGAAAAAAGATTGGAAATAGAAGCATTCAATATTTATAAAGAAATTCAATTTGCTTGGATGAATTTTGATGAAGAAAAGATAAGAAATTTAACAACAGATGAAATGTATAATATGTATTTAATGCAACTTGATACACTAAAAGTAAAAAATCAAAAAAATATAATGCATGATATTAAATATATTTCTAGTAAAGTAAAATCAGTATATCATGAAAACGGTCAAGAGACTATTTTAATTAATATGACAGTTAGTTGTTATGATTTTATAATAGATACAAAAACAAATAAAGTATTAAGAGGAGTAGCCTCAAAATTAAATATATATAATTATGATTTAACATTTGTTAAATCAATAAATGAAAAACAAGAAATTAAAACTTGCCCACAGTGTGGAGCTCCAGTTGAAGCAAATAATAGTGGAAAATGCGAATATTGTAAATCTACATTAGTAAGCAGTGAATATACTTTAATACTTAGTAAGAAAAAAATGATATCACAAAAATAAGGGCTTAGCCCTTATTTTTATATTATAAAAAAAATTGGTTTATACCTTTTTGTTACTATTCACAGCCGTTTTTAATAAATTATCAAGAAATTCAATATTTATAAGGCTTTTCATAGATTTTTCATAAAAAATCGTTTTTTTAAATGTTGGGATCTATTGTTAATCTTATAGCCATTTTATGATAATAGTAATTGAAATAACAACATTTTATATATTAACGTGGAGATTTTAGATTTTACAAATTTGGCTGTGAATAGTAACTACAAATCAATTAAAGTAGAGCAATCTACTTTTTATTTTTTGGGATTTATAGTATAATTAATTTGGTGATTAGATGAATATAGAAGATATTGAAGTAGAAAAACCTTTAAAAATAGTATTTATGGGTACTCCAAAATTTAGTGTACCTATATTAGATGTTTTAATTGATAATTATGGTGTTAAAGCTGTTGTAACTCAAACAGATAAAAGAGTAGGAAGAAAAGGTGATATTGTTTTTCCTCCTGTAAAAGAAGAGGCATTAAAACATAATATACTAGTAATACAATTAGAAAAATTAAAAGAATCTTACCAAGAAATAATTGATTTAGATCCTGATTTAATAGTTACTTGTGCATATGGTCAAATTTTACCTAAAGAGTTACTTGATTATCCAAGACTTGGTTGTATAAATGTACACGCATCTCTTCTTCCAAAATTAAGAGGAGGAGCTCCTATACATAGGGCTATAATAAATGGAGAAAAGAAAACAGGCATAACTATAATGTATATGGCTCCGGGTATGGATGATGGAGATATTATAGCAACTGAAGCAATTGATATAACAGATACAGATACTGCTAGTACATTGCACGATAAATTAAGCGTTTTGGGTAGTAAGTTATTACTTCAAACATTACCTAGTATAATAGATGGTACAAATGAAAGAACTCCTCAAAATCCTGATGAAGTAACTTTTGCGCCTATAATAAAAAAAGAAGATGAAAAACTAGATTTTAATAAAACATCTATACAAATATATAATCAAATAAGAGGTTTAAATAGTTTTCCGGGTGCTTATTTTATTTTAAATGGTAAAAGGTTTAAAGTGTTTGAATCAGTTATAGTAGATGAATATTCATCATTAAATGTTAATGGTGAAATAGTAAAGACAGATGATATGGGTATTTATGTTAAAACTAGTAATGGTGTAATTGTTTTAACGGTAATTCAACCAGAAGGCAAATCTCGGATGAGATCTAAAGATTATTTAAATGGGATAAAGGATAGTTTAGTTGGAAATGTGGTAGAGTAATATGATAAATTTTATTAAAAATATAAAAGAAAAATTAAAAAATCCTAAAACAAGATCTTTAACTCTTTTAGGAATATATTTGTATTTTTAGTGTTAAATACTTCAAAAGATACTTCAAATTCGTATATAGATTCTAATAATACAACTGATAATACAAATAAAAATGAGGTAGTTGAAAGTTATAATTATAAAATAAATTATAAAAAAAATAATTTAGATAATATAATAGAAGGCACTTATTATAATGGTATATCTATTTTTACATATAATAATAGTAAGTATTATTATGATTCTACAAATACTTATTTAATATTTGATAATTATTATACTAAAGCTAGTTTAGAGTATGATATAACTAAGATATTTTATATTAAAGAATTTTTAAATAATTTAATAATACAGTCAACAACGACATATTTAGATAACTCAAAACAAATAACTTATTTAGCCTCTACAAATGATTTGATGAAATATTTATTTAATGATTCAAATAACTATACAACAACTAATGAAATTATAGTGAAAGAAAATAATGATAATATAGAAAAAATAACTATTGATTTAAATAATTTAAATTTGGAATTAAAAGTTATAGAAATAGAATATAGTAATATAAATAATATTACTGATTTAAAATTTAATATGGAAGATTATACGTATAAGGAGTAAATATGATAAACATAAAATCAGATTCAAGAAAAATAAAAAAAGGAGATATATTTGTTGCTTTAAAAGGTATTAGTAGTAATGGTGATAAATATATAGATCAGGCAATTTCATCTGGTGCCTCTAAAATAGTTGTTGATAATGATAAAGAATATGAAGTTGAAACAATAAAGGTGAGTGATACAAGAAAATATTTAGTAGATTATTTAGAGGAAAATTATAAAGATCGTTTAAAAGAAGTAAAAATAATTGGTATAACTGGTACTAATGGAAAAACAACCACTTGTTTTTTAGTTTATCAAATGCTTAATAAATTAGGATTTAAATGTGCTTATATAGGAACAATAGGTTTTTATTTGGATAAGAAAGTATCTAATCTATCTAATACAAGTCCGGATATATGTGATATGTATGACATGTTTATAGAAGCTATAGATAAGGGGTATAAATATATTGTTTTAGAAGCTAGTAGTCAAGGGTTAGATATGAATAGATTAGAAGGTATAACTTATGATGTTGCAGCATTTACAAATCTAACACAGGATCACTTGGATTATCATAAAACTTTTGAAAATTATGCTAAAGCTAAACAAAAATTATTTGAAAACGTCCGTGATAATGGAGTAAGTGTAGTAAATATAGATGATGAATATAATACTTATTTTAAATCCAAAAATGTTGTATATTATGGATTTAATGCTTTAGAATATAAAATTGAAGATTATACTTTGGGTTATAATACAAAGTTTACACTTAATATAAAAGGTAAAAAATATGATTTTGAAACAAAATTAATAGGTAAATATAATATATATAATCTTGTTTGTGCTATTAGTATTTTATGTGAACTTAAAATAAATATAACTGACATTATAGATGCCGTAAAAACGCTTTCATCTCCACCTGGTAGAATGGATATAATACCTTTTAAAACTAATTTAATAATAGTAGATTATGCACACACTCCAGATGCTATGAAAAATGTTTATGATACAGTAAAAGAAGTAAGTAAAGCAAATATTTATACTGTATTTGGATGTACTGGAGATAGAGATAGAACTAAAAGACCTATAATGCTTTCTCTAGCTATAAAAAATAGTAAAAAAGTAATTGTTACAAGTGATGATTTACATACAGAATCATTTGATAATATAGTTAATGATATGGTGCATGGTAATGACAATGGTTCATATGTTGTAATAAAAGATAGAGGAAAAGCAATAAGATATGGTATTTCATATTTAGATAGTAATGATATATTATTAGTTTTAGGAAAAGGACATGAAACTGCAATAATAGTAAATGATATGAAAATTCCTTTTAATGATAGAGAAGAAATTGAAAAATGTATAAATGAAAGTTTAAACAAAGTAATTTAAAGTCACACTCAATATATTTTCATAAAATATATTGAGGTGTTTTTTTATGAATATAAAAATTAATTCAAAAGATGTAGTTAAAGGTGACACTTTTGTAGCAATTAAAGGCCAGAATTATGATGGGCATAATTATATAGAAGAAGCTATAAATTTAGGTGCATCAAAAATAGTTGCTGAATATGGTAATTATAGTGTTGATACTATAATAGTAAGTGATACTAAAAAATATTTAGAAGAATACTTGTATGATAATTATTATGATAAAATAAAAGATATAAAATTAATAGGAATGACAGGAACTAATGGAAAAACAACTACTTGTTATTTAATTTATCAGGCTTTAAATAGTATAAATATTAGCACTGCTTATATAGGTACATTAGGTTTTTATATAAAAGATGAAAAAATAAGTTTAAATAATACAACACCAAGTCTATATGATATTTATAATATGCTTTTAAAATGTTTAGAATATAAAATAGAGTATGTTGTAATGGAAGTAAGTAGTCAAGGTCTTGCAATGGGAAGAGTAAATACTTTAAAATTTGATTATGTAATATTTTCTAATTTAACACAAGATCACTTGGATTATCACAAAACTTTAGAAAATTATGTACTGGAAAAACAAAAATTATTTAAAATGACAGATAATAGTTATGCTATTGTAAATGCAGATGATGCTTATTGTAATTATTTTTTATTAGATAATAAAAATATTACATATGGAAAAACTAGTAATGACTATAAAATAAGTGATATTAAATTAGATAATAAAACTACTATATTTAAATTAAATAATGAAGAATATAAAACTAAATTACTTGGTGAATATAATGTTTATAATGTTTGTATAGTTATAATAATATTAGAATTATTAAAAATACAAAATATAAAAGAGATTATAGAAAATCTAACTCCACCACCTGGAAGGATGGATATAATAAATTATAATAGTAATTTAATAATAGTAGATTATGCACATACACCAGATGCTGTAGAAAAAATAATTACTAATGCAAGAAAGTTAAATCATAATAGAATAATTACACTAATAGGTTGTGGTGGAAATAGAGATAAAACCAAAAGAAGTATAATGGGTAATATTGCAGTAAATAATTCAGATTATGTAATTTTTACAAGTGATAATCCAAGATATGAGAAACCTAAAAAAATAATTAATGATATAATATGTAAACTTGACAAAAAAAACTATAAAATTATTGTAAATAGAAAAAAAGCTATAAAGAAAAGTATACAAATGCTAACAAAAAATGATATACTATTAGTACTAGGGAAGGGTCATGAAGAATATCAAATTATAAAAGATAAAAAGATTCCTTTCAGTGATAAAAAATATATACAAAAATTTATGAGGTGATTTTATGTACCAACTTACAAGGGGTGTATTAGCCCTTATGATAGGTTTTATAATTTCTATAATAACAGGTGTGGCTTTACTTCCATTACTTAGAAAATTAAAAGCTAGCCAAACTTTAAGCAGTTATTTATCAAAAAAACATAAAGCAAAAGAAGGAACTCCTACAATGGGAGGTTTAATATTTATTATACCTACATTATTATCTATAATTATATTATTACTTCTAAAGAAAATAAGTTTTTCAACAAATCTATTTATAGTTTTATTTGTATTTGTATCTTATGCATTATTAGGATTTATAGATGATTTTCTTATTATAAAAAGGAAAAATAATGTAGGACTTACTGAAATTCAAAAATTAATAGGTCAAATAGTTATAGCTTTAGTATTTTTCTTTATTTATATGAAAAGTGGAGCAGATCCTGTAATAGAATTTTATACTTTAGGATTTGAAGTTCATTTAGGTTGGTTTTATGGATTATTCTTGCTATTTATGTTAGTTGCAAGTTCAAATGCAGTAAATATAACTGATGGACTTGATGGACTTGCAGGAGGCCTTTCTTTAATAGAAGTTATTACATTCGCACTTATAGCAGCTAATTCTAAAGCTATTGCAGGTACATCCGAAATATCTGTATTTTGCTTTGTATTAGCTGGAAGTTTAATAGGTTTTCTAGCGTTTAATTCTAGACCTGCTAAAGTATTTATGGGAGATACTGGATCTCTTGCTTTAGGGGCTACTTTAGCTACTATAGCTATTATAACAAAACATGAATTAACATTTATAATAGTATCAGGAGTATTTATATTTGAAACATTAGTATGTTTAATACAAATTGTAAGTATGGTATATTTTCATAAAAAAGTATTTCTTATGACACCATTTCATCATCATTTAGAAAAACTTGGTTGGAATGAAAGAGACATAGTTGTTGTATTTTGGTGTATAGGATTATTACTTAGTATGGCAGCAATTGTATTTGGGGTATGGTATTAACCATGCTTTTTTGATATAATTATATTGGTGGTAGGATGAAGAGGTTTATAATATTTTTAATTTTAATCTGTTTAATAGGTTTTTTATATTTTAAATTCTTTTTGTCAAAAAGACAAAACTTAGAATATATATTAAAAGATGTAGAAGATATATCATTTGATATAGAAGATTATAAAATATTTGGTACGCATTTTAATATTAGTGCTTGTATAGATGAATCTTTATCTGATAAGTTAGAACTAGTATTAAAAAATAATAATGAAGAGATAAGTATAGATGCAAATTTTAAATATGAAGATAATAAAACCTGCGTTTATTTATCAGATAAAAATAATGAAGGTCTACTTTTAGATGATTTAAATCTTGGGAAATATATATTACTTGTTAAAAGTAATTTAGAAGAAGTTAAATATTATACTTTTAATAATAAAACTAAATATGGTGCTTTGGAGTATTATTCTATTACTAATAATGAGTCAAATAAAAAAATTAATATAGATTTTGAAAATTATAAAAATATTAATTATGTAAAATTTATGATAGGAAAAAGTATTTTACCTGATGATGTTTATGATATTACAATAGATGCAGGACACGGTGGTGTTGATATAGGAGCTAGTGGAAATTTAGATGGTGAGGTTTATAACGAATCAGATATAACACTAAAAATTTCTAAAGAGTTAAAAGAAAACTTAACTGATTTGGGTTTAAAAGTTAAATTAACAAGAGAAGATGATTCTTATCTTGAGCCATATGGAGATACTGGTAGGGCAGTAATACCTAATAAATATAAATCTAAATATAGTATATCAATACATTTAAATAGTTTTGAAGGTAAAATGAATTATGGAGGCGTTGAAGTATATACAGCTAATGATATTAATTATGATTTATCAAAGTTATTCGCAGATAATATAAGTGATATTGTTGGATATTCAAAAAAACAAACAGATAAAATAGATAATGGTATTTATTTTACATATTTTAAAGAAGAAAATATAAAAAATTCTAATGATGAAATGATTAAAAAAGGATTTAGAACATATGATATTAAATTAGGCGCTCCATATATGTATATGATAAGAGAAGTTGGTGGGAAATCTACCTATGCTTATGTAGATGGCAGAAATAAGAAAAATGGATTAAATGAATTTTATAATTCTAATCAAACAGCAGAACCATATTTATTAGAACTTGGATATATAAATTATAAAAATGATTTAGATAAATTTATAAATGATAGTGATACTTTTGCAAATGCTATAAGTGAGGCTTTAAAAACATATTTGAATATTTCACAAAAATAACACAATTTATTCAAAAAATAAACACATTGAAATTTTATAATTAACGTGTAAGTCCTAAAGAACTTATATGAACTTCTCAATTTACATTATGAAAAATAAATATCTTATTTGATATTTATTTTTTGTTTCATTATACGTCTTTTAGCATATAAATAATATGTATGCTTATATATTTATTTTTCTATAAATATACAAAAATTGTGTAAAAAATACTCTAAATGTAGTATAATGGAAAAAGGTGATAAAATGTTTAGATTATTAAAAAATTTTACAAAAAAAGATTGGATACTTGTAATAATTTGTGTAGCTCTTATTGCTTTTCAAGTTTTTTTAGATTTGAAATTACCAGATTATATGAGTTCAATAACAACACTAATACAAAGTGAAAAAAACAATATACAAGATATAATTATTAAAGGATTATTTATGTTATCTTGTGCTTTTGGTAGTTTAATATCTGCAGTAATTGTGTGTTATTTAACAAGCTATTTATCTGCTGATTTTTCTTATATTTTAAGACAAAAAATATTTAGAAAAGTTGGCAAATTTGGAATGGAAGAAGTAAAAAAATTCAAAACAAGTAGTTTAATTACTAGAACTACTAATGATGTTACTCAAATAGAAATGTTAATAGCTATGGGACTTCAGATGATAATAAAAGCTCCTATTATGGCTGTTTGGGCTGTAAGTAAAATACTTAATAAAAATATACAATGGAGCATACTTACAGGAGCAGGGGTTTTTATATTACTTTTAACTATAACTATTCTTTTAATAATTGTATTTCCAAGATTTGGAAGAGTACAAAAACTTATAGATAAAATAAATGGAGTTACAAGAGAAAACTTAACAGGTATTAGAGTAGTTCGTGCTTTTAATGCTGAAGTTTTTCAACAAAATAGATTTGAAGATGTAAATAATGATTTAACAAATACTCAACTGTTTAATCAAAAGTGTTTTGCACTATTAAATCCAGTTATGAATTTAGTTATGCATTTTTTAACTTTAGGAATATATTTTATAGGTGCATTTTTAATAAATAAAGCAGGAATGATGGATAAGATCACACTTTTTAGTGATATGGTTGTATTTACAAGTTATGGTATGCAAGTTATAGCTGCATTTTTAATGCTTGCTATGATATTTATGATATGGCCTAGAGCAGGTATTTCTGCTAACCGTATAAATGAAGTATTAGAAGAAAAAATAAAAATTAAAGAAGGAAATTTTGATTCTAAAACTGATATAAAAGGTGTTGTAGAATTTAGAAATGTATCATTTAAATATCCTGATGCAGATGAATATTTACTTGAAAATATAAGTTTTAAAGTAAATAAAGGAGAAACTATTGCGTTCATAGGATCAACTGGTTCTGGAAAAAGTACATTAGTAAATTTAATACCTAGATTTTATGATGTTACAGATGGTGAAATTTTAGTAGATGGAGTTAATGTAAAAGATTATAAAGAAGAATGTTTAAATAATAAAATAGGTTATGTATCACAAAAAGCTATTATGTTTACAGGATCAGTTAATTTTAATGTAGGATACGGTAGTGGACTACAAAAAATTACAAACAAAAAAATAAAAGAAGCAGTAAAGGTAGCTCAGGGAACTGATTTTGTAGAAAGTATGGATAAGACTTATGAATCACATATTGCAAGAGGTGGAACAAATATATCAGGAGGGCAAAAACAAAGACTATCAATTGCAAGAGCAATTGCTAAAGATCCTGAAATATATATTTTTGATGATACATTCAGTGCATTAGATTATAAAACAGATTCTACTTTAAGAAAAGAATTAAAAAAATATACTAAAGATGCAACCTCTATTATAGTAGCTCAAAGAATAGGAACAATTATATCTGCAGATAAAATAGTTGTTTTAGATAAAGGAAAATGTGTTGGAATAGGTACACATAAACAGTTGTTAAAATCTTGTGAAGTTTACAAGGAAATTGCTTTATCTCAACTATCAAAGGAGGAGTTAAACAATGCCTAGACCAATGTCAAGAAGGGGAAATGTACCAGAAAAATCTAAAGATTTTAAAGGTTCTATGAAAAGATTATTCTTTAGTTTAAATAGGTGGAAATACTTATTAGTTATATCAGTTGTTTTTGCTTTTGTAAGTGCTATATTAGCTTTAATAGCCCCAAATAGACTATCTGATTTAACAGATGTTATTACTCTTGGAATAAAGCCTAATATAACAGAAAATACTATAAAAGATATTATGAGTTCTAAAGATGTTTCATCCTCTGATAAATTAATGTTTTCTAATATGATGAAAAGTATGAAGGAAGATAGTAATATAGATGCTGGTGAAATGTATAAAAAATTAGATGAACTTCCAAAATCAATTTATAATATAATAAAACCTAAAATAGATATTGCTAAAGTAAAAAGTATGACTTTGATATTAGTCTTTATTTATGTTATAAGTGCACTTCTAAGTTATGTTCAATCAATTCTTATGACATTAGTTTCAAATAACTATGCTAAAGGATTAAGAAGTTCTATAAGTAAAAAAATAAATATGCTTCCTTTAAAATATTTTGATACACACGAGACAGGTGATATTTTATCACGTGTTACAAATGATGTTGATTCAGTGGCTCAAAATATGAACCAAAGTATATCTCCATTAGTAACTAATATAACTATTTTTATAGGATCTATAATAATGATGTTTGTAACTAATTATATAATGGCTATAACAGCAATAGTATCTAGTATATTTGGATTTTTATTTATGGGATTTTTATTAAATAAATCGCAAAAATATTTTATTAAACGTCAAGAAGAGTTAGGAAATTTAAATGGTTATATAGAAGAAATATATTCAGGACATGATATAGTTAAAGTATATAATGGACAAAAAGAAGCAAATGAAACATTTGATAAATTAAATAATAATTTATATGAATATAATAGAAAAAGTCAATTTATATCTGGAATTATGCAACCAATTATGGGATTTATAGGAAATTTTGGATATGTAGCTGTATGTGTAGTAGGAGCATTATTAGTAATTAATAATGTAATATCATTTGGTGTAATAGTTGCATTTATGATATATATTAGAATGTTTACAAATCCACTATCTCAAATCGCCCAAGCAATGACAGGGTTGCAGTCGGCAGCTGCAGCTATAGAACGTGTTTTTGAATTTTTAGATGAGACTGAAATGAATGATGAGTCTAATTTCACTAAAAAATTAAATGTTAGAAACGTAAAAGGTGAAATAGAATTTAAAAATGTAAAATTTGGATATAATCCAGAGAAAATAATAATTAAAGATTTTAGTGTAAAAGTAAAACCGGGGCAAAAAATTGCTATAGTAGGTCCTACTGGTGCAGGTAAAACTACAATGGTTAATTTACTTATGAAATTTTATGAAATAAATAGTGGGGATATTTTAATAGATGGAACATCTATTAAAGAGTTAAGTAGAGATAATATTCATAATTTGTTTATTATGGTTTTGCAAGATACTTGGCTATTTGATGGAACTATAAGAGAAAACTTGAAATTTAATAAGGAAAATGTATCTGATGATGAAATATTAAGTGCTTGTAAGACAGTTGGAATAGACCACTTTATAAAAACTTTACCAGGCGGATTAGATTCTAAAGTGGCAGATAGTGATCAAATAAGTCAAGGACAAAAACAACTTTTAACTATAGCTCGTGGTATGATAGAAGACGCACCATTTTTAATACTTGATGAAGCAACTTCTAATGTAGATACAAGAACTGAAGAATTAGTTCAAAAAGCTATGGATAAATTAACACGTGGTAGAACTTCATTTATAATAGCCCATAGATTATCAACAATAAAAAATGCTGATTTAATATTAGTTATGAAAGAGGGAAACATAATAGAGCAGGGAACTCATCAACAATTATTAGATAAGAATGGATTTTACTTTGAATTATATAATTCACAATTTGATACAATTGATTAAAAACTATTTACAAAACAAAAAAAATAGTGTATATTTTATATATACATTATTTAATTGCAGGTGTAGTACAATGGTTAGTATATGGCCTTGCCAAGGCTAGGATGCCGGTTCGATCCCGGTCACTTGCTCCATTGACGTTTCTGTTCGAACTTTTTCGGACATTGATATATAGAATCAATCGAAAGATTGATTTTTTTTGTGTCAAACTCCCGTCTCAGCTTGGAAGTCATACGAAGAAATCATCCTAAAGGAAAGGCTAACTATTAAAAGTCAATAGTTTTCCTTAAAAAAATTAATATGGAAAAGAATCCCACGCCAAAAGACTTCAAAAACTATATTTTTAAAATTTTTGAAGTTGTAAATGTCAATATGAAAAGTCACAAATATTTCAATATTAAAATGTCACAAATTATGAGTGTATTATCACTCATTTTTTTATTCCAATTTCCTTATTGACAACAGGAACCTATAACTTATTCTTTATTAATTTGCAAAGCAATAAATAATATTATTGCTTTGCTGTTGCTATAAGCATTAAGAATAAGTTATACCTATTATCAATAAGTTTTCTCGGCATAAAATAAATTATTTTAATAAAGACGGATCAAATTGGATATTTTTAGTTTCAAGTATGTAAATAACTCTAATAATTTTTTTACAGACATGGGATAAGACAACTCTATGACATTTACCTTCAGATATTTTCTTATAGTAATAGTCATAGAAAGTTGGATTAAATTTAATTACTGTCATTGCTACATTCATAATTGAATACCTTAAATATCCAGAACCACGCTTAACCATTTTGCCTTTGGAAGACTGGTGTTAGTATAGATATATAGACACGAAATTTGTCACAAAGTGATATAATATAAATCACAAAAAAGGAGGAAAATTTCATGTCAAAATATAAACAATATGACGAGACAACAAAAAGAACAATAGTTGAATTATATGAAAAAGGAAAAAGTGCAACAGATTTAGCACGTGAATATGGCCTAAGCGTAAAAAATATATATAATTGGAAAAAGTTATATGGAACAATAAAAGCAGAAGATGGTACATTAACAAATAATAAGGAAATAATAGAATTAAAGAAAGAAAATTCTAAGTTACAACAAGAGGTTGAAATCCTAAAAAAAGCAATGGTCATATTCACAAAAAAATAGATATTGAAATTAAAAGAATTTATGATGAATCAAAAGGAAGATATGGTTCTCCAAAAATAACTAAGTTATTAAATAAAAAGGGATTTAAAGCAAGTCAAAAAAGAGTTACAAGAAGAATGAAAAAAATGAACCTAAGAAGTATAACAACAAAAAAATTTAATCATTCAGGAAGTTCAAAAACAGATAACACAAAAGAATATAAAAACCTTTTAGAACAAGACTTTTTTACCATAATACCAAGTATTAAATGGGTTGGAGATATAACATATATTTATACAAAAGAAACAGGATGGACTTATTTAGCAATAGTAATAGATTTATTTGATTTAAAAGTTGTAGGATGGAGTTATGGAATTAGTATGACTGATGATTTAGTAATAGATGCATTTAATAAAGCTATGATAAATAGAGGGTTAAAAAAAGATGGAATATTTCATTCAGATCGTGGAAGTCAATATACATCAAATGATTATGAAAATTTATTAGAAAAATTACAAATAAAACATTCTTATAGTAAAAAAGGATATCCGTATGATAATGCAAGTATGGAAAGCTTCAATGTCATATTAAAAAAAGAAGAAGTAAATGTTAATAATTATGAAACATTTGAAGAAGCAAGACTAGCAATATTTGAATTTATAGAAAGTTGGTATAATAATAAAAGAATACATAGTACATTAGGATATATTACACCAAATGAAAAATATGATAATTATGTTGCAAGTTTAGCATAAGAAATATTTAATTTTATGCCGAGAAAATCCATCAAAAAAGGCAGCAATTTATCTTAAGCATTAAGCAATCAAATTATTATTTGATTGACAAATTATACAAGATAAATTACTGGGTTCCTGTTTTGATGGAGGAATTGGAATAAATTTAAATATGATTTCGTCAGAATTATGCGTCTAAAAAGTTGACATAAATCCAAAATAATGTAAATGAAGAACTTACTGAAAATAAAAATAAGATTAAATATCTAACTGAAAGCAATAATGCTTTAAATATTAGAATAGATAATCTTAAAGAAAATATATCTAAAAAAGATTTAGAAATATCAGAATTAAAAGAAGAAAATACTTCCTTAAAACAAGAAAATAATTCTTTAAAACAGAAATTATCTCAATATATTAATCTATTTACTAATCTTATTAAACATTTAAAATCTAAAATATTCCACAAAGATAGAGATAAATATTATGAATTTTCAAAAGATTTATATACTCACGGAGCATTAGATTTAGAATCTATTAAAGATATAAATAATACTTATATTAATAATAAAAATATAGAAAATAAACAAAAAGAAAAAACTGATTTTGATATAAGAATTTAAAAAGCCTAGAAAATTAATTCTAGACTTTTAATTAACTAAAATTATCAATTAGCGAAGTATCAGTACAAGGTTTAAATTGGATTGCATTATCACCTGACATATAATTGTCTGTTTGTTTAGAAGCAAAATCTGTTCTTATTAACCAATCATTTTCAAGTTTAAAATATGTTGTACTTTCATATCCCATATGTCCATGTACAGATAATAATCTTCCATCATTCATTTTATACAATATAGTATCATTATCAATTCTACCACTTACGGTTCCAACACCTACAATATAATTATTTGATTTATCGCCTTTATTTTCATCGTAGGTAAATACTGAAGTATCAGCAATTATTTGATTTCCAAGTCTTCCAGTTACATATATAAACAATTCTGGAATATCATCATTATTTATATCTATTATTGAATATTGATGATTAGAATCGGAAAATGCAGATATTCTTTCTTTATAGTATGAAAGTATTTGTGATTTGCTTACAGAACTTTTTTGACTAACAGCATTTGAACTTGAATTAGCATTATTATCAATATCATTAGTTTCATTTATAGTATTACTTTGTTCATTATTGACAATATTATTTCCGCTATTTTGTTGATTATTAGCGCTTGTACTAGACTTAAAACTTACCATTCCTGTTCCTATTAAAACAACTAATGCTAATAATATAACTATAATTACAACAAGTAACGCTATGATACCCTTACTATTTTTTTGATTTTCCACTTTTTACTCCTCCTTTACTTACATTAAAAGTATAACATAATTTCAATTCTTTTTATACACATTTTGATAATTTTGTGATAAAATATACTTAGTGATTGATATTCTATATATCAATTTATCTTTGAAGCAAAGTTGTAAACATTTACAACTATGGCTCCATTTGGGAATTTTCTAGTACTTTTTGTACTAGTTTTTTAATGTTAAAATGATATATTTTATATATAATACTAAAATATTTTTTGACATATTTTTTTATAGAAGTAATTGTAAATAATTCATTTTTACCAACTATAAAAAATAAATTATAATCATATTTAATAAATGTTATCTTATGGTGATTAATAGCTGAATATTTGTTTTATTAAAATTTATAATGTAATAATAATATATTATTCACTTTATTTCATATAAATACTGCCACTTTGTTTAATAATATTCACCAAAATTATTACTATTTTCAAATATTTTATTTTAATTAAAAAAATTATGTTATAATATTTAGTCAAAGGAGGATTTATATCATGATAATTAAAACTGTTCAAGATGACATTTTTAATTCTGAAGCAAAGCATATAGCATTCGCAGTTAATACCGAAGGATATAATGATTCTGGATTTGCTGGGCAAGTATCAGATAAATATTGGAATGAATTAGCAATTTGTGGATAACATGAATTAGGTACTGTATTATCAAAAACTGTTGGAAACAAAACTTTCCATGCTTTAGTTTGTCATTCATTACACAAAGGTTGGGGTGAAAATCAAGCAGAAGTTATTAAAGAATGCTTTGATAAAATACCAGTTGATGATGAACCAATAGCAACTATTGCAATTGGTACTGGTTTTGTTGGAATGATTAGCGGTGCAAACTTTAGACAGATAGTTTGTGGAATGCATGATTCAAAACAACAAATTATGTTATATGCAAGTTATACTTTAGATGCTATTATAAGTTGTTATAATGAAGAAAAAAGTAATTCAAAAAGGAAAATAAAAGAACTATAAAAGTTAGTTATAATGCTTAATATAACTAACTTTTTAATTGATTTTAAATAATTATAGAATATTTGTAGTTTTATTTATATCTTTAAATGAGATTTTTATTAAATGTTTTGTATAGTATTAAATGAGTTTTATTTAAATTGAGTAAAATAAAAATAATTTAAATATTATTTTTTGATATTATTATAAAAGGGTAGAGTGGCACATTTACATCAGTTGTTTTATTTAAAAATAGCTTATGGTACTATTGCTTTCATAATTTTTAATTTGAATTTATTAGAATTTTAATTATTCACCATAATATAATAATAATTCACCAACGCCTTTCACTACATAACCTTTTTTTTATCGCATCAACTCAATTTTTTTAACAAATCTTCTTTTAATTGTTCAATTTCAGTTTTTTTAAAATTATCCTTGCCAATTTCTGACTTACCAGTTTTTGATTTCAATACTTCAATATTTGATTCTCTATATTTTTTTACCAATTATTGAAAACTCCCTGAGTAGTTCCATATTTTTTAGCAATAGCTCTTGTGCTTATTCCGACAGGCATATATTCAAGAACTATTGATTCTTTTTTTGCCATTAACTCTTCGCATAATCATCCTTCGTAATTAAATTTTAACATAAAAAAAAGTAGGCTGAAGTTTTTTTTGACCTGTCTACTGTTTTTAAATATTAAAATGTTTTACTCGAACTTTCTTGAGTTTTCTTTGTTTGTGCTTGTTTTAGTGCTACCCACTTAGCATATAACCCTTTAAGTCCACTTAAACGTTTAGCTTTGTTATAAAGGTCCATTATTGCCTTTTGGCTTTGACCTTCAGGGCCTTCAAAAGCGTTTACTACTTCTTCTGGCTCTATCATAGAAGAACAACAATCATAAAGGACCCTACCTAAAAAAGCATTACCATCATCTAACATTTTTTGAATGTCGAGTTGATTAGGTAAGTATTCAAGTACTCTTTTTTTAAAACTTTCATTATATACCATTATATAACCTCTTTTGAGGTATTATATTATAAATAAAATATTTTTACAATTTTTTTGCTTTTATTTAAATAAAAGCATGACTTTTCATCATTTCTTTCAATATAATTTGTTACAATGTTTTGTTTTATATAGTAATTTATTATTATAAAATTTTTAAATTTTAATTTTATTTTAAATAATTTTAATAAATAACAAATTTTTTATAAAAAAACAATAAAATGTGCTATAATTGACATGTAGTAGGAGGGTGTTTTGTGGAAAGTAAATTAAAATTAGTTGTACCAAAAAATTTCGAAGATTTTGGTAAAAAAGTTAATCAAAAATTAAAGTTAATAAGAAATACAGATGAAAACTACATAATAGATATGAAATTAGAAAGATTCAATAATGGAGAAGGAAAGTGTGTTTTAAATGAATCTGTAAGAGGATGTGACATTTATATATTAAGTGATATATCTAATTATGATGTGACTTATGAATGTCAAAGAGGAATTCATTATATGATGCCAGATGAGCACTATCAAGATATAAAAAGAATTTTAAGTGCTATGTCAGGGCATGCTGATAAAATTACTGTTGTAATGCCACTTTTATATCAATCAAGACAGGATAAAAGAAGTTCTAGAGAGTCACTAGATTGCGCTATGGCACTTCAAGATTTGATGAGTAATGAAGTTCGTGAATTAGTTACATTTGATGCACATAATCCAACTGTAGCAAATGCAGTTCCAAATAAAATGACATTTAGTAATGGATATGCAACAGGCGATATGATATTAGATATGATAAAAAATGAAAATTTAAATACAAATAAAATTTTCGTTGTAAGCCCAGATGAAGGTGCAATATCTAAAGCTAGATTTTTGGCAGATATACTAGGTGGTAATAATTATGGTAATTTTGTTAAAAGAAGAAATTATGACAAATTAGAAGGTGGTTCTCATCCTATTACATATCATGAATTTAAAGGCCCAAAATCACTTGAAGGTATGGATGTAATACTTATAGATGATATGATAGCTACAGGAGGTTCATTAATAGATTCTGCAAAACGACTTAAAGAAAGACGTGCTAACCATATATATTTAATGACAACTTTTGCGCTTTTTACTAAAGGTATAGATAAGTTTGAAGAGGCTTATAATTTAGGGATATTTGATAAACTATATTCAACAAATTTAGCTTATGTACCCGAAGAGTATAAATCAATGCCTTGGTTTCATAGTGTAGATTGTTCTTCTAAAGTTGCAAACATAATAAGCGATTTAAATGAAGGAAAATCAATTAGACATTTTTTGAATGGTAAAGAAGAAACAGCTCAAAAAATAAAAACATTATCCATTCATAAATAATTAAATTTATAATAAAATTAATTAGAATAATTGACAAAATAAACTGTTTAGTGTAAAATTATATCTATAAATATTTTATAGATATTCTGGGTCTATAGCCAAGCGGTAAGGCGTGGGACTGCAACTCCCTGATCGTTGGTTCAAATCCGACTAGGCCCTCCA
>JAUNNO010000007.1 GCA_030531425.1 bacterium
ATCATTAATATTGTTATCACTATCTAACTTATTAAAATATTCATTTAAATTATTTAAATCAACTTTTAATTGTTTTATATCTTCATGTAATAAAGAGTTTTCATCATTATATAAATAATTTTTTATTTCTTTTGTTAAAGATAATATTTGTTTACCTATATCAGTTCTTTTAATAGAATTATAATTCATTTTATTACTACTATAATTTTTATTACTTCTATATTGTTTTAATAATTCTCCTAACCTTAATATATTTTCTTCCGTTTTTATATCGCTTATATTTTTTAATACAAAGTTTTTTTCAGTAGGAAGAAAATATTTTTTTAGATAATCAATATCATCATTTACCTGTGTAAGCATTGGAGAATATATTTTATCTCTCTCAATAGCTAACTGAACTAATCTTTTTAAATAATTCTTTTCATCACTTGATAACATACCTAATCTTCTATAACCAACTTTACCATTTCTATAAATATAATTAGGTTTCTTTTCTATAAATGCTAAATGAATATGATAATGTTTTGTATTAGTATGAATACTGAAAACATAATCCATATCTTTAATATTTTTAAATCCACAATACTTTAAGAACTTTGGCATTACTTCTGTTGCAATTCTTTTTTCTAAATTATCAAAACTAATATTTTGATCTATGAAATCATTATTGAAAGAAATAATACCTTTCCATAGATTAGAGTTCTTAATATATTTTTTATAATTATTTTTTCTTTTTTCTATTTCTTCTTTTGTTGCAACACTACCATCTTCCAATATTAAATTATAATCTTCATCTCTTGTATGTCCCTGATAATAATCAAATAATCTTACAACACTTTTTTTTGGATTAGAAAAATAATCAAACATATCAGACACATCTTTACTTCTATTACTTTCATAAGTAGTTCCATATTGTTTATTAGATTTATTTTTTAATCCTAGCAAATACTCACAAGCAAAAATAACATTAGGACTTTTACTCATTAAACTTATTTATATTTTTTTGTAATAATTCTTGATATGTTTTTGACTCGCTTGGATTAGCATTTGCTAAATAACCATGATTAACAAAATGTTGTGCTGATATTTGATAATGAACATTTTGTTTTTTCTTTATATTATCTAAAACATATAAGCACTCTTTAATATCTTTTGAAATATTTTCTATTTCTGCAAATTCTTTTGGCTTATATATTTCATTTCTTAATATAGTCATTACAATATTTCTAATAGTAGTTTTTTGTTCTTTTGATAAATTATATATAGGATAATATATATCATCTTCAAAAGTTAATGTTAATCTTTTCATTTATCTTCTTCCAACAACTCACGAATTGCTTTTAAATCTTTGTCCATTTCTTTTAATGATTTACGAGCAATAATTAACTTTTGTTTTTTCTTTGAAGTATATGTATATTGATTAGTAATTTGAAAATATTCTATTCCAAACATCTCATATTTTTTTAACCAATAACAAATTCTTTTTTGAGGTGTTGTATCACTTAATATAGTCATATCAAAACCTTCTTCTTCAAATATTTGTCTTGCAGTTTTCTCTGGATGTGTTAATCTTTCCAAAACTGCTTTATATTTAAAATCATTACTATATATAATTTGTGAACGATTTTTTATTGCAACTACATTTGGATTTTCTAAAAGTTTCATTATCTCATAATCATTATAAACTCTAATTCTCGCTATCATCATTACACTCCTTTATTAATTTTATATTTTCATTTTTTAAATAATTATCAAACTTTTCAAAGTAAGTTTCTATTCCAAGTTCTAATAAATATTCTTTCATTTTATTTTCGCTAACATTATTTCTTTTAGCAATTAATTTAATTTTAAAATCTAATCTATCATCAATTCTTAATGTAGAACGAACTGTCTTTTTCATTTTCCCTCCTATCTTTTAATTTGTTTACTACACCAAACATATTTTAAAACTACCATTATCAACTGAATATTAATGTATATTAACAATGGGCATAAGAGAAATGACACCATTTTACACTTAAACCCTTATAAAATGGGCTTTAATTGTGGTGTCTTAATTTTGGAACTTTCCAAAATTGGTGCTTTTTTCTATTTTGTTTGGTGTAGTAAATTATATTTTTCCTATATTTAAAGGTTATTTTAGCAATTAAAAATACACCAATTTAAAATATGTTTGGTGTAGTTCTTAAAATACCCATATTTCTATGCACCAGTAGGATTATAATTCTCATCATATTCTACTAATAAATCTACAAGTTCCATACCATCTATTAAGTTCCAATCTTTATCGTAAACTTGAAAATGTAAATGATTACCTGTTGAATATCCTGTTGTTCCTACTTCTGCAACTTCCGTATAATGTCCTACTTCATCTCCAACATTTAGCTTAATACTATGTGGATATAAGTGAGCATATAGAACATAATATTTTTCTGCATAATCATCTGAACATTCTATTGTTAGTGAATTACCTGTCCTATTACCACTTTCATCATAAGGAATATTTTCTTCTTGTGTTTCTACTTTCTTATATATTTTTCCTTTACAAACTGAATATACTTTTGTTTGAGCAGGAAGAGCAAAATCCCAACCACTATGTCTATTACTTTCGCCATAAATAATCCTTTCTTCATTAAAGAAACTTGTTATTGTATAACTATTATTTAATGGAAAATTAAAATACTGATTAGTGGAATTAATAAAATCTTTATTTTCATTTATACTTGATTCTTCACAAGCAGTCATATTTTTTAATTTATCTTCTTTACAAACACTTTCAATATCTCTCATTTTTTTAGTATCAGGATTAACATTTAATTTATATATCTCATCAAAAGATAATGTATCATTTTCTAAATAGAAATATAATATTCTTGCAAGAGATACATATCCATCTTTGATATTATTATTTAAAGCACTTTTATATTCATCAGCATATTCTGCATTGTCATCAATCGTAGAAACTGTTATTTTTGCTCCAAAGAAATTAAATAACATTAATACACAGATTATAATAATAACAAAAAAAGAAGTTGTCAGTATGCTACTTGAAAATATTATTTTAAGGAGTTTATTTCCTTTTTTCTTTTCAAACATCAATATTTCTCTATATTATCATAGAAAATATTTTTACCATTACTAACAACTTTTTTTAATATCTTTTCAGGAATTAGCGATAATAAAAAAAACATAAATGCTTCATTTGGATCATCTAATTCTTCTTCAAACATATCTTTAAAAATCTCTAATGTTGTCATTACCTCTGTGCCTCTCTATCCATATTACGATTTAATATTTCTAAATCATAACAATTTATTACTGATTGACTTTGTTTATTTCTATCTGTATATGAACTTAATTGTCCTGTTATTCCTACTTTGTCGCCTTCATTTATTTTACTTGCAAATTCATTAAAAACATTACCCTCAAGCATAACAGAGATAATATTTTTTTTAACTTTACCATTGTATTCATAATTTTGTTCTAACTCTATGAACTCGGCTTTTAATCCATCTTTTTTAGTAAATTCTTTTCCAATCTTTTTAAGATTACCATCTATCTGAACATAATTTTTATTAAGTTCTATTTCTTGTTCTTCTTTTTCTTCAAGTATTTTTACAACATCTGCTTGTTCTTTTTGTTTAATATTAAAACATTTATTAAAGACATCTTTATATGGTATTTCTTCTACATCTTCTAAAAACTTATGATACTTACTACTTTGATTTATAAAATCTCTACAAGAATCAAAATTACTTTTGCTACCACAAGTTATGTATGTAAGTTCTTTACCTGTATCAAATAGTTCATTATTTAATTTTACATATCTATCTTTATCTGCATTATATATGCAAATAACATTTCCATCTTCACAAAATGAAATTGAGCCATATTTGCAATTACCTAATTCACTTTCTAGCAAATTATCAAAGTTTATAAACTCATCTTGATTTTTATCTGATATAGGTTTTAAGTAATTACCATCTGGTGTTGCAATAACACTTTTTGAATAACCATTGATAGATAAATTATTAACTCTATCATATTCTGGACTTTTATATTTATTTACAAAATCAACAATCTTATTGAATAATTTATCTTTTATACTCATGATAATTTATCTCCCATTAACTCTACTTCATTAGGTATAGCAGTAATGTGTGTCCTAATTCTTAGGTTATTAGATACAGTCAGTAAGAAATCACCTTTGGTAGCTTTAAGTAAAAAATCTTGTTGAGTTTCTGTTAAAGGATTTTCATAAAATAGATTTAAATATGTATTTAAATCATCACCTTTAAGCATTCCAACTAATTGATACTGACAATTATTAAATATTGCTGTCGCACTTCTTACTGACTCATTATCTCCAATAAAGTCATGTATGCTTTGAGTAGCAGGCATAAAATTACCATAATATTTTCTTATTCTTCTTGCTAATTGTTCAAATGATAACATAACATCACTATCAGTATTTTTTAAATATAAGTGCATTTCATCTACTACTATTGATAGATAATGTAAATCTTCTTTTGATGTATATTTTTCATTTTCAATTTGATTTGCTACCACTATATTATTTAAGTAAGATAATAAATTAACTAACTGAGTAGTAGTTATTCTAGGATTTTTTGAATACAATAAATCCTTAATATTAAAAGCAATTAAATTATTATTTAAGTTTACTGATGTATATCCATTGAATAACATATTATCAATTCCTACATTAAATCTATCTAATAATATTTCTACTTTATCAATTATTTTTAATTTTTCTTCATTAGTAATTAACTTTTTATAATCAGGAAGATAAGCAATTAAATCACTAAAAGTAGGATAATCAGTATTAGAAAATTTTTCTAATGTAGATATTTCAGTTTTTTGAGTAATACCAAAAACACGATATAAGTGTTCTATCATATCTATTAATACAACTACTTCTGCTTCTTTAATATCTTCAAATGCACATTTAATAAATGTTTCTAATGATGCTAAATGTTTTGCTAGAGGACATTCACTATGATTAATTCTTTCAACAAATTTGTCAGTCCTTTCTTCTTGATCTGATGGTAAATATCTTACTTGTAATGGATTAATTATTCCACCACTAGTAGAATATAAATCTATATACTCGCCATTATTTCTATCAACTAATTTTTTATATTCACCCTCTGCATCAAAAATAAAAACTCTATTTCCTCTTGCAAGTTCATTTACAATTAATTTTTTTAATGTAAAACTTTTACCACCACCACTAGAAGCTATAATAGCAAGATTACTTGATATTCTTTCATCAGTTTGTTTAAACATATCAAAGAATAACGGAAGTTCAGTATGAGTATCTCTTCCTAACATATAACCTTTTTCATCATTAAAATATGAAATAGTAAACGGAAAAGATGCTGCTAATGTAACGGTCGGCATATAGATATCATAATCTTCTAACATCATAGGATTTATATCAAATGCTTGCCAACTTTCATATTGTCTTAATCTCGGTATTTCTAATTTAATTTTATTTACCATTGCAATATTTTTCATTTCCTTAATCTTTTCTTCTCGTTCTTCTTTTGTTCCACATACAACTGCTATGACATTAATTTCTTTTAATTTTTCATCACCATTTTTTAATTGATTCATTAATTCTTGCATATTCTCTTTATCAGCATCCATCTTGGTTGCCATAGATAATTTTCTTGTTGTAAGTCTTTCAGATAATAATGTTTCATAATTACTATCTATACTTCTAATAGCATTTTCAGTATTAACTGAATCTTTCATGTGAATACAAAATCTTGTATTAGGAGTATTAAATAATTCTTCTAAAAACAATTCATCTACAAATGGTGGAATATTTTTTATTGCAACAATTTGTATTTCTTCATCATCTAATCTTATTGAACTCATATTTTCCCTAATATAAAAAGGTGCAATCAATTCTATTAAATCGCACCATAATAATTGTTCTAAATCAGCACTAGACATATATAAGTTAATTAAAAACTGATATACTTCTAATTTATTATTTATTTCTTTTATATTTAATTTTGGAGTCATATTATAACAATGTATCTTAATATCTTCGGCTTGATGTAAAATTAATTTATCATTATTTGATACTAATACAAAGTAATACATACTAGTAGTGCTTAATTTATCACTTTCTAGTTCTAGTATTTTTTCATACTTTTCAGTTAAAAAATTAACTTTATGAGGATCATCTTTATATTTCTCAATTAATCTTAAATAATTATCTTTATTTGAATTTAAATCAAGCATATCATCTAATTTATACATTCTTAAATCTAAATTTTTAATTTGAAATAAATACTTTAATTGCTCAAAAAAGTTTCGTTTCTGAATATTACTTGCAAGAGATAAATCAAGAGCATCTATTGCAAAAACTTTTGCATAATAACCATTTTTCAATGTAATTAATCCATCTTCTTTTACATAATCAAGACTTATAAAACTTTGAGCATTTTTTACTTTATCATCTAATATTCTTTTATTAATATATTTATTAGATACTTTATTTTTTATTTTTTTATTTTTATAATTCATTAATAATTTATCTTGTTTTTGTTTTAATTTTATATCTTTATTATTTGATTCCAAGTTTATTCACCATTCCTTTCTGCAATTTTTCTTTTGAATATACATAAGTTCTTTTCCTAATTATAAAAATAAATATAAGGACTATAACTTTATACATACGATTTTTTTTACTAACACTAATAGGTAAAAGCATAAATATTCCTATCATTAAAAATACTAATGCTTCAATTTTTAAAGGAGTGAAAGCAAATAAAACTACAAAAGTAAATAAAATAGGAAAACCAATTAAAACATCATTAACTTCAATACCTTTAAAGCCAAGATTTCTTTTTAATGAATCTACTACTATATACATATATCTTTCCTCCTTACATTATTTTACTCTTTCGCCTATAATAAGAAGCATTATAACTTGCTCGTGGTGCAACCGATCTTACAGCATTAGTTAAAGTGCTTGCTCCGACATTCATCATCATGTCACTTGCACTAAAACTTGAACTTTTTGTTCTACTTTTATTAAAACCTCTTTGCCCACTTGCATACATTCTACTTCCTAAATCAGATGCCATTCTCTGCATACGATTAGGTGTTGCTCCACTTGAAGAATCTACTGCACCAAGTGATCCAAGTGCAAGACCACCTTTTGTTAAAGCAGTATTTTTTGCAAAACTTGTTGCCTTTACACCTGCACCTGTTGCAAGTAAACCACCACCAATAGCAGAAGCTCCTCCTACGATAGCACCTGCCTTTGCTAGTTTTCCATAACCTGCCAAAGACATTAAATGTTCTCTTCCAGAGTTAGCACTTACATTACTTCCTATAAAGCGATTTACTACTTGACTACCTGTTAAAATAAATGTTGCACATCCTAAATATAATAATGCTTTCATTATTAAATCATGAGTATCATTAGTAAAGAATGTTGTAGCATTTACTTCTTGCATTACCATTGTAGTTAAATTAATTATTAACATTATTACTGCACTTTGAAGTGCTAATGAAACTAATTGTTCTATTACTGCACTTCTTCTTTGTTTCTGACATACACTTGTAGCAAATACTATTGGAGAGATTGTAAACAAAAATAAAAACTCTATTTGCCTACGACCTAACATTATACCTGCAAAAAATAAAGCATATAAGAAGAAACCACCCACTAATATTGCCATAATCCAATTAATCTCATATTTGTAGTCTTTATCATCAGATAATATTAATTTACTTTTCGTTACATATTTATCTATATATTTTTCTTCGCTATTAAACTTACCACTACTTACTAACTCATCTATTGTTTTAGTTTCATTAAACTTATCACTTTTTTCATAATCTGGATTATAAGTAATAAACATAGAAAGCATTGTATCACTCATAGTTCCTGCCGAACTTGACTCGTAAATATTACCCGTAAAATTAGATAATTTTATTGAAAAACTAGATACCTGTGTAAACATAAATGTAGAAAGTAAAATTAAAACTCCACATTTAATTGAATCCATAACAATATTTTTTATTTTTATCTCATCATCAGGATCTAGTATTTTCATTACAAATTTCCATATTATAAATAAAGCAAATAATGTTATAGCTATTGCAATAATACCTGTGTATAAGTTTCTAAATATTTGATTATTAGATAAACTATCAATAATATCAAAAGAATTAACTTGTTTTATTATTGATAGTAAATTATTCATTAAATCATATATAAAGTGAACTATATACCATAATATAGATTTAAAAAAATCAAATACTTTTGTCATCATAAGTATCTACCCCTTACTTAAACAAACCAATAACTATATTTACTAATGATATTGCTAAAACAATTCCACCTATTCCTAAAAGTGTTTGAATAATTCTTTGTTTTGCTCTAGGTTTTTGGTCAACATCTACAACGGAATAAACAACAAAACCTATAACAAGAGAAACACCTGCGAGTGCTATACCAACTTTTAATGCCCAATCTGTAACCTGTTTAATTGCATTAAGAACTGTGTCAACATTATAATTGCCACCCTCCAACTTTTCAATTGCTAATAATTGAATATAATTTTTCATTTCTTTTTAACCCTCACTTTCTTTTTTATTTCCTCTTTTCTTTTTCTTTTTAAATCTTCATGAATAATTCTACTTTCTAATAATTTAATAATGTATCTATTTGTATCATTTCTATATTCTAATTCTTTTATCTTTTCTAGTAGCATTTCCTTTACTTCTTTATTTTTTAAACAACTTTTAAATAACTTAATAATTTTTTCATTATCTGTTATTTCTTTGTTAATATTATCAATAGTATTTGATATATCATCATACTTAATATTTAAATAATATTCTGCTATAAATGGATTTAAAGGTGTAATTTTATAACCTAACCCTGCAGAATATAAAAGTTCTTCATAATCTAAATCGGTAATTTTACTTAACCTTTTTAATAATTTTTGATTATGATTATAAACTTTATCAGATTCATACTTAATTAATTTACTTTCCTTTATTTTTAATCTTTTAGCAAATTCTTTAGTAGTTAATCCTAATTTTTCTCTTGTATTTTTTATTTTCTTTCCTAAACTTATATTTTTTTTCATAATCTTTTTCCTTTCAATATACAAAAAAAAGACCCAACACATTAATTTTAAAATATGTTGGGTTTCTTTTATTTAATTCTTTCATTTGAATTTTCTTCTAGTAAAGTTCTTACTTCACTTGTTAAGTTTTCATTAACCATTTCTTTTGGAATAATTTCATTAATTATATCTACACGATCATTATTACCTGCAACAAATGATTTTCCTAAAAAACTATTATCAGAATCTTTAAATCCTCTTTCAAATATTAAAGGAACATTTTCACTGCAATTAGAATGATAAATTGCAAAAAATCCTTTTTCAAAAGATTTAAATCTATTATCTACATAGATTTTATTTTCTATTAAATAACCTATTACTTCATAGTATTGATTAAATTCACTACTATATGCTTGTCCTCTAACTAATGGACCTATCTTAATAGGTTTCAATTCTATTTCATCAGTATTAGCATTTGATATTATATCTAAACATCTTTTAACTTTTTCTTCATCAGTTGATTTTTCAAGTTCTCTACCTGATTGATAATACCATGTAGCATTTTCAATTAAATCACTTTTTTCAGGTAGAATTTGTTTAATAAATAAATTACTTTTTACCATATATTTTTGTTCTACATCAGTCCATAAATCTAATGTAGTAAACATAATTTGTTCATTATAATCTAATCCTAAATAATAATATTTATTATCATCAACTCCGATAAAAGCCTGACCTTTTTTTAACTCATCTTTCAAGTTCATCACTCCTTTTCTTTTCAATCATATCATCATTAAAACAACATTGTAATCCACCATAAACTGTTATACTTTTATCAGTTACTTCAAAATAATCATTTAAATTATACTTCTCTATATCATTCATTAATAATTCATAATTTTCAGTAGTTATGTTATATGCCATAAAAGAATCTAAATCATCTATCCATATCATATTATTAGCAGTATCACATAATTCTTTATATATATCATAAGTAATATCACTTAATTCACTTGTTTTAGGTAAATCAAACTCATTTCTATTTGACTCTTTAATTAGTTTAATTAAATCTTCATTTATATTACTTCTACCCATATAATCATCTATATCATCAGTATTATATAAAGCACAAGCATGAGCAGTTTCAAATGTTTCAGTATTTTTTACAATATAATCAACATATAAATCATCTTGGTCATTCCAATAATTTAATATTCTATAAGTATATTTATCCATTATTATCTTTCCATTTCACTTTTTGAATTATCAATAACATTACCATCAGAAGTATAAGTTTTATTAAGTTTTTTATCTTCAATTTCAAGTGCTATTATTTCTACAACTTTGGAATTATAAGTTTTACCATTATCTTCGGTTTGTTTATTAAATGTATTAATTGATCCTTTAATAGATAACCAATCTCCCTTTTGAATATTCTCACCATAAGTATTTACTAAACCTGTTGGTAAAACAATAGGAACATATTGAGTATTGCCTCCTCTTGTTTGAGCTAAATCAAATCTCATTCTTTTCTTTCCATTTTGAGTTTCAAATGGTGTTCCAAATCCTCCAACATTTCCTTCTAAAATAACTTGATTAATATTATTTTTATTTCTTTCTTCTTCCATAATTTCCTCCTAACTTTTTTCTACTAATTCACTAATAACAACAATTTGTTTATTAGTATTATGTCTGCAAGTAATAAGTGTTAAAGTATTCTTTTCTTTATTTCTAATGATATTAGCAGTCCCATTTTTCTCTATATCATAAGTATTAACTACTTTGTATTTATACTCTATACCATTATAAAAGATACTTATTAAATCACCATTTTGTAATTTATATAAGTTTTTAAAATAAGAAACTGAACTACTACCACTATGACTTGCAAGTATAACATTTCCTTTTTCTACATCAGGACTATCTGACTCTTTTATTATTTGAATATTTCTATTTACATTATTATAATAACTTCCTTTTTCAGCAAGCCCTTTTTCTAAATTAATTTTTGGTATTTTAATAACTGCTACATAATCATACTTTGGTGAATTATCTTGCTTTAATTCATCTATTTTTTCTTCGGCTATTTCTTCAGGATTATTAGATATAATTTCTTTTATTTGTTCTTGTCCCTGATAAAAGTTTTTTATTTTATTATCTTCATCTTTTTGAGTAGTATATAAATTAAAATGTTTTATTCCTATAATTGATATACTTAATAAAATAAATAAAGAGCCAACTAATAAAAGCTGACTCTTCTTATTTATTTTTCTTTTTATCTTTTTTGCCGATAGCATAAAGAACAACTCCTATCCCCATCATAAATAAAGCAGATGCAATTATTTCTACAACATAAGTTTTATCTAATAGTGTATTAGGAACTTCAATGATAACTTTTTCATCTACCATTGTTGCCTTAACAATTTCGCCATCTTCTTTTATTTCAAAATACATTTTTTCAGGATTTAACTGATAACCTTCTGGTGCTTCTTTTTCTAAAATATAATATTTACCATATTTTAATTCTTCAATTACTATTTCACCATTTTCATCAGTTCTACCCTCATATATTAATACATCATTTTCATTAAATATTTGAATTAATGTATTTGGAAGTGGCTCATCATTTGATATATCTTGTTTTTTGAAATGTAATGTTCCTGTAATAAGTTTATTTTTCATTTCACTTTTTACAACACTACCATCTTCAAGTATTTCAAATTCAACTTCTTCAAAATTATTTACATAACCATCGGCACTTTGAATTTCTTTAATGATATACTTTCCAGCTGATAAATCTTTAATTTCTATTTGACCTTTATCATCAGTATAACCACTAAAAATTACATCACCATCTAATGTTCTAATTTCTAATAAAGTATTTGGAATTGGAGTTCCATCTACTAAATCAGTTTTAGTAAATGTTAATGTTCCTTTTTTTAGGTAGTTAGTAATTTCTATTGTTTCTTCTACAATAGGAGTTTCATTATCAATTTCTTTTAATTCCACTTTGTATTCTTTTGTATCAATTACATAATTATCCAAAGTTTTAGTTTCTTTGATTATATATTTTCCCAAATATAAATCAGTAAATGATGATTTACCATATTCATCAGTAGTAATAGTTTTAATTAAATCACCTTTATGAAAATGTATTACACCATCTAATGTAGTAATATCTTCATCAGCATATAAAGATAATTCAACACCTTTTAAATTAATTAATTCATATTTAAAAGTATTATCATTAACTTTAAATAACTCACCTAACTTTTCTATATGAATTTCGCCTTTTATAACTTGATTAGCAAATGATACTTCTACATATTTACCATAATCTTCATCTTCTATTATTTTGCTATCTTCATCAATTCTAAAAGTTAAATGATCCTTACTTAATAAATAACCTTTTGGACTAGATATTTCTTCTATCTCATAAGTTCCACTATTAAGTGGATATGGAGTTATAAATATACCATTCTCATCAGTAGCAAATTCACATATAGTTTGTTTTTTAGGATATGTTACTTTTTGATAAATGTATTCTTTTGTATCTACATTTTTTATTTTAAAAGAAACATTACTATAAGGAATTACCAAACCTGATTCTTTATCAATTTTAATTAATTTTAATTTTGCAGTTATTTCTGCATTAGATAACGAATATCTAATTACTTTTGGAGAATTGTCATTAACAACAATTTTAAAATCTTTTATCTTTTCATGACCACTTGTAGTATTAACTTGTTTGATAGTATAAGTTCCATAAACTAATTCAGTTTTAATAAAACCTTGACTATCAGTAGTTAAAGTTTTTACAAGATTATTTTTACTATCATATATTTCAAAAGTAATATTTTCTTCTGGTGTTAAAATACCTGTTTCTGCACTAGCAAAAAACTTTAATAACTCTACATCTCTTTTTATGATTTGCTCATATACTTTTATAGTAGGATGTAAAGAATCTTCTTTAATTGTAAAGTAATATTTATTTGTATCTAAATTATATCCTTTACTAGCAGTTATTTCTTTTAGATAATAATCTCCTAATTCTAACATAGTAGGAGTTTTAGCATTTCCGTTTTCATCAGTAGTTATTGATGTAATTAAAGTATCACTATAATTATACACACCATAAACTGCTCCTTTTAATGAACTATCTACTCCACTTGGAATATTAGTTTGACTATCATTATCTAATTTATTTATTGCAACATCACCACCAACACTATGAACTTTTACAGATGCCATTACTGGATCTGAAAATCTAAAATAACCCATATTTTGAGATGTTACACCATTACCTAGAAATACAATAGTAGTAAAATTATCATAATGTTTTCTTACAACATTTAATTGTAATTCTCCTGTTTTTAATGGAGTAGCATAAATAGTATTACCATCTAATCTAACAGAGAAATCAGTTGATTTATAAACTTCATATTCTCCTAATAAACCATTGGTATCAGTAATTGCAATTTCTTTGCCTACTACTGCATCTACACTTTGACCATTAAAACTAGGTTTATTATAATGTGCATTTACTAGTCGCATTATTTCATTTCTTTCAGCATCTACATTAATATAGTCGCCCCAACCTGAAGCTTCTGTCCAATACTCAATTATTTGACCTCCGACAGTTTCCCAAATTAACGCTTGTGCTGCCATTCTATAACGAATTGTTTGATGACCTGGATAATCATATCCATAATGACCAATCAATTCAATTAATTTATTTGTTTTTTCATCATAAGGCGAAGCAACAAGACCATCATGACCTATATAAGATGATGTATCTATTGGAACTCCTGGCTGAATACAATATACAGTTCTTCCATCCATTGTGTAAGTAGTATATTGAGCAGAGGCATATGCTTGTCCTCCACCTCTTCTTGTGTACCAAACATCAGGTATTTTTTCTTGGACTAATGTCCCCATTACTTCTGCATTAACTCTACTTGGAGAAATGAAATTAAAAATACCAAATAAAGAAATTACTAGTAGTAATGTTTTAAGTATTTTTCTCTTTTTCATAATTTCCTTTCCATAAAAAAAGACAACCGAAGTTGCCTAATTAATTATTTAATTTTCTAATGGGTTTGAATAGTCTATTTTTAACTTATACATTAATTGACCATTATAAGAAATATATGGACAACTAAAACCAAGTATATTTACTGTATCTTCAATATGCTTTTCAAACCCTACTTCCATACATTCTTCATAAGTAGAAAATATGAATTTTTTCTTTAAATCTTCTGGAGATTCATTAACGATATTATTTTCTTCTTTTTTTTGTTCTTCATTATTAGATGAAACATCACTATTAGAAGAAATTATTTGTTCTTCTTTTTTATCAGTTTTATCTGTATTTTTCTCAATTCTCTCATTCGTAGAATTAGACTCTACAATTTGTGGAGTTGATTCTCTCTTTTGAGAATTTGACTCTCGGTTAGTGAGATTTTCATTATTTGAAGTATTTTCTTCCTTATGTGAATTGGTTTCACTTGATTTTTTATTATTTTCTATATGTGAATTTACTTCACTTGATTTTTCTTCATCTTCTAATAAAGAATTATTATCTTCTAAAATAATATCTTCATTTTTTTCAGTTAAATTATTAACTGATGTATTAATCTTTTGATTAAACATTAACTTATAATTTAAAACTATAACACCTGCAATTAAAATAACTGCTATTATAGAACAATAAATTATTCTTCTCATTACTCATCAACCCTCCTAATTAAATCGCTTATATGGCAAATAAATGGCATTATAAGTGATTTTTTCTCTATACAATTAATCGCTTAAAAAATGAGATTTGTCAATGCTTTTTCAAAAGATTTTTCTTAAACCATACTAACCACCTCCTTTAATGTAAAATAAAATATCACACTACTATGAATGTGATACTTATTTATCTTTTAAAACTGCAATATCAAAAGCTAATGCAAATTTTAATATACATGAATTTTTAATTGGCATTAATCCATTTTTAGATAAATGACCTAATATAGACATAACATATTCTTCTGAATAGTTATTTGTTAAACAATAATCAAAATATATTTTCTCTTTTGGAGTAAATGTCTTAATAAGTTCTTTTAATAGTGGCTCGGTATTATTAATTACTTCTTCTGAATCTAATCTATTATCTACTGCTGTTGCAAATCCACCATTATTTACTCTTGAAGGCATGAATACTTTATTAGGATCTAGATTAATAGTTAAACTTTTAGCAACGATTGATTTTAGACAAATTGCCTTTGCTTCTTTATATTCACTCATAAAGCAAATAACATTTTCTTTTGTTAAAGTCATATTATATTTATTCCAGATTTCTTTACCTAATACAAATCCATTTTCATTAATATCATCAATCTTTGTTTCTAGATCATTCATAATCTTGCCTCCTTACTATTAAAAAAAGAGAAATTAGGGGTTAATAATTCCTAATCTCTCTTTTTAAAGATAAAAATCCACACATTTCGTCAAAAACGACATCAAAAAACACAATAATTTTTTTTAAATAGAATAGTTTGCTTTTAAACTTCTTCATAACACCACACTCCATAATACTAAAAAAGAAGAGCAAAAATCACATATAGAAATGGATACTGCTCTTCTATAATAAATACTATTTACATATTGTATTGTATGTCCACAAGTGCTAGCACCCTGAACTTTTAATTAATTGTTATCTATTATAACCGATTAATTAATTTTAATCAATACAAATCACAAAATTTTCCAATTTTTTTCTTCTTGCCTCTATCTTCAAGTTTACTCTATTATACCACTTGACAAAAACATTGCAAGTCTTTATCAGAAACTTGTTGGGCTCAAAGTGGGCTCATTTTGGGATTTTGGTATAAAATTGGTGTTTTTAGGCATTTTCAGTTATAATAATATCTAAAACTTCATCTAGTTTTTTTTCTTTTATTTTACTTTTTTTAATATTAAAATCTTTTAGTGCTGATTCATAGTCGTTAGTTTTATATGACCATAAATTATTTAATAGATAATTATTATTATCCATATCTATTTTCATCATAATAAAACTCTCATATTCGTCAAATGCGATAATTTCATCTTTTGGATATTTTAGTAATAATAAACATATCTCAATATCACAATCATTCAAACTATAATTTGTAATCTCTTTATCAATTAAACATTCTTCTAAAACTTTTCTTGGATCAAATTCTTCAATAGGAATATTAACATTGAACTTTGATGGAACAACAAGATTTGAACTTATGTCTATTACCTTTTTTACTTTGTCTTTAATAGTAAACATAACTATTCACTCCTATAAATATATTTAAGAACTTCCATTTATATATATTCTACCACACTATTTAATAATAATAACATTATTCTTCTATTCCTTTAACATCATCAAACGAAATAAATACTGAACATGGAATAAAAATACACATAATAATACTTGCAACATTACAAGGGATACTACTTACAGGTAAATACTGTTTAGAAAACCCTATGTCTGTTAAAAAGTATAGCAAATAAATGCAAAAAAGCAAAGATATAATTGAAAATATACTTTTAAAAATTATTTTTCTCACTCTATACCTCCTCACAATTTATTATATCACACTTGCTCGTATATTCCTACGATTTCCGAGTATTTTAATTTTTAATGAGAAAATTATTGCAGGTGATATAATGAATTCTAACAGATTATTTTTTATTAGAGAAGAATTGGATTTGACGCAAGACCAATTAGGTGAAATTGTTAATACTACTCGTGTATCAGTAAGTAGATGGGAACATAGTCAAGAAATAATTCCAATTAGAAAAGCAAATATTATTTCAAATAAATTCAATTATAGTTTAGATTATATGTTCTATTTATCTAATGTTAAGCATTATAACAATTCAAGAAGTGAATTAAATCTAAAATTAATTGGAGAAAGAATTGCTAAAATTAGAAAAGACAATAACTTAACATTAAGAGATCTAGCGAATAAACTAGGAACATCTTCATCTACTATTAGTGCTTATGAAACAGGTAAAACTTTAATGCTTACAGCTTTTGCATATCAAATGTGTAAAGAATATAATCTTTCAATGGATTGGCTATATGGGAAAATAGACTAAAAATAATTTTACAATTTCCTACATTTTATGACAAATTAGTATTGATTTTTATATTAATCTATTTTATAATTATATTGTCAGTCAGGTAGTAAGTAGTAGATGACTGATGAATTAAGTATCAATTATTAAGAGTGCCTTTATAATTGATATGTAGTAAACATCAGTTATGTAGTAATGTAGTATTATAACTGATGAGCAGTAGGACAACCGCTAGTATAGGGTTGTTTTTTTGTGCCTTATTTATAATACAATTATATTATACTCTTTTTAAAAATAATAGTCTATTTCCCCTAGAAAAATAATATTTCCACAAGTTGATGAAATAATAATTCTAGGTGGTAGTAATGATTATTAAAAGGTTAAGAGAAAGTCGTGAATTATTGGATCTTAAACAAAAGGAAATAGCTGAAATATTAAAGGTAGATTTTACAACTGTTTCAGGATGGGAAACAGGTAAAGATACTATTCCATTAGAAAGATTAATTGAATATGCAAATAGATTTAATTATAGTTTAGATTATTTATTTGGTATAACTAAACAAAATACTGAATATGATAATTTAAAAATAAATTTAGAACTAATAGGTAAAAATTTAAGAATATTAAGAAAGACAAATAATCTAACACAAAAAGAAGTAGCAGAAAAAATTAATACAAATCAGTCTGCTTATGCTCACTATGAAAATGCTATTAATTTAATACCTACTACATTCTTATACAATCTAACAAAAATATATAAACCTTTTTCAATTGATATGTTATTAGGTAGAAAGAAAAAACAATAGCGATTATTGTTTTTTTACTTTTTTAAAAGTTAAATTAGGTAATACTTTTTTAAATGCTTTTTTTGCCTTCTCTATATCTAATGTTTTAACAATATATTCATCAAAGCCACACATATCAACAAAGTATTCTCTTTCATTATCAGAAACAGTCAATATTATAACAGGTGTATTAAAATCTTTCCTACTCTTTAAATTTGCTAATAATTCTGGTCCACTAATCTTACCTTTAAAAACATTATTAGTAATTATTAAATCATAATCTTTTTGTTCAGTAATATGTAGTGCATCTTCACCACTAGGAACTACATCAGTTTCTAGTCCCATACTTGTTAATACTCTATTCGTAATAACTGCTGATTCTTCTATATAATCTGCAATCAATACTCTAATTTTATGATCAGGAGTATAAATAACTTCATTATTTTCTTTTAATGTTCTCTCATGAATTAAAAAGTTCCATTTTTCTCTCTCATATTCTTTAACCATTTCTATGTTTCTATCATGTAATATTTTTACATTAGATAACAAGTTCTTATTTTCTTTTTCTAGTAAAGAACATTTATAAATCTTATAAATGCAATAGATAATAACACATATAAAAAGAATACCTACCACTACAAAAGCCTCTTCCATAATTCCCTCCTCAAATATTATATTTTCCCAAGTAGATTAATAAAAAAAAAGTCTAATTTTTCTCATAAAAGTAAAAATTAATATACATACATAATTATAGCACCACCGATAACGGAAAGTCAACCGATATCGGTATATATTTTCATCATAATTATTTTATAATTTTAATAGATGGAGGTGCTAGTAATGTTATTTAAAGAAGCAGTTAGTAGAAGAATTTTAGAATTATGCGAGCAATACAATATCACGCCTAATAAATTAGCAGAACTATCAGCAATTCCTCCTACAACATTATGTTCATTAATCGCAAATAGAGTTGATAATCCAAGTTCAACTAACATCTATAAGATATGTAAAACACTTAAAATATCTTTAAAAGATTTTTTTGATAATGAACTATTCGACTTCAATAATTTCGATGATTAAATAAAAAATAAACTCTTTTCAGAGTTTATTTTATTTTATTATATAAATATATATAATATCCACCGCTTATTAAATCAAAAACGATCCAAGATTCTTTTTCCATATAGAAAGGATATATAGGATTAAATAATATTGCAATTGCTATACAAAAATAATTAATCTTTTTATCTAAATTATAATTTTCGTATGCAATAAAAATACTAGCACCACATACAACCCATCTTAAAATTGAATAAAAATCATAAGTACTAATTGGCAATGCACTAACAAATAATATAATAGCAATAGTCAACACAACATTTTTATATTTTTTCATATTATTCTCCTAACTATTGGCAGCAACAATTATTATAAAAATAATAAATGCAATTATAAACCAAATTAAACATCCAGAATTATTTGATGATGAACTAGATGAATAAGAAGTGCTTGATGATGTATTTGTTTCTTCATCATCATCGTCATCTTCATCATCTGATTCTTCATAATCAGACCAATCTAATCCAGTAGAACATTTTGGACATGTTTCATCTTCTACATCAACAGTATATCCACATTCTGGGCATTCAACCAATTTATTAATCCTCTTCTTCAATTCTTTAAATAGCGAATTATAACTAACAATCATATCAGCTGACTCACCACTTGAACCATTAAATGGCTCCCCAAGTCGAGCAAACATTTCTCTAATAGTAATTCCATCGCTCATTACCCAATCGCCGGGCAATACTTCATATGTGTTTAAAATTCTTCTACGAATATTATTACGAGTGTAACTATCTAAAAATCTATTTTCTAATTGTTTAGATAATTCCTCAGTGGTAGCTAAAATATCAAATCCAATACCTCTAATATTATCAAAGAATGTCTTCGTAATATTAGAATCAAATTTTGTATACACTAACCAATAATACATTGCTATAAAATTGTCTACATCAATAGGATTAATATATTTATCAGAAGTATGATTTACAGAAGCCTCATGAGTATTTAGAATATATTCTAAAATTCTATTAAAACCGCTTACATCTGTAAGAACATTAGCAAAAATTCTTAACACTTCATCATTTGGATTCTCAGAAGTTATAATTGAAACAACTTCATACATATTATCAGCATTTATATCATTTATAAGATTTTTAATAGCTTCATTATATTCCGAATACCATTCTTCTCCAGCTAAAACAAAATAATCACACAAATCTGATAATAAATCAAAATCTTTATTTTCTTCAGTTTTGCTTTTATGTTTTTGATACAAATACGCACAATATTGAATTTTCTTTAAATTTTTATAATTCTTTTTATATTCAGTAGGACTTTTCTCTGCTCTCAAACATAAATTAGTAGAAATATATAAAGTTATAAAACTTGATATTTCCTTTAAATCCTTAGCATTAAAAGATTTGCAAATTTGTTCATAAATATCAATCAATGTATCTGCATATTTATTAAGATCTTTTGACATTTTTTCTATTAAATATTTAACAGAATTTGTATAAAAATCATTTTTTAATACCTTATTAAGTGAAATCAATGAAATAAGTCTATTAGTTAAATCTCTACCTGTTGCATCTAAAGTCAATGAATTATTTAAATAATCACATAAATCTTCATCAAAGTCTTCTTTTCGATTACCAAATTTCTCACTATCAGAAAAAATATTAGTTATTGCATTATACATCTTCTTTAATTCATCATTTTTTAATTCACCAATAGAATTATAAAATTCATGCATAATTCTATCTAACAAGCAATTAATAAACTCAATATAAATATCATTAGCTTTTTTCTCTGATAATTTAGTTGAATAAAAGAATTTTTTATAAAAAGATTCATCTTCAATAATCAACTTTAATTTTTTTGATAGTTCATCAATTTCAGAATAAATATATCCTTTTTTTGCACTATCTAATATTTCTAATACCCTATTTAATGAATCAAACTCTTTATTATCTTTATGAGTGGTAAACAATTCTTCTTCAAATAACTTCTCATCATTTGTAATAACTTTTAAAACAACAGGTAAATCTTTTCTTTTATTAGGATCTGTTTGAAAAAGCATTTTTATTTTAGCTTTATCTAAATCTGGATTAATTCCGTATTTTTCAAATATAGTTGTTTTCTTGTATTCCATAACTACCACCTTTTACTTTTATTAACGACAATAGCTTTTTCCTTTGAAATTAACTTACTCCTTACATATATAGCAGGAGAAATTGTAATTATGGTATTTACAGATTTTTTAGCAGCTGTCGAATCAATAATATCTATTTTCTTTTTTTCATTATCATCCATTTCCTCATAATTTTTACCATCTGAATATTCTAATGATATCTCTTGTTTAGAAAGAAATGGAAGTAATCTTTTATCATAAAAATTATGAATGGCTTTATTTGCTTTTTTATCATCATCAAGCAACATTATTTTGAAGAACTCATTTGCTAAATCTATACTTTCATTAGTTGTTTTATATCTATTCTTTTCATACTCTTCAATAATTGTATCAAATGAGTTCAAAAGAAATTCTATGTCTATGTTAACCTTATCTGGAATAGTATAATTTTCTATTCCTTTTTCTTCAACTGTCATTACAAAAGAACTAAACTTGAATTTTTCTTCAAATAATTCTAATTGTTTATTATATTCATCTTCTTTATCATTTTTATATAGAAGATATAAATACAATTCGTTTGCTTTCTCATCATCAGGAGAAAAAGCTAGAAACCTTGATATTTCAAGAATAGCAATAAAATAATTTTTGTCTTTTATTAAATCAATTGTATTATTAAAATATTTATATTTTGAAAAAATAATACTTTTAAAATCTTTTAAATTATATCCACATGCCGAACATTTTTTATCTTTACTATCACATAGATTTCCACATGATGGGCATTTAAACTCAATTAAATTTTTTTTTGCTGAATATACATTCAGAAACGACATATCTTTCATCATGCTTTACTTACCAATCCATTAAATAAAGCATTATTTGTTGATTCTTCTGGTAATTCTGCCATAACTAATTGATATAATCTAGCTGTTAATGAAACAAGTCTATCAGCATCATCAATCATCTCTGGATCATTATCATTTTCATCATATTTTTTCATAATTTCATCAATTTCTTTAAAATGAATATTTATTTCATTGTTAATTGCACTCTTTAATGAAGGACTAGTATTAGGATCATCTAACGCTGCTAATGAAAATCCAAGAATAGCACTTACAATACCTTTAATTTGCGCAAAATATTTCTTAGGATTTGAAATTAAATCTACAGAACTCTTCATAGATAACAAATTATCCATACACTTTTGAGCTTCAACCATGTTATCTTTCTTTAAATAACGTTTTCCATAAAAACATTGGTTATCTACATCAAAACTAGATATTTTACTATCATCTGTAAGTTTTTCTTTAATATCATTTGCAATTTCATCAAATTTTTCTTCAGTTAAAACAGGTGCTGATGGAAGCTCTGATATTGTTTTTTCAAATTTTTGTGCAACATTGGCATAATGAGTTTCATCATTATTTGCTTTTGCTTCTTCTAATTCTCTTACAATATCTTCTTTTTGACTAATTATTCTATCTTTTTCTTCATCATTATCAACATATCTAATGCGTTCTTCGAAAATTTCTTCATAATTTTCAGTTTCTTCAGAATCAATTTGTTCTTGAGTTATATATTCATATCTTCCTTCTAATTTCTTACCATCCATATCAACTGAAAGTGTAACATTTGAAATAGTATCAACTGTTGTAGTAACAGATAATTTATTACCAATCTTTGCATCATTTGGTAAATCAATTATAAAATTAAAGATTTTTCGAGTTCCTTCCCAAATTGGTAAAATAATTTGTTTATTACTATATTCATTTATTTTAAAAGTTTCAGTTGTTTTACTTGGTAGATAAGTTCCTTCATAAACAATTGGAAATTGTTCAGTTTTTCCTTTTTCTACATCAATAATTGTAACAGCAATAGTTTCATTTTGAATTGGAGTTGGAGCAATTATATCAACATTTCCATCATTTACAGTAGATAATTTATTAATACATTCTTCACCATTAAATAAATTTAATTCTTGATTATTATAATTTTTCTCATCTATTTCCAAAACAAATGTATTATCTTCATCTACTTTAGCAAATACTGGTTCATCAATGTCAATAGATACTTTTGTAATCTTTCCTTTTTCTATTTTGCCAGAAACATAAACTTTTCCATCAATTGAATAAGTAGCATTCATTTTTACTAAAATATTATTTTTTTCATCTTCTAATGAATATCCATTAGAGTTTGCAACAAACGCAGCACCTGCACTTACAGATAAGTCAGGTTCATAAATAGTTACATCCTTTAATAAATCAGTCTTACAATAATGATCTTTAATAACCTTTTTTACATATGGAATTTTTGTAGAACCACCAACCATTAAGATATGAGTAATATCACTTATAGTTTTACCATGGTTCTTTTCTAGAAGTTCTAATGCTTTATCACATTCTTTAATAATATCTTTTTCAACTTTATCTTTAATTAAATCATCGAATTGTTTTCTAGTAAAATCATCAATAGATAGTTCTATGCCCGTATTATCTTTAAAAATATCAGGAAAATATATATTATATGAATCATTAACACTTAATTGTTTCTTAACATTTTCCGCAGCAAACATTAATAATCTAAATTTCTTATCATCTGCTGAAACTTCTATATCATCTACATTATTACCTCTTTTTTTCAATTCCTCTAAAAAATAACGAGCTATTATAGAGTCAAAATTATCTCCACCTAGGAAATTATTACCAGCTGTTGCTAAAACTGTTGGAATATTTTCAGTTTTTTCAAGAATAGAAACATCAAATGTACCTCCACCTAAATCGAAAACAAAGAATAAACCATTCTCAATATTATTTGAAACAGCATAATTAATAGCTGCAGCTGTTGGTTCTTCTAACAACATTTGAACTTCTAAGCCAGCCAATTCTCCAGCTTTTCTAGTAGCATCTTTTTGTGCTAGATTAAAATAAGCAGGAACTGTTATAACAACCTTATCATAAACAACATTTTCTTCTTTACCAATAGTATCAATCAAACATTCTTTACAATAATTAATAATTTTTGAAGAAATATCTTCGGGTGTATATTCTTTTTCTCCAAAATTTATTGTTGTTTTCTTACCCATTTCACGTTTAATACTTTTTTTAGAATTAGTATTACCTGTATAAAACTCGTTTTTGGCTAATGTACCATATACCTCACTGCCATTTTTTCTTACAGCAATAATAGATGGTATAGTTTTATTTTTTCCAGGATTTTCTTCCGCATAAATTACTTTTCCATCTTTAATAATAGAAGCAGTACTATTTGTTGTACCTAAATCTAATCCAAAACTCTTGTGTATTATCATATTTTTTCCTCCTAAACTTCCATGTTTTTAAATTCGTACATTTTATCCATATCTTGCAATGATACGGAAGATTTTATACTCTTTAAAACTTCAACACAATCTTCAAAAGTTATTAAATAATTTTTAATATTATCTATTTCTTTGCTAATAACCTTTCTAATCAAACATTCACTTATTTTTTTAATATCAGCTCCATTATAATTATTAGTTGCTGAAGCCAAATATTCTAATATATCTTCTTCTACTTTAATAGAAGATAAGTTTTTTTGAAACATTTTTAATCTTAGTTTTTTATCTGGCAATTCAATGCAAATTAATGAATCAAATCTTCCAGGTCTTAGCAAAGCTGAATCAATATCCCAAGGTCTATTAGTAGCAGCAATAACTAAAACTGTTTGATCATTTTGTTCAAAACCCTGCATTTGAGCTAAAAGTTCTGGAACAATAGTTTCTGCAGTTAATTCAGCTCCTCTTTTATCTCTAGATACTCCGATTGATTCAAACTCATCAAAGAAAATAACGGAAATATCATGCTTTCTAGCATCTTCAAAAAGTTCTTTTACTTTATTTTCTGTATCTCCAAACCATTTTGACTTTAAATCAGAAGATTTAATTGAAATAAAATATGCATCAATTTCATTTGCAACAGCTTGGGCAAACATTGTTTTTCCAGTACCTGGTAAACCATATAATAAAATTCCACCGCCTAATGAAATATCATATTTTGAATATATATCCTTATATAAAATAGGATCAATTATTTTTTCTTTGACTTTTCGTTTTGCTTCATCTAATCCAATTAAATCATCAAACATTGGATAAATTTTATCTTTTTTTATACTGCCATCATCTACAAAATTATTAAATAAATCAATATAATAATTTATTAAATCCTCTTTATTTTCAAATTTAACAACATCATAAGCATTATTTAAAATCACGCTATATTTTTCAATAATATTTTTAATTCCTTTATAAAAACGTAATTTATTCCAATCTTTTGAATTGTAATCTTCATTTAAATATTGTTTACATTCAAATATCAATTCATACATTTCTTTTTTATGTAAAGAAATATAATACACTTTATTATCTACATTTGAATTAACTTTTTCATAATTAAATAAGAAAATCGAAAAATTTAATAAATAGCAAAATGCTATACAATCTAATTTTGTATCATTAAAATATTGTTTAGAATCATTAATAATATTATTAAACCCAATATCATTGCATGAGGTACTAAAATACTTTTCAGCTATGATCAAATAATAATTATTTTCTTTCTCCATACATATCACACCCACTATAATGATTATATAATATTTTTGCAAATCCTACAATATTTCGGCAAAAAATTAACCTATTTTTTTAAAATTTAATACATCTTTTATCATTTTTTACCTTATATCAATTTATGTATATTAATAGTAGACTTATCATTATTAGATTCTATTTCAATTTCAACTTTTTGATAACATGAAAATTCTTTATACACAACTGTACTTCTAAAAACTATTTTCTTACTAATACCATTATAACACAGAAATAATAATTTATTTTACATAGTTTACACTTTTTACAGATTATTTTCCCATTCTTCCCACAATGATGAATAATCAAAGTTAAGCAAACGAATATTATTTTTTATCGCACCTTTAAAATAACCATACTTATTCTTTATTTCATTTCCATCTTCATCAAGATAATGATTACTTTTTAAACGACATAAAATATAATGAATTATAGTAATTAAATCTCCATACGAATTTTCTTCTAGTAATTCATTAAATAAATTATCATAATAATACAAATTAATATCATCTTCATTTATATATTTTCTATCTATTAATTCTATTGTTAATCTATTATGTTCATCAGCATTAAAAAAAGAAGATTTGGTTTTATCTTCTTTATCTATTTGTTTTTTATTATTTATTATATTAGTATTTATTTGTGTGTCCTTTTCGGTATGCCCTTCTACCGCATACCCTTTTTGGTTATACGGTATTTCATATATTAAATAATCATAATCAAATCTTCCATTTTCTAATTGCTTTCTTTCTCTAACTAAATATCCGTTATCTTCTAGTTCTTTCAATGTAGTTCTTATTGCTTTCATATTTTCTTTACTTATACTTGCTAATCCCTTTACTGAATAATCCCAATCATCTGGTAATGATAACATAAATGATAATAAACCTTTTGCTTTATAACTTAAATTTCTATCTCTTAAATGATAATTACTCATTATAGTATAATTATCGTTTTTTTCAATCTTAAAAACTGACATAAAATCACCTCCATAATAAAAAGCACTTATCGTGCTTTATTGAACAAAATAGACATTACAGTTATATTCTACAACAGGGTTTAAATGGGTTAATCCCCCGACATTTCTATCACTTTTTTGTGATACCTTTATGTAGTCATAATGTTTGTCATAGAAGCTGGTTCTAATTTTTCATGAGAATTAAATTCATATAAAATCTCTCCAGTTGATGACTCTAATAATATAGCACTTTTAGCATTAGGAGCTAAAGTATTACTTGATTCTTCTGCTTTTATTAATGGAATACATAAACTTATACATAAAAATAAAAACAAAATTTTTTTCATAATTCACCTCAATTAAGATTATGAAATACACATAAAAAAAGAATAAAAAAACTCTCTATTTTATATAGAAAGTTCTTTTATTATTAATCATTAATTTTTTTCATTATGTTTCTAAAAACTATTGCAAGAGCCAAATAAATTATCATAATAAGATCAAATGAAGATGTTTTATAATTAATTCCTGTAACTGGTGCTTTTTCTTCTTTTATTTTCTCATAAAATACTTTTATAACATTATCTTTTTCATCATCTATTATTATTGAACCAGAATTTTTTATATATTTATAACCTTCTAATTCAATTATATCTTCTTCATTTAATGAAACTTCATCACCAAATATCATATTAATATATTCTTTTGTTAAAGTACTATCAATTTCACCATCTAAATAATACTCTACTCTATATTTTAGATTATTTTTCTTTTCATAGTAGAATGTAATAGTTAAATCTTCTTCATTGATTACTAATTCTTGAGTTTCATCTCCAACTAAATTATAACCTTTTATTTCAATAGCATCTTCTACTACTTTAGAATCATAAGTAACATTTGTAACTTCTTTTGTCTTTTCTAATTCTTTTTCTGTATCTTTTTCAAGATATTTTACTGTATAACTAAAATCATTTCTCTTAGAATAATTAAATACTAGTACCATCTCATCTGAAGTTAATATTATATCTTTTGCTTGTTCATCATCTAATACATATCCAAATGGCGCATCCATAGCTTCTTCTGTATAAGTTTCTAAATATGTTTTGTTTTCTCTTTTTACACTATCAAACAATTCTTCTTCTGTATCTTTATCTATATATTTAACTGTATAAGTTAAATCATTTCTCTTAGAATATAATACTTGAATTATATTTTGTCCTTCGCCTATTATGTATGGCATTGTTGTTACTATAACACCATTTTTATAGAAATCTGGTCTATATAAATCTTTAGATATATCTTCCTCTTTTATTATTGATCCAAATAATTGATTTTCAAAAGTAGTACTTCCTAATTTATTTGTTAAATCATCTTTAAAATATTCAACCAAATATATTAAATCATTCTTTTTAGCATAATATACATTTATAATATTTTCTCCTTGAGAGATTTTGTGTTCTACTTTTTCAGTTATTAATCTATAACCTGTTGGTCTTTGTTCATCATATTGAACTGGTATAATTGCGTTTAAAATATCACTACCAGTTGATGTCTTAAAAGGGACACTCTCTCCTTCTTTAAAGTAGTTTATTGTATAATCATATTTTTTTTGTTCCCAATAAACTTCAGAACTATCTAAAATTGTATCAGTATTCTCTTCATCATCGGAATCATCATATGTAACACTTGCAAAATCATTTGTTCTATACAATCCTGTTGGTGAATCAGGATCGATTCTAACTTTAAAAGAAACTTCTTTTGCCTCTTCTGTTATTTCACCTGTATAAAAAGTAATTTGTTTTCCATCACTACTTAACTCAGATTCATACTCAGGTGAAGCACTACCTTCTACATAAGTAAATTCATCAGCAATAACATCTTTAATTATAGAATTTTTTCCTGCAGGAATTTCTACTTTTATATTTTCAACTATATTACTAAACATAGTTACTATATTATCTACTGATGCGCTAAAATAATGATCATCATCTGTTGCTATATATTTTAATACTTTTTCTGCCTTTTCATTTACTTCATATCCAATAGTAAAAATTTCAATTCCAGCTTCTTTTGCTTTTTCTGATTCTTTTTTATATCTGTTATTGTTATCTCCTTCATTTGGAGAACCATCACTTAAAACAATCATATAACGCTTACCATCTTTATCTGAAAGTAGTCCTGTCGCTTTTTTAATAGCAGCTCCTATATAAGTATCTCCATCAGCTTTTGGAAACGTAACATCAGAAAAATCAGAAGCTTCAAGATCCCTTGTTACTTTTACACTTGTACTAAATGTAACAAGCCCTATTTGAGCTAATGGATATAATTTATGTAACTGGCTTGCAAAATTAATTGCACCTTCCTTGGCACTACCATATTTATCTACATTATTTTTATTTTCATCGTCCATACTTCCAGATCTATCAAAAACTACAACAGCATAAATATCTTCTGTTTGTGAAGTTGTTGTTATTGTATTTTTTCCAGACACATTTAAAGTAATTTTATATACTCCTTCTTCATCAGTTTTTTCAACCGTTTTTTCTAGTTTTACATCACCTGCGTTTGTAAGAGTTCCAACTGAATTTTCTGGATTAATTACATCACCTTTTTCTAAGGCAAATGCTATTGAAGGAAAAAAGTATGAAACTACAATAGCAATAACCATAATAATATTATTTAATTTTTTAAATTTTGTCATATAAGCCTCCTATATTCTTTTCGCATTGACAACAATAAAAGTATTTTCTTCATTATAATTACAAGTTTGCAGTGTTAAAATCTGATCGCTTTCTTCCACTAATACTCCTGTTTCATATATTGAATTTACTTTCATCCACTTTAGATGTTCCACCCATTTTACATCACTAAACCTAATTTGAGTATGAATTGTATCATCTTTAGGTAAAATTTGTATAGAAAATATTTGCCATTTACTATTTTCATCATTAATATTTAAAATAATATATTGATGACTATTAAAAAAATCTTCTCTTAAATACTTTTCTAACTCATAAAAAGGTGTTTTACTAAGATTTCTAGCATTGTGACCATATATTAGTAATTTTCTATCTGACATAGAATTTCTATAATCTAAAAATATAGAACCATATACATCATAATTTCCATACACATCATGATCTAAGTAATATGAATTATCTTTTGCTTGTACTAATTTACTATCAATATTAGTCTCACTTATAGAAATATTACCAATAATATCTTTAGAAGTTTGTGAATATGTAACAGTACTATTTTCTATTTCATTTTTAGAATCTTTAGTAGGTGTATTTTCATAGATATAAACATCTTTATCAATACTTTCTTTAGTTTTAATATTACTTTTTGACGAATTATTCATAAATAAATATAAAATTATTAAAACAATTCCTAAAAATATTATGCTAGAAATATTTAACCATTTAGCTTTATTCATGACCTGCCCCCTTATCCTATCAATAAGTAATACTATTCCAAAGAATTAGTTTAATATTATAATCACAAATCAATTTTTTGTCAACACTAAGATACTGAATTCAAGTCTTCGCTATAATAATTATGCAACTATTTTATTTTTTTATACAAAAAAATCATAAAACATTTAATTCTATGATTTTAAAATATCTTAATTTAAATAATTTGTTTATGCTATTATTCCACCACCAAGTACTATATCATCTACATAAAATACTGCAGACTGTCCCTTTGTTACACCTTTTTGAGGTTCATCAAAATCTACATTTATATAATTATTATCCATAGTTATTGTAGCCTTATACTCTTTACTTTTATAACGAGTTTTAACCATCACTTTAATTGGTTTATCTATACTATCTACAAGTAAAAGATTATAATCTTTTACTTTAAAACTTTTAACATATAAATCTTTTTCTTCACCTACTACAAGTTCATTTTTTTCTTTATTAAATCCTATAACATATAAAGGTGATGAATAAGCTATACCTAACCCCTTTCTTTGACCTATAGTATATTTATAAAGGCCATCATGTTTACCTATAATTTTATTATTTAAGATTATATTTCCACTTATCTTTTCTATTCCATTATTTTCTAAAAATACCTTATAATTATCATTTTGTATAAAGCATATATCTTGACTATCAGAAATAGATGCTGTATTTAAATTATTTTCTTTTGCAAGTTTTCTAATCTCATCCTTAGATTTATAATTAGAAAGTGGAAATATTATATATGGAAGTATATCTTTATCAATATTATATAGGAAATAACTTTGATCTTTTGATATATTATCTGCTTTTTTTAATACATATCTTTCATATTTATCACTATACTCTATTTTTGCATAATGACCTGTTGCTATAAAATCAATATTATTTTTTTTAGCAAATTCATAAAATAATCCAAATTTAAATTTTTTATTACACATAATACAAGGATTAGGAGTTCTAGAGTTTGAATATTCATAAATAAAATAATTAATTACTTCTTTTCTAAATTCTTCTTTTAAATCTATTTTCATAAAATCTATATTTAATTTATTACAAATATCTACCGAAGATTTACTGTCATCATTAAATAATAACATATTACAACCAATAACCTTATATTTATCCTTTAAAAGCATTGCTGCAACACTACTATCTACTCCACCACTAATACCAACTAAAACACTTTTCACGATCTCACTTCCAAAAATATTATATTAATAAAGTTAATAATTGTCAAATGTGTTATAATATTTGGTGGTGATGTTATGTTTAAATATAGCAATTCAAATAAAAGATATTATACATTAGATTATTTTTATAAACAAAAATTCAATTCAAAAGTATTCAAGGTTAGTTTAAACGCAGGTTTTACTTGCCCTAATATAGATGGTAAAGTTGGTAAGATGGGTTGCATATACTGTTCTAAATTAGGTAGTGGTGAATATGCAGGAGACAAAAATAAAGACTTAGTAACACAGTTTAACGAAGTAAAAGATATGATGTTAAAAAAATGGCCTAATGCCAAATACATTGGATACTTTCAAGCAAATACTAATACATATGCACCACTTAATGTATTAAAAGAAAAATATGAAACTATACTTAAATTAGATAATGTTGTGGGACTTAATATTGCTACACGTCCTGATTCAATTACTGATGAATGTCTAAATTATTTAGAAGAATTATCAAAGAAAACTTATTTAACTATAGAACTTGGACTTCAAACAATACATGAGAAAACATCTATTCTAATTAATAGATGTCATAGTCTAAAATGTTTTGAAGATATGGTAAAAAAACTTAGAGAAAGAAATATAAATGTTGTGGTTCATATTATAAATGGACTTCCATATGAAACTAAAAAAATGATGATTGAAACCGTTAAATATTTAAGCAAACTAGATATACAAGGTATAAAAATACATATGTTATCAATATTAAAAAATACACAATTAGAAAAATTATATAATAAAGAGCACTTTAAAGTATTACGAAGAGAAGAATATATTGATATTGTATGTGACCAATTAGAATACTTAAGAGAAGATATTGTAATTAATAGAATTACAGGTGATCCTAAAATAGAAGACTTAATAGAACCTGACTGGCTAATAAAAAAAGTTACAATATTAAATGATATTGATAAAGAAATGAAAAGAAGAAATTCTTATCAGGGAATAAAATATAACATTTAACTTGGTATTTTTTTATTTTATATTATAATAGTCTGATTTATACAGCTATCTTTTTTATAATTTCTTTTTATATATCAAAAAAAGAAATTTTTTTCAAATTTCTTTTTAATTTATTGATAAAGTTATAACTGGGCGAACGCCAACTCCCGTCATATCAAGTGCATCAGCATTTACACTTCCCCAATTATATATATATATTGCATAATAAGAAATGAAACCACCAGCAGCAGATGCAGTCCAATATCCATTTATTCCTGTGATACTATTTTCTGGTTTATATGACTCATTTATACCCCATCCATTTAAATCTATATAATCATACAAATAACTATTTGTTCCATTTGCATCAGCAATTTCACTACTATATGGCAATCTAGCTTTTAAATTTGTAAGTTCAAATCCATCTACATAATTTCCTGATTTATCTTTCATTTTTGTTACTCCAGATATTGTTTCTATTCCTGGTAATTCTCTATTCGCATCTTTTAAGTTAGGTACATTTGTCCAATCCTTAGTTGCATTATATAAATACCTCATAGCAGTTATTGGTCCCTTTCCACTGTTTCCTCCAGGTCCCTGTTTCCAAGTGGAGTCATCATTAAAATCTGCTTTTGAAATCCACTCAACTTCTCCTGTATGTGTTTCATCAGCAAGGCCATAATCTGTATCTGAATTATAATATACATTTCTCTCCATTATTAAATTTACATTTGATCCTTCAATACTTAATACATAGAATGTATAATTATTTTCATCATTTACTTGGCAAAATGTTTTCTCTCCTACATCTATTGTATCATTTTCATTTGAATCTACTACTTTACATATTCCTCCTAATTTTATGTATTTTGTTAAATCTGCTTCTCCTAATACCAATTTCCCAGATGAATATGTTAATGATTTATCTTTGTATGTCAAAACCATTGTTGAATCTTTTTTGATTGTTCCATTTACTAGTGTGAACTCTCCACTATCTGGTATTTCTCCATCTACTGTGACATTTAATGTTTTATCACCACATTTTGTTATTCCTGATTCTATAGTACAATTATTTGGATTAAACTCTCCATTTAAGTTTTCTTTTGCAATAGCTAACTCTACTGCTTTTAAATAATTTTCTGCACTTCTTTTTAGCGCCTCTTTTTTTGAGTCTTCAATAATATCTATTATTATTGGAACTGCTATTAGAGCTATTATGGCTAGTATTACTATTACTGCTAAGAGCTCTATCAATGTAAAACCTTTTTCCTTCATAATTACCTCCTCGTATTTTACATTATTATTTTATCGCAAAAAAAACAAGTAATTTTTTCAAAAATCATGAAAATTGTCTTGTCTTTACAGTTTTAATTTTATTATTTGTGATATTCTTTTTGTATAGGCTCCAAATTATTTAAATCAGAATTAGAAGAAATCAAAGCTTTAAATTTGATCATAAGTAATTGTTTTTGTGATATATAATTTGCTTCATTAGTTAGATTACCTAATTTCTCAATTTCTAATAACTGTAATAATTGAAGCACCTCAACTTTACTACTACAACCATCAATAAGTACTTGAAAATCTTTTATATTCATTAATACTCCCCCTTGAGAGTATATTATATCAACATTTAAAAAAAAAGCAAAAAGAGCTAAAATATAGAGCTCTTTTTGTGATGTAAGCTTAATGCTTACATTATTATAATATACAAATATTTTTTATTTATACATCTTTTTTTATATAAAATCTACATAGTAATAAACTTATTATACTTATTATAACTAAATATGAATTAAATATTAAAAAATTATAAGTAATTAATTTTAACATTAATATTATAGTTATATTAAGTGACATATGCATAATTATTGGTGCTTTTAAAGTTTTATATTTTTCGTATAAATATATAAACATAAAACTTACTCCAAATGCATATACCATATCTATTATATTGGAGTGCATTAAACTAAATATTAAACTACATAATATAATAGATGTCATAGGCTTATTAAAACTTTTTAATTTATTATATACTATGCCTCTAAAAAGTATTTCTTCTATTACGGGGCCAAGTATACCAGAACATACAAGCTGTATCATTAATGGGATATTACTAGGCTTATATGCATTAGTAAAATTAAATATATTATTTAAATTATAAATAGTTATATTATAAATTAATGATATACTTACACCTAATACTATAGGGAAAAATATATTTTTTACTTTAAAATTATTTTCTTTTTTATATTTTTTTAATATTTTATAAAATATTGGAAACAAGATTATTAAAACTATTAGTATTATAAATATTGAATTATTAGTAATATAATTATTTAATTTTGTTTTATAATAATCTGTTTTTATATATTTTAGAAATTCATTATTATCCATCGTTCCTTTTTCGGAATTATTAAATATACATACAAATATAAAATTAACAAAAGAATAGCCTATTGTAAATACAACAGGCCAAATTAATGTTTTAATTAAATTTAATAAATATTTAAATTTATTTTTCATCTTTTATCATTTCTTTTATTGTAGTACCTAGTGTTGCAATATTTTGTAAATCTGATGGAACGATAATTTTAGTTGCTTGACCATTAGCTAAATTTTCTAATGCTTCTAAACTTTTCATAGTTATTATTTTTTCATCTGGTTTTACTTCTTTAATTAATCTAATACCTTCTGCTTCAGCTTGTTTAATTTTAAGAAGTGCCTCAGCTTCACCTTCAGCTTCTTTTATTTGTGCTTGTTTTCTTGCTTCAGCTCTTAAAATTGAACTTTCTTTTTCTCCTTCAGCAATAAGTATAGCTGATTTCTTTTCACCTTCTGCTTTTAGAATTAATTCTCTTCTTTCACGCTCTGCACGCATTTGTTTTTCCATAGCTTCTTGTATATCCCTAGGTGGAAGTATATTCTTAACCTCTACTCTATTTACTTTAATTCCCCAAGGATCAGTTGCTTCATCTAATATTGCACGCATTTTAGTATTAATAAGATCACGACTAGTTAGTGTTTCATCAAGTTCAAGCTCTCCTATTATATTTCTTAGAGTTGTTGCAGTTAAATTTTCAATAGCGTTTATAGGATTTTCTACACCATAAGTGTAAAGTTTAGGATCAGTTATTTGAAAATATACAACCGTATCTATTTGCATAGTTACATTATCTTTTGTTATAACTGGTTGTGGATCAAAATCTTTTACTATTTCTTTTAGAGAAACTTGATTAGCTATTCTATCTAAAAATGGTAACTTAATATGTAGTCCATTAGACCAAGTTTCCAAATAAGAACCTACCCTTTCTACTACATAAGCTTTTGCTTGTGGTACTATTTTAATATTTGGTATTACTAAAATAGCCACAATTATAAGAATAATAATTAAAATAGTCATTATTTTACCTCCTCTACTTTTAATTTTACTCCATCTATCGAAAGTACTTTAACAGTACTATCAACCTTAATTGTTTTATCTGATATAGCAGTCCATCTTTTACCATCTACTTTTACTTCACCAGATTTATTTTTTGATATTTCTTCTGTTACAATAGCTTCCATGCCAATTACTCTATCTAAATTAGTTTTTTCATTATTTTTACCTATTAATTGTAATAAATATTTTCTAGTAGTAAATAAAAGTATCGTACCAAGTATAACAAACACTAAAAATTCTATAAAATAACTATCTATAAATAAAGATAATATCAGTGATACAATAGCACTTGCTATATACCAAATTGTTACTAAATTTACTGTAGATATTTCTATTAAAACTAAAACTATTACTATTCCAAGCCAAATCCAAGTCATTTACATCACCACTATAATTATACTAATTTTTTTAATTTTATTCAATATTTTATTATATAAATTATTTTTTAAGTTTTAAAAGCAGTATAAAAAAATGAAGATTTTAAAGTGTTTTTATATACACTGATCTTCATTTTTCTTCTATTTATATTTTGTGTTATTTATAAACTTATAATTATTAAATATTAACATAATAAAATTTGATTATTTGAAAAATAAATTTTAAAGTTAAATCATACTAAAGCAGCGAGAACTTCCATCATCATTAATTGTGCAAAAATAATCACGATAACGAGAAGTTACACTTGCGCCAGTTTCTTCTAGAACAATATTCCCATCAACACAATAAGAATAAGTAGAGCCAAAAGTACAACTAATTTCTAAATCTTGTAACTTTTTTAAAATTAACATATTTCCTGTATAATCACCTGGATCTTCTGCATATCCATATAATATAGCTTGATTTCCACCTTCAAGACAGTATTCCACTTCATTATGTACTGAACATGCATATGAATTTGTTACTATATTTGTATTATTTAGTTTAAATTTTAGATAATAATTCTTATCAGTTGGGGCTGTTTGTGAATAGTCTTCTGGGCTAATTATACTATTTAATGATGGACCATTTACACTTCCTCCAGTATACCACATATATACATATTTTTCTTGTACTTGTGGAGTTTTTGCTTCACCAAATATTAGTTTTCTATTTTCATCATAAGTTAGTGTATCTTTATCATTGTATGTTAAAAATGTTTCTGAAGTTTTGTCTATAGTACCA
>JAUNNO010000008.1 GCA_030531425.1 bacterium
CATTCTCATAAAGTTTTTTATTTTTAATACTGATGTTCCAGTAATTCCTTCATCAATATATCTTTCATACAATTCCCAATCTGGATGTTTCGCTAATTCGTTATCGTAATACTGAATTTGATTTTCTAAAGCTGATAACTGTGCTTCATGTTCAGTAGATACCCTAGCATATATTGCAACTTTCCTGCTCATTAGCTTCACTTTCCCTTCTTGATATGAATTTATCAAAATAATTAATTAATGTTAAACTTGCGATTTAATGCACAAATTAATGAATCATATTCTTTTTTTGTTATTTGTTGTTTTTCTAATAACATTTGAAATAATATTTCAATAAAACCTTTATCAAATTTATTCTTAGAGGCTTCATTTAGTTTTATTTTATTATTAAGGATTTCCATATTATTCCACCTCTATATACTCACCATCAATATAAACAACTTGCTTTAAATATATTTCAAATTTTCTAAAGTCTTTAATTTGATTTGTTTTCATAAAAAAATCAATTAATTGTTTTTTAACTGATGGTTTATTGTATCCCCCAACTAACATTACTGAAGTATGACCATTATTAATTATGGTTGCTCTATAAGTCTTTCTTTTCATCTTGATCCTTCTTTCTCAATTCTTCTTCCATTTCTTGATCTGCCCATGAAGCAACTTTACAAGAGCAAATACTAAATAACCCAATAAATACTAATAAAATAATTCCTAAAATCTTTCCAAACATATTAAACCTCCTATTTTTAACCATAAAAAAACACACCTTAAAAGATGTGTTATAAAGTTTTTTGGTTCTATATCGTTATTATTTAGTAACAGCTATATTCATAGCTAATGCAAATTTAATAATACAACTCTTCTTTATATGCCTTACTTTAGTATCAGAACATTGTAATTCATCAAGAATAGTTGATTCATTGTTGCCTAAGAAAAATAACCCTTTAAAATATCTTTGTTCTTCATCATTAAAAGTATATATTATTTTTAATATAATATTTAACGATTTTAAAAATTCTTCTTCTTTTTCAGACTTATTTATAATATATGATTCTATTGGTGATGTATTATTAAAACTAGTCTGAACTTTTATCTCGCTTAAATGAGATGTAATACTCGGTGGCAGAACACTTATATATCTATAGTATTCATCTTCAAACTTAGACATATAGTTTCTAACATTTGATTGTGTTTTGACAAAATCATATTTGTCGATTACTTCACTACTTAATAACTTCATATAGACCTCCAAACTTTTTATAAATAAAAGAAGAGCAGACAATTTACTAAGAAATGATACTGCTCTTCTTATATTCCAATTTTAAATTTTTAGTGTCTAAGTCCCCATGTAATTTTTTAAATCGACTTGTATATAACGATGATTGTAAAACTCCGAGTTGATCGAATCTCATAAGGACCACCCACAATTCCAATTAAATCATTAATTGCTGTCTATAATATCACTTTTTTTGTGAATGTCAATATTTTCAGCAAATAAAAAAATAATTAACTTGGTTAGCTAATTATTCATTTAACTATATTTTACCAGAGGGAATTTTAAATGCAAGGTTTTTTCGTGTTTTTTTTATGTTTTTTTCGTTCTTTTTTAAAGACCAGATATGCAGAAACCCTTTAAAACATTATAATCTTGAGAATCTATGATATTTACTAAAATGTTATAATATTTAATTGCACTCTCTTCTTTATCTGTTTTCCAATAAAGTAATGGTGAAGCAATTTTATCTTTATTTTTTATATAGGTATAAATTTCAAATTTATTGTCAAAACTATTTATAATTACTCCACCTATTCCATCTAAGTATTCTGTTTGATAAGATTTATATATTTTTTTATCTTCACTTACATCTGATTTTTTTACATAATCTTTTAATAATTCTATTAATGCATCTATTTGCATAATCTCACCTCTAAATTGATTCAACAAGAATTTGATAAAACGAAGCATGAAGTTGAATTTAATTACATACATATAATAGACTATTTAATTCAATTTGTAAATAGTTATACCGATATTTCCTTTCGTATTAGTTATAAAGACATTCCTTTCGTGAAAGTATAAAATTTTATTGTAGAAGAAATGGAGGTGTAATGATGAAAATTCGTGATGTTTTAGCTATAAATCTAAAATATTATAGAAAGAAACTTAATCTACCACAAGAGAAGTTTGCAGAAGTCATTGGAACATCTCTATCATATTTAAATCAAATAGAAAATAAAAAAGTTGATGTTAGATCTTCAACAATAGATAAATTTGCTGATAATCTAAATAAATATGATAAAAAAAATAAAATTACATCTATTGATTTAGTAGTTTATGATGAACATAGAATTACAAATTATTCTAGAATAGATGAAAAGAAGTAGTTTCCTACTTCTTTTTTTATGCAGTTAATAAATTAATTAATGATTCATAACTATCTACTACATCATATTTTACTTCATCATTACTTATACATTTAAAATGCTTTTTAGCACATTCAATTTTAGCTTTCTCTACATCTCTTAATTCAAGCGAATCCATACTACCTTTAGTTTCAGCTATAAAGTAAATATATTTAAATGATGGATTATCAAATACTATAGCCCAATCTGGATTATAGTTTCCAACTGGAGTTGGTATCTTAAATCCATTTGGTAATTTAGCATAGACAGTTACTTCACCAGATTCTAACTTCTTAGCAAATTCTCTTTCATTCTTTGAATCAGTTACTAAGAAATCATAAATATGTTTCTTAACATCAATAGCATTTTCACCTAATTCACCACGAACATTATTAATAGTAAATATATCATTATCAAATTTATTTTCAGTTTTATGATATGTTATACCATCAATAATTGTAGTAGCTTTCTCTTGATTTATTAAATTACATACTTTTCTGATAAATTCTTCTGGATTAAATTGATAATAATTAAATTTTTCTGGAGTAATCTTTGTAAGAATATCAATAACTGTTTTTCTTGTTAATCCAGTATCTTTAGTTATTTCACCAATAAGATCATATTCAACCATTGATGGAGAGAAATCTTCAACTGTTTCGGTTTTAGTCTTTCCTTCTGTCATCGAACTACCACTATTAACTGATACAGAAGACATTTTATCTTTTTGCTCACCTTCAGTTATCTTAACTTGCATTTTAGCAATATTAAGTTTTCCATTTATTGATTGAACAGCTTTATCAATTAATTCATTAGTATCAAAATCAACTTCATATATAGTTTTAATATTTATCTTATTCCATAAATCTTGGAATTCTTTTTTCATAAAGTTAGCATTTGGAACAAGATTCTTAATATTTTCTCTTCTTTCATCACTAACAAGTTTGGTGTTATTAGTAGAATATAATCTCTTCATTAATTGTCCTATTTGTTCTTCAAATCCAACTAAATCAGGCATTACTTCTAACTTACCATTTTCCATGTCTTCAACAAACTTATCAGTTATTTTATAATTGTCTTTTTGATCAACATATCCATTCGTTACATTGAATATTAATAAATCTTGGAAATGTTCTGGAGTAAATTCATAATGTTCTCCAGCTTCGTTAGTAAGAATTTTGCCAATAAATGATTCTTGAGTAAAATTCTTTGGTCTCTCTGATAAACTTTCTGATATTTCTGTTTGTAGTGCTTTAGCAAAGCTATCATAAGATTCACTAGCGACAACAGTTAAAGTATTGATTGAATGGAAATTATTTTCTAATACACTATAATCCATTCTTTCACCATCATTATTTACACAAATACGAAGTCCACGACCAATTTCTTGTCTTTTACTAATTTCTGAATTACTATGTTTTAATGTGCATATTTGGAAAATGTTTGGATTATCCCAACCTTCTCTTAATGCAGAGTGTGAAAAAATAAATCTTACAGGTTCTTCTAAAGATAACAATCTTTCTTTATCTTTCATAATTAGATCATAAGCATCTTCATCAAAACTTAAATATTCTTTCTTATCATTAATACTAGGATCAACTTCGTGACCTTTTTTATCTATAGAGAAATACCCAGCATGAATCTTTCCAGTATCAAATGAATCTAAATATTTAACATAATCCTCATCAAATAAAGTTCTATAATCGATTAATGCTTTATTATATTCTTCTTCAAATATTTTTGCATATTCACCTTTTAAAGCAGAACCATCTTCATAATATTTATATTTAGCTACTTCATCTATAAAGAATAAAGATAATACTTTAATACCTAATTTATGAAGTTCTTTTTCTTTTTCAAAATGTGATCTTATAGTTTCTCTTATTTGAATTCTTATAATATGTGATTCATCAACATCACCAACAGCTTGACCAACTTGTATCTCTACTCCATTTGTAAAAAACACTTTATCATATTGATCATATCTACCATCTATTTCACTAACAACATAACCTTTGTATTGTTGTAGTTCACCAGATTTAGTATATAAATCATCTCCAGCTTTAATTTTCATTAATCTTCGATTTACTCCATTTGATGACTTAACTTCAATTTCCATAATTGCTTCTGGATCATGCTTTTGACTAATATTTACACTATCTAGGAATAAATATGTATCTTCAGATTTATTATGTAATACCTCAATACCTTTAACATTAATCTTTTTTACAAGCTTTTGATTATATGCATCAATTGCATCCAATCTATAAATTTTATTGTATTCTTTTCCTCTTTTATGAGTAGCAGAATACCTTACTTTAAATAATGGTTTAAATTCATCAAACAGTTCTTCGGTCTTATCACCAAATTTTTGTGGCTCATCTACAATTAATATTGGATGAACAGATTTTATTACATCTATTGGTCTTCTAGACTGTAATTCATCTAATTCTTCATATATTCTTCTATTAGCTGTTCCCTTTGCATTAAATGCTTGATAATTAATAATCATTACTTGAATTGAATCATCTGAAGCAAAAGTATTAATGTTTGCTATATTAGAACTATTTGAAGAATTATAAACAAAGTATCTTATTTTTTTATGATACAATTCTTGAAAATAATCTTGAGTAATATCAAATGATTTTTGTACTCCTTCACGAATCGCAATAGATGGAACCATAACTATAAATTTACTCCAACCATATTCTTTATTAAGTTCGTACATAGATTTTATATATGTAAAAGTTTTACCTGTTCCTGTTTCCATTTCAATAGAAAATTCATCTAAAGGTTGATTATCTGAATAATTAATATCATTTAATCTTTGAACCTCTCTTATATTTTTTATTCGCTCTGATTCAGTAAGTGTAATTGATTGGTTTCCAAAAGAAATAATCTCAACTTCTTCATCATGTGCAAATAAACCTGTATCAACTGTATGTTTATATCTTGCAAGTAAATCTCTTCTAGAACCCTTCTTTTGTCCTAAAAAGCAATTTACTAGAGAACGAACTGCATCATCTTGATATGATTGATGTTTAAATTTTAATTTCATCAATTACACCTCCTTTATATAATACTTACCTCCGTATCAGGAGAAAGCTTTTTAATTTTTTCTTCTAAATTAATTTTATCTTTATCAGTTTTAAATGAAACATCTTTGAAAACAACTTTTAACGGTTCACTTTTGCATATCTCATCAATTATATTAATGTCAATTTGTTCATCAAAACATGCAACTAATGAATTATTTTCAACATAAAAAACTTTATTATTCAATATATTCTTTTTATCAATTTTTAAATCTAAAGTTAATCCTAAGTCTAACATTACTTGAGTTAATAAATCTTCTGGAGTTCTATCTTCTTTAATATTTGATAGATAATCCAACAAATTCATTTGTGACATGTCTGATGGTTTGTAATATACATCTTTCATATTAGAAGAATCAACTTTAAAAACCCTAAATCCATAGTCTATATTTGCATTTGTATCTTCTTTTATCTTTTTAGCTGATCTTTTCAATCTTTCAATTCCAAGTCTAGAAAGAATATGTTCTTCACCGATTGAATCTAAAAAATCAATTGCTTCTTTAATAGTTTTTTTGTTATCTCCTACTGCAACATTAAGAGATTCATCTAAATTTTCATTAATTTGAACAAGAATAAATTTTCTATTCTTTAAATCTTTAGAGTTTAAATCTAAAACTGAATGTCCAGTTGTTCCACTTCCTGAAAAGAAATCTAAGATAATATCATTTTCATTTGTAACTAATGATAATACTCTATTAATAAGTTTAAGTGGTTTTTTACCATTGTTATATGAAACCATTCCTTCTTGATCTAATCTTGTTGTCTTAATATCAACCCATAAATCACATGGATTAACCATTAAATAATCACAAGCAAATAACAATTTGATATTTGGATCTGGTGTTTGTCTATTATAATGATTTTTTATAAAATACAATTTCCCTTGAGATGTCCTAATACCAAAGAAATTGTCATCACAAACATCTGATTTGGCATCTGCTAAAGGTTTAGCCGAACTACTTGCAACTTCACGAACAATTCTGTATGCATTATCATATTTCCAAGATAATCTTTCTTCTTCAGTCATTGACTTCCAATTAGGTTCAGCTTCATCAAATGAAACCATTCTCAAATCTTTGACTAATTCATCAAATTTTTTAACATCATTATCATCAACTGTATCTTGATTCATTAATTCTCTTATTTGCTCTAATTGTTGTTTATCAGCACCTAATAATACATTTTTATAATTTACTCCCCATGTTTCAATTGGAATAAGAATATCATTATATTTTAAATTTAAATTTTCGGATTTTTTATACATTAATATGTATTCTTTTAATTTAGGAAGTTTTTTTTCTGCATGAGCCATTTTTACTCCAGTTGGTTCACTACTTTTTACAACTATACAATTGACAAAACTATTTTCACCAAATATTTCGTCACATAACTTTTTTAAATTATATAATTCATTATCATCAATTGATATAAATATAACTCCATCTTTTGTTAATAAATTTCTCGCTAATTTAAGTCTTGAATACATAATTGATAACCAATCACTATGAAATTTACCGTTTGTATCTGTATTAGTTACTAATCTATTACCATCTTCATCTTTTTGACCTGAATTAATCAATTCATCACTAGCAGAACCATGATAATTATCTTTATAAATCAAGTCACTACCTCTATTATAAGGAGGATCAATATAAATGCACTTAATTTTATTAAGATATGATTCTTGTAGTATTTTTAAAACATCAATATTATCACCTTCAATATAAATATTACTTGTATTTTCAAAATCCACAGATTTATCATATAAAGGTCTCAATGTTTTGTTTGTAGGAGTATTTGCGATTACAATTGATTCCTTTTTCCCAGGCCAAGTTAATTGAAATTTTTCCTTATTATCAGACAATATAACATCTGAAAACTCCTGCTTCAATGCTTCAAAATCAACTTGTTCACCTTCTGATGTTGTAACAACAACATTTGGAAATAATTCTTTAATTTTTTCTATATTATTTGAAAGATTATTATTTTGCATTTTTAATTTTTCCATTACTTACCCTCCTATACTTATATCACTCTCAGACTTTATAATCATTTGAGTTGTCATTGTTTTATTTATAATTTCATACAAATTTTTTCCAGATTTCAAAATCACAAACTTTTTTAATAAATCAGGATTTATTTCTTTTATTGAACATAAAGCATAATACATTGATGGTTTAAACAATTCATATCCACATTCATCCTTTGAATCCATTAATCTTTTATAATAATTTGGTATGTTTTTTGTTTGAGTCTCATAAGATATATCTTTTAATTCACAAATGTATGTACCTGCTCTAGAATAAAGAATTATTTTTGGATTATCTTGTGATAATATATTTTCAGCATTCACTTTTCTAATAACATTACCACATTTTCCAAACCAAACAAAGCCTTCTTTGTTAATCACTTCTTGATGTTTTTGAATGCAGTCACTCTCATACTTATTTGAGTATCTTACCACTATTAAATTTTCGTTAGCTTTAATTTTCATTCAATTCACCTAATTCCTTTTTTAATTGTTGAAGTTTCTGATTTAATTCTACTTTTTTATTGAACTGTTTTTCAGTTTTAATTTTTTGTTCTAACTTACGAATTTTCGATTCTAATTCATTCTTTATATTTACATCATTTAATATTTTCTCAAAATTTTCATTACAGTTTTCAACTTTTATAATAGATTTAACAATATTTTCATAAACTATTTCTAAGTTAATTGCATTAAAATCAAATTTTATATTTTCATTCCATTCTGTAGTAAAAATATCATCCGCTTTAATTGAATAACAAAATTCTTCATTATATTTAATTAGAAACAATATTTTATATTGAACTCCTTTTGTTATTGTTTTAATAACTGACATAGGAACTTTCTTTTCCTTAACATCAATTTGAAATATTTGAATTTCTTCAATATTTTCAGTTTTAGTTATTCCTATTGTATCTGGTGATAATTTATATAACCATGTTATTCTATCTACTTGGTTAACGAATTCATCTTTTACTCCAGAAGATACTCCAACTTTTTCATAAAATATCTTCTTTGGTAAAAACTTATTTACATAACAATCTTTTGGTAGTTCAAACATATTAAATCACCACCATAAATGTTATTAATTCAAAATCTTCTAAACCTTTAATATCATTTTTTAACATTGTAGTTCCACCAGTTCTAAATAAACTATCAATATCATTTTCTTCTTTGATATTAATTATTGATTCAATACTTTGACTTAATAATTCAGAATATACTTTCATATCTCTACCATCATTTGTAAATTCATTAAAAATATTATAAGCTGTCTTATCAGGTTCGTTTTTACCTTTAGACATTATTCTTAATAAATCTAATGTATTTTTTACATTTAAATGATTTGAAAGTATTTCTCCATCTTCTTTTATATAAACTAAATAAAAAGGATGTAATTGATTCATACTATCAATATTTACTTCGTTATTTATATTCTTTAAAACATAAATAACTCCTTTTTCTATTCCTAATGATTTATTTTCATGAACAACTGAGTGTAATCCAAATGGTATTCCATCTAAGTTACCATTTTCTTTAACATATTCAACTAAATCCATTCTAAAATCATTTAATCCTAAATCAGTAATTGAAATACCAGTATTCATATCTTCAAGATCAACTACTTCTTCTTTTAATTTTTGTAATTGAGCTTTTCTATATTCAATATCGCTTGATTTATTTGTTAATACATTGTCTTCACCGGTTCCTGAAATATCTAACATTAACATTCTATTTTCAACCCTGTTTTTAAGATTGATATAATCATCTAATGAAATGTTAGGCCAAAAATTAACTAGTTGAATAACATCATTATCAGAACCAATTCTATCTACACGGCCAAATCTTTGAATAATTCTAACTGGATTCCAATGTATATCATAGTTAATTAAATAATCACAATCTTGTAAGTTTTGACCTTCAGAAATACAATCTGTTGCTATTAAAATATCTATATCACTATTTGATTGTGGATCTAACATATCTCTATGTTTTGACTTTGGTGAAAAATTTAATAATAAGTTATTAAATTCTTTATTCATATCAATTGTGCATTCGTTAGTTCCAGAACCAGTTATTTTACAAGTTTGTAAATTATAATGATTCTTTAAATTACCAGCAATACTTTTATAAATATAGTCAGCTGTATCTGCAAATGCACTAAAGATAATGACTTTCTTATTATCAGCATTTATTGGATGATTTACTTTATTAATAATCATATCAACTAATTCATTTAGTTTAGTATCATGTTCCGGAGTAACCTTATCCATTTCAAATAATAATTGTTTTAATATTTTATAATCTAAAAGTAAATCTTCTCTCCAACCAATTGTATTCATATCCTCTAAATTAATTTTTACTTTTTTACCAATGCTGAATTGATCATCTAATAAATCTTCAACATCTTCATCTGGATTATAATTTGTTACTTCTATATTTTCAAATGACTTATTAACTCCTCTATTTTCAAAATCTTCTATAGCTTGAAGTGTTGCCGTAATTTGATCTAACACTTTATTTAAAGTTATTCTAAATGAGGATACAGAACTTTCTAATCTTTTCAAGAAGTTAATTCTCATTAAAATTTGTAAACTTTTTTCTCTATCAGCTTGATGGAAACTTGATTGTCCACCTTTAACTTCAATATCATATTTATCTTCGTATTCAGCTAATTTATTTGGAAGAATATAATCAAATGGTGCATAAATACACATATTTAATTTATTCAATTCTTCTGCAATATCTTTGATAGACATAAATCCTTCTATATCGGTAAGTTCTGGTGATTTGCTAATAGGTTTTAATCTAGTTGGAAACTTACCTATTGAATTCATATCATAATATTTTTCAATATGTTTTCTAGATCTTGCTATAGTTACACTATCTAATAGCTTAAAGAAATCAAAATTAGAATTTAATCTATTTAACAATTCTTGACTAGTTCTTTCACTAGGATCAAGTTTACTCCACTCATTAAAAACGGTTTGAGCATTTTTTAAAATAGTATCAATAGATTTAGTATTACTGATTTTTTCATCAATCTTATCTGTATGACCTTCATAAGCTAAAGCTAATTGATTTTTTAAATCATTAAATTTATTATTTACAGGAGTAGCTGATAACATTAATACTTTTGTCTTAACTCCCGCTTTCATAACTTCATTCATTAATCTATCATATCTTGTTTCTCTATCATTTCGTGCTTGATTATTTCTAAAGTTATGTGATTCATCTATAACTACTAAATCATAATTTCCCCAATTAACTCTTGATAAATCCATTCCATTTGACTCACCATGAGTTCTTGATAAATCTGTATGAAATAAAACATCATAATTAAATCTATCTTCTTGTAGAGGATTATCTTTATAATTTTTAATAAATGTATTCCAGTTTTCACTTAACTTTTTAGGACATAAAACTAATATGCTTTTATTTCTTTCTTGATAATATTTAATAACTGCTAATGCTGTATATGTTTTACCTAAACCAACACTATCAGCTAAAATGCAACCATTAAATCTTTCAAGTTTATTAATGATACCCAAAACTGCATCTTTTTGAAATTCATATAATGAATTCCATATTTTAGATTCTTTAAATCCAGTTTTTTCATTTGCTAATTCATCTTCAGAAATATCTTCCAAAAATTCAGTAAAAATATTATATAAAGTAATATAGTAAATAAATTCTGGAGAATTTTCTTTATATAAATCAGACATAAAGTCTATAACTTCATTTGTAACATCTTTTAAATATTTTTCATCATTCCATATTTGTTCAAATGAATCTAAATAGTTCTTTGTAAATTCATAATTATCATCTATTTTTGTAATAGGCATATAAATAGCATTATCTTTTTCATAACCTAAACCAATTGTTGAAAATTCTTCCATATTCGTATATGTAATATTAGAAGAATTGTTTTGTAAAAGCATAAATCTTTGTATAGCTTCTCCGCCAATATTAGATTTAAATTTTGCTTTTCTTTTTATCCATTCACCACATTCTTGAGCGATACTTTTTCCGTTTAATTCATTTTTTAATTTAACTTCAAATGGAGAACCACTCAAACTCTTTTCTCTATTTTTACTATTGATTTCAAATAGTCTTTGTTCTTTCTTGCTTGTAGCTTTTTCTACAAATGTTGGATCAGTAAAAATAAATTTAAATTCATCTATCTTAGAAAGTTCTTTTTTTAATGCTTCATAACCATACATAGAGAATATAGATGCACAAATTCTTATCTTGGAATTATCAGTTATATTTTCTTTAAGATCATCGCCTAATTTTTCAATGTGATTATCTATTAATTTCATTTGTTCACCTCTATTCTCGCCTCATATACAATTATATCATAGATTTGTCAAATTACACAGAATAACGAAAGAAAAAAAGCAATAATTTTTAATATCAATTACTGCTTTACTAACTATTCATCATCATCATAATAATAATCATCTTCCTCAAGTTCTTCCTCCTCAAAGTTCCATGGATCATAATTACCTTTTTTTACTTCTTCTTTTTGCCAATCCTCTAAACCATAATTATCAAGTTCTTCATCTGTATATTCACTATTATTATCATTTTGTTGTTCATTCATAAATGAAAATAATCCAAATGCTTGTTGGCTCTTTTTTTTGTCATTTCCAAATAAATCATCAAATAATCCCACTCAAATCACCTCAATAATTAAACAATCATATTATATCATAAATGTTAAATTCTTGTTAATTCACATATATTAGTAGATTTTAATTTATAACCTAGTTGTTTTAATTCTTGTTCTAATAACATAACTATACATTCCCAATCAACTGAATCGTTGTGAAATTTAACATATTTTTTAGCTAGTTTAGGAATTAATGAATATAATGATTCATTATTATATTTTTCTTTATTTTTTATAATATCTTCAGCTATCGTATGTGTAGCTTCAAATAAATCTTCATCATTCATATCTTTTCTTCCATTAATAACTTTAAGATGATGATCTATAGTCTGTTTGAAATCAATTTGATCATTTAAATAATCTTTACCCTCATTTTTCATAATACATAATCCAGGTAACATCAAATGAAAATTCACTTCAAAATCTTTATATCTGCTTTTTAAATTGTCATGTAATAATTCAAACGAACAATTTAATAAATCATTATCATCATAACATATTGGAACAAGTCTTTTAGCTTCATCATATAATTCATTTCTAAATAATTCTAATAACCTATATTTCAATTACATCACACCATTCTTAAAATATTATACCATATTTTTTCATTTCCTTTCGTATTAGTTATAAAAAAACAGCATAATTGCTGTCTTGTAATATTAATAGTATTTTTTAGGAAAATATTCCTTGCCTAATTGCCATAAATATCTATCAATATCTTTTAATCCATATTTATCGATATTATAAAAGTTTTTGAAACTAATGAGGATATTCTTAAATTTTGAATAATCTTTTAGGTCAGAAGAATTGAATTGCTCAAACTTATCTATCTTTTTAAAATGCAACAATACCTTTTCAACAAAACTATCGTAAATTGGAAAATCATCCGCATTATGATGACTACAATATTTTGTTGCAAATGAATAGAAATGTTTATTTATACCACCTATAGTTACATTAGCTATATCATTAACTAATGTAGTATCTCCACTCTTTAATCTTTTATCTATATCTAATTCTAATATATGTTTTGCTACAGGAAATATTGAAAAAATATTTGTGCTATAAAAATCATTTAAAGAACTAGCTTTAATTAAAATATCATTAATATCATTATTATTTGGATAAGTCTTATGGAATAGTTTATATAAACTGCTTTCTTGTAAAACATAGTTTTCTAAAGAATCCCATCGATTTAGATACTTTTCTACTTCTGATTTGCATGGTCTTGGAATATTTTTCATTTATATCACCTCATATTTTTCATTAAATTGATCGTGTATTTTAATTAAATACTCATCCAAATAAGTCAATGCTTTTTCAATTAACTCCTTTGGAATGCCATAATATGCGGATGCTATACTTCCTGTTATCGCACCAATTGTATCACTGTCTCCTCCAAGTGCAATTGCATTTCTTATTGCATCTTCAAAGTCATATGAATCAAAAAATGCACTTAAAGATTGTTTAACAGTTTCAACACAATTAATATGAAAATATTGTGGTTTCATAGTATCAATTTTTAAATCATCTACTTTAAAATAGTTAGATTCAATATATTGTTTAATACTACCTTTATTTTCACCATTTAATGCCATACGAATAGCAACTGATATTGCTTCAGCACCATTTATACTATCTGGATGATTATGAGATACATTAGTAATTGTTGCAGATACTTCTTTTATCTTATCAATACTATTAATTGCAACACCTACTGGACTTATCCTCATTGCAGCACCATTACCAAAACTTCCATATGGTTTATGTTCTTCAGAAATAATCCATTGATAAAAACTTGGTCCATAACCACAATCTGGATATTTTCTTCCTAATTCGGTCATTGATTTAATTGCTTTATCTTCTATATCACTAAAGTTATCATTTGAATCAAGCAATGCTTTTGCTACAGCTAATGTCATTACTGAATCATCAGTATATCTACAATTCTTATGAAGTAATTCAAAATTTTTACCATTTTTATTATTTACAAGTTCAAATCTTGATCCTGAAATATCACCAATAATTGTTCCTAGAATAACATCCCTTTTTAGAATAGATGATTTATGTTCAAATTCTATTGCTAAATTAATTAAATAATCCTTTTTTGCTAATACATTTAACCACTCTTCTGGAATATTATTATATCCATAAATTATTCCTGCCATTGATCCAGTTATAGCACCAACAGTATCAGTATCATCACCAAGATTGATTGCACCAATTATTGCCTCTTTAAAACTTTTACATTGTAAAATCACCCAAATAGATGCCTCTAATGTATCTACAACATAACCAGATGACTTAATCTCATTTACTGATAATTTAGATAAATCATCTTTTAATACTCGTTTATATGCTTCAATAGATTCATTAGAATAAAAATCATAGTTAAGCTTTTTTAACTCATTATATGCATCAAATTTATCCAATCCAGATAATAAGAACATAACATATCTTACATATATATAACATCCAAGCTTGCTTATTTCATGTCCATGAGTTAATGATGAAATATCATTAGTTAATTTAACTATTTCACTATCTTTTAAAGCTTTACTATAAGAATATAATGCAACCGGTAATATTCTCATTAATGAACCATTACCATTAGAATACAAATCTTTTTGACCACACTCATTAAGTTCATATCCTTTTGAAAAATTTATAATAGATTGAATACAAGTATGTCCTGCATCAAATACTACTCCAGTTGGTGTAAATCTATTTTCTTTTAACCAATAATAAAAGTTCATCATTATATCTTTACAATCAAAGCTTCCTTTATTAATAAATGAGTCTATTGTTGCTATTTCCATTGATGTATCATCAGACCAAGTTCCAGCTGGAACATCGTGTGAACCATATCCAACCATTTTTGTAATTGGATGCTCTAATAATTTATTTCTAGGTTCAAACTCTATTGGCACACCCATAGCATCACCAATTGCATGACCTATTATACTATCAACATATTTGGACATACTAACCTCCTTTTAAAAGAATTTGCTTAAATCTATTTCAGTTGAAACTCTTTTCCAAATTCTAATATTTCTATCTTTTGATTGTTCTTCATCCAATTCAAAAACACCTTTAAATTTATAAATCATTATTCCAGTTTCATCTTTATATTTTGTGAATATATATCTAATAGGTTTCTCTTGAATAACACTTTCTAAATATCCATTTTTTCTTTCTTTTTGGTTTTCAAATATATATAACCCGTCATCACTTATTTCGTTTTCCCAAGAGTTATCATTACATTCATCACCATTAATCTTAACAGTTGGACACCAAAAATATTCATTATTTCTTATGTTTATATATCCATGCAACTTTTGATTGAATGGAACTTTATCAAAATTAAATAATTTACCAATATCATCTATTGTTCTAAATTTTGCATTATCTTGAACTGAAATAATTCCTTTTTTAATAAATTCATCTGGTGAACTATTTACTTTATCCCAAGGAATAAAATTTTGACCTAATTTTTCAATTCTACTTTTGATTTCATTTACAATATCATCTATTTGATTATTAATATCTTCTAAACTTCTATTATAAACAACAATTCTAAATGGTTCTTCCAATTCAACATTGATTACTTCTTCTAAAGCATCATATTTCTTTTTAGCTTCTATCGAAACCTTATTTTCTTCGATTACTTCATTAGTTCTCTTTAAATCAGATTCTTCTTGAATAAAATGATGCCCTTCATCTATTTCTACCCAAACATTTACTTGAGGTAAATATAAATCTGCTAATGCTATCTTTTTACCTTTCCTCTTGAATAATTGTTGAGTAACTATTTTTACATCATTTCTATTAATTAGTGAATAAATACGATTTATACAGTAGTTTTCGTATTTCTTTCCAAAAGTTTTCTTCATTTGATTTGTTATGTAATCAATTTTTTCAGTATTAGAATTATTATCAATAAATCCCATATTATCACCACTCTATATTATTATACCATGAATTCCGCCATTTTTAGGCATAAAAAAAGACATCCCTATACTAGCGGATGTTTTACTACATGTTGTTAGATATTTACTACTATACTTCCATACTACATTACTGCACTACTTCTACTACAATACTTCATAAAGCTCTACTACATAACAACTATTTACTGCTAAATACTTCTTACTTCATACTACTTTATCTAACAACATAATCATTATACAAAATATGTCATTTATTGTCAATCGATAATTTTTGATTAATTAATCTTTATTCTCTTCTTTTGTTGCATAATAATCATCAAAGATATCGTTTGCCTCTTCTATATAATCCTTTAAATTTTTAAAATAGCTTCTTCTACAATTATAACAATGATATATTGGATCATTATCTGATATCATACACCCACCGATAAATACTTTTTTCTTCTTTAAAGCTTCCCCTGGATCAGGAACTAACCCATATATTATTTTTGCTAAATTTTCTCCACAATTAGGACATTTAATTTCTTTTTCTTTCATACTTTCACCATCCTACTATAATTCAAAAACACCTTTATTTATTCCATTAAGATAGTTTAAATATAATTTATAATCTAATTCTTCATAGCATACAAATTTAACCTCAAAATTTTTAGAAATACATTCTCTAATTGTATCTATTGCTATTTTGCAAGCTTCATCTTTTGGATAACCATATATACCAGTAGAAATACAAGGAAAACCAATACTAATTTTATCTAATCCATTATCTATTCTATATTGTTCTGCTAATTCAATGCATTTTTTATAACATTCTTTCAACTTTATTGGTGCTTCTTCTCTATTTCCATAATACATTGGCCCACAAGCATGAATGATTTTTTTACAAGGAAGATTATATGCATTAGTCATTTTAGCAGAACCTATTTCACAGCCATTTAATTTTTTACATTCTTCTAATAACTCTGGTCCAGCTTTATAATGAATAACACCATCAATACCTCCGCCACCAAGTAAAGTATGGTTAGCAGCATTAACTATAATATCTAAATTCATTGAAGTTAAATCCCCTTGAACTACTTCTATATTATCAATTTTAGTTTTCATACCATCACCACTCTATGTATTATTATACCATGTTTTTAACTTTTTCAGACACAAAAAAAGAGGTAGTCATTTCCGACTACCTTACTTTCTTAATGATAAATCTTTTAATGGATTTTCATTATAAATATTAATAATTGTTTTTTCTTCTTTTTCAGATACTTCAGTGTGATATAATTCTGGTTTAATTTTGTTTGTTAATAAAGACTTTTCTACTTGCTTTAATGGTCGATTTATTTTAACAGAAATATGAACCCTGTGATTAGCTTCTATATTGTATTTAATATCATAATCTTGTTTAAATATTTTTTCAATTATCAATTCTAATGGTTTTAAGTTTTCTTTATCTGATAACTCTAAAGCTTCATAATATTCTTTGGCTTCTTTGTTTTCTCTTACTCTGCCATTAGATACTTGATGATTTATACTTTCTACTGTGAAATATGTATAAGATAAATCTTTTAATGGTTTAGATTCTCTTTCAACTATCCCAGATTTATAACAAGAAAATTTGTTATATAAAACTGTATCTCTAAAAATTGGAAATCCAATTATTGGAAAGATAATAGTTTTATAATGCAATTGTTTAACTTCTTCTGGAGTCATTAAATCTCTTCCGATTAAGTTAGTCGATCTATCTCCATTATAGTTTAATAAAGACATTGATTGTCTTACACTATTTGATTCTATTGTCTTCTTACCTAATCGTTTTGAAATTGCTTCAGCGGTATCCTGAGTATTTGTTTTTAAATAAATTAAGCCACAGTTATCAAGGATAATTTGTGCAACTTCTTTTCCATACACATTATCTAATTGAGAAAATGATTGTATAAAAAAATGAAAATGCATTCCTCTTGATCTTGCTACTGAAACAATTGCTTCAATATCTGCAAGTGGTGGACAGTTTGCAAATTCATCTAAAATAAAATCTATCTCATAAGGTAATTTCTTTTTTTCTGTGCTATTAGCAAGTTTAACTAAATCTCTATACAATAAACCAACAATAATTGTAACTAATGTAAAATATGTTTTATCTTCATCTGGAACTATAACATATAAAGCTGTAGGTTCTTTTCCTAAAATATTAAATTCAAAATCACTTGAGCATGTAACATTTGCTACATTAATATCATCAAATAAATTCATCTTTTCACCAAATACCGCTGTAATAGACTTGTATGTATTATCACTTGCACTAAGAATACTTACTAGAGCATCTTTTGATTTACTTCCATATTCTCTTTTATTGATATAATCTTTAAATTTCTTAAAGTTATTTTCCTCCATTGAACTATTTTGAAATTTTCTAATAGATGTCATAGTTATTTTTTCTCTAGTAATATTACCAAGTTTATATTCTTCTAAAAAGAATCCAATTAATCCTTCTAAAAGATTTTTGGCAGAATTATTCCAAAATGGATCTTTTTGTTCAACTTTTTCCTGCATTACCATTGTTGATAAAGATGATATAAGTCTATTCGTTTCAGCAAGTGAACTCATAGATAAATTATTGTAATTAAGTTTTTCTTCTTCAGTTTTAGATTCAATAGATAACTTTTCATATTTAATATATTCTTCATATTCCACTATTATAGGTTCAAGTATATTTATCTTATTCGATTTTTCTGGATTTCTAAAATCTATTGTTAAAATCCTATATCCATTATCTTGAAACATTTTTGATGTTGTTTGATATATTTCTCCTTTAGGATCTGTTATAAATACACTTCGTTTTTTCTTTGCATTAGCAATAAATGCACAACTAGGAATAACAGCAGTAACAGATTTACCAGATCCTGTTGAACCTAAATAAACATAATGAGGCGTTTCTCGATCAAAATAAATCGTTCTCAAATCTTTACTAAAAGAAACTGGAAAACCAGCTTCTTTTATATTATTAATTTTTTCTTTTTTAAAATTTTGTTTAATCTCTTTATCAGAACTAAATCTAGCTGAACCATATTCATTATCATTTTTTACTTTATGCTTCATTAAAATTGGTTCAATATACATAAATCCTAATAAAAAGAAAACGGTAATAACTAGTAAAATAATTAAAGTTACATTCATACTATAACTCCATATTCGAATCTTTTATTTCGTTGAGGTAATCTCCATACTCTATTTCACCATTTAACCATTTATTAGCATATTCATAATCCTTCATTGGGAATTCTTCACACCAATATTTATCAGAACCACTTGCTGTTGTATCAAAGCATATTATTGTATTATCTTTAAACAAATAAAAATAATTATCTTTTTGTTTAGAAAGATAATCATCATATAATTCTTCAAAATCTTCATATCGTTCCATCGTTCTAGGATAAATTCTACTATGATTTAATGCTAAGCATCTATTTGCTTTATATTCTAACAAATCATCTTTTGTTACATTAAAATGTGTTTTAAGCATATCCTCATCTAAACTATCAATATCATCTGGATCAATATTACTATCATATACATGAGAAGTTCCATCTGTAAAACATCTCTTACTATCATTTAAATGTTCCTTAACAGAAAAATAAATATTAGAATATCTTTCTCTTTCTGAACCTTCACTTCCATAAATACAATCTTCAAAAAAATCCATTACATCTTTTTTAGAATCATATTGATATAACGAACCACCACAATTAACAAATATTTTATTCATATTATCCTCCTTCCATAAAAAAAGAATAGCTTAACTATTCTTATTTTTTATCTAGTAAAAATTCTACTCTTTCAAATAATTCACATTCCCCAATATCAACTCTAGGAATGTAATCTTTGGTTGTTTCAGCTAAAAATTTGTCATAAGTATCTTTTAAAGCATCTTTTAATTCATCTGGCAATGAAAATCTATAATGTTCCCAAACACATTCTAAAAGATTGCAGATAGTCATAACAGCTTCATTCTGTTTTATTTCTAAGGTTGTTCTTCTTGAACTAGATTTATTCTTTTTATGCCTTAGCATATTTCTCCTCACCTAGAAATAATTATATCACAGATTTTTATTTTCCTTTCGTATTAATTACAAAAATTATAATTCCATATCATTGTCTTTATTTTTATTAAATTCTTTAAATCCTTCTGGATCATATTCTTTTAATAAATCAAAATCAACTTCAACCATGTCATATCTGCCCATATTATATTGATATGTTTCAATTGTTTCACCAATTATTTTATTTTTTTCTAAAAATGTTCTTAATTCCTTAGTCATATCTCCATTTACAAATATATAATTATCATCTGGTATCATCATATCAGATAAATTTATTGTAATATCAGCATATAAATCTTCATCAGTTTCAACAGCTAAATAAATTCTATTGTTATTTCTATAACTTGCTATAGTTAAATAAAGATTATCTCCATTATAATTTCCTATTTCTTTTTTCATAATCTCACCTCTTTCATTATATCATACTTTTATGAGTATTCTTTATCGACTTGGAATAATTTATCAAAGTCTTTTTGTGCTTCCTCTAGTTCATCATTAATATTTCTTACTGCCTGTCTTATTTGATATTTATTTTTAAATTTTAAACAATTACTAGTATTTGATAATATATTTCTAACAATATCATATTTCGACATAGATCTATTCTTTTTATATTCCTTATGAATCACTTCCCTTAATAATTCATCTTCAGTAAACTTCGGATTCTTATATTTATAATTCGCATGATTTACTATTGCATTTAAAATATAATTATCTAAATATTTCTGTTTGTTTTTTATTAAAGAAGTATCTACAGTATCAGAATGATTACTTTCTGCAATGCTTTTAAAATAATTATTAATGTTATTTAAATTATTTTTGAATTCATTATGTAATTCCTTAAATTCATTATTATCCTTACTAAATATATATTTTTTAATATCTTTAGTTAAAGCAATTATTTCTTTATCTTTAATTGAATTAAATTTAATTTTTTGATTACTATCTCTATATTTATTTAATAATTCACCTAACTTCAATATCTTTTCTTCTAACAAAATATCTTCTTTATTATTCAATAAAAAATTTTTATCTTTTGGACTAAAGTATTTTTTTAATTCTTCAATATTTTTGTTTGTTTCTTTTAGTAGAGGTGTATATACCTTTTCCCTATTAATTGAATGAATAATTAAATCTTTAAAATATCTTAATTCTTCTTTTGTTAATTTTCCTTTATTTCTATAATCTATTTTTCCATAAGATTTATAGTTAGGTTGTTTTTCTGCAAAAGATAAGTGAAAATGTAGATGTTTTGTATTTGTATGTAATGAAAATTGATAACTCATTTTTTTTATATCTACAAAACCACATTTTTTTAAAAACTGAGGAATTATTTCCTTTGCTAGTTTTTTTTCAAATGTTTTTATATCTACATTTTCTTCTAAAAATCCTTCTGGAAAAGATATTACTAATTTATATATATTTGAATTCTCAATATACTTTTCATATTGTCTTTTTCTTTGCTCAATTTGATCCTTAGTAGCATATTCACCATTTTCAAACATAATATTCATTTCTTTATCTTTACCAATTTTACCACTAAAATAATCTAACATAAAAAAAGCTTTTTTCTTATTGTCAGCATAATAATCAAACATATTCATTGTAGAATTATGAACTGCTTCTTTTGTTTTGTAATGAAAATTTAAATTATTATAACTTGGTGTATATTTATTCATTACAACAACTTTAGGACTAGTCATCAAACTTATCCTTATATCTGTTCATCTTAAATTCTTGTAATACTTTATTATCCTTTGGATTTGAATTATTAGATATTTCTAAATCAGAGTATAATTTTTCTACTAAATCAATCGTATATATTGTTTTTGAATAAATCTTAGACAATAAAGCACTATTAAATTCATTATTCTTATTTAATTCTGAATTATATAATCCTAATTCAATTAGATTACGAATACCTTGAGATTTTGTTAATCCATTTGATAAGTAATATTGCTTTATACGATCATTTAACTCTTTTGTAATTTGAACATGAAAATCAGCCATTATAATTCTCTCCCACAAGTTTTAAATTTATCATTAATATGTGATTTTACTAATTCATTATATTCATTAGAATTTTCTATATCGTAAGAAATTTGCCATACATCTTCTGGTTCAAAATCAATTCCCATTTCTTGTGAATCATTATATATTTTTTTCTCTAACTTATTAAACAATCCATCAAAATAAAAAACCATATCAAATTCTTGTCTTTTCTCATCGTAATCTAATTGTGCAACATTTTCATTTTGATGAACTGCATCTATTATTTCATTAATATGAGATTTAATATAATCTCTAGACTCATCATCATAGTCATCTAAAAAATCATTAAGACTTACAACATAATTAAAACTTGTTGTTTTATCCATTCCATAATTAACAATATCATTAGCTATTAATTTGTTTAGATTCAACTTCTCCATATTCTACCTCCTCTTCAAACATTTTATATAATCCATCTTCTAATAATAAATTAACTAATTTATTCATACTAATACCTTTTTCTTCAGCTATCATTCTAATTCTATTTTTAAGCCTTGCTGGAACATAAGCTTTCAATTCTACTCTCATTTATTCACCTCCTTACACTTGGTTGATTTTGGTTCAATATCGACCATAATTACTATAAATTTTGATACAAAATTTTTAAGAGCATAAGAGATTGTCCCTCAAAACTATTCAAACCTAGATAAATACTAGGTTATTCATAGGGACAAACTTATTTTGCACTTGCAAAATTAAACCAAAAACTTGGTCGATATTGAACTTAATTTCCTTATTTTATAAGCAAAAATCTTGGTTGTAATTATGGTCGAGTTGGAAAATTCGGATTTGGATTATATGGTGTTAATCCTCCAGGATTATAACCTGGATTGTATCCTGGATTAAATGGTGGTTTCTTATCAGAAAAGTCAATAAGACTCATTCCATCTACATTTTCACCATTAACTTGAACTTGATAATGAAGATGAGGACCTGTTGAATATCCTGTCGTTCCTATTCCAGCTAATTCATCTCCAGCTTTAACAGAATCACCTTCTTTAACTTTTGATGTTCCTGGATAAAGATGAGCATATATAACTGTATAAGTTAGATCTTCATCTATTGGACATTCAAGATATATTTGATTTCCTCCACCGCCATTTTTATCAGTTACATTTTCACTATATTTAAAACTAACTTTTTTTATAGTTCCATCGCAAACAGATTTAACTGGAGTTTTATTACCAGCTGCTAAATCCCATGCAGAGTGAACTCCAGGTGTTCCAAATACAATTCTTTCTTCCATAAAAAAAGAAGTAATAGTTACTTTAGAAAAATCTACTGGTGGAGAAAAAGGTTTATTTTGAATTTCATCAATTTGATCTTCATCTATCTCTTTACATCCATCATAAATCTTATATTTTGGTAAAGTGCATACTTCACTAATTTCTTTTAATCTATTATCTTCTAAATCTATATTATCTTTATATATTTCTAAAAATGTTAATTTTTCATCTTCTAAATAAAAATATAAAATTCTGTTTAAAGGAACATATCCATATCCACCTTTAATTGCACTATTTAAAGTTTCTCTATACATATCAGCATAATCCATATTATTTTCAACATAATTATCTGTAATGTTTGCACCAAAGAAATCTAATACCATTAAAACAGGAATGATAATAATTAAAGACATCACTATCATTCCTACACTACTTCCCATAACAACTTTTAAGACTTTACTCTTTTTCTTTTTGTTTTTCATATTTATACTTCCATTTCAGGTTCTAAATTAAAGAATTCTTTTACTTCTGCAATATTAACTGTCATTCTATCTTTTAGATCAAGATCATCTGTAGTTTCTTTATAAGAATTTAAACCACTTATATAGTCATCAAATTTCTTTTCATCAAACATTTTTTTAATTTCAAAATATGCATCAGAATCAGAATTATAACAATCCATAAATTCATAATAATCAGAATCTTTCATTAACTCTATACCATCAAAGATTATATAATCTTCTTTTAATGAATCATCCATCTCAAAATTATTAGATTCTAATTCACTCTTTAAACTGGTAAAATTCATCTCTCCAGCTTTTCCCCAAGGGATTGGTGAGAATAGCCATTTTTGATTATTTTCATCAAATAAATATGCATATTCACAATCGCTATTCTTACAATCAATTATAAATCTATTTAAATTTTTTGATGTTTTAGGACAAGTATATTTCCAATCCTCATCTCTTTCACGATTATAAAATACACAAACATCTTCTTGATGATCTTCAATAGCACCAAACTTATGAGGTATATCAGGAACAGGAAATATATGTTCATTTAAAACTGACATATCGCCAAGCTTTATAAGTTGATTCATTTTATTAATATTACTATATTCATTAAATAATAATGAGCCATTATGTTCTGGATAACCATCCCAATGACAATATACATGATCTACAGAACCATCTTTTCTTAAAATACCAATTTTACTTCGTGTTCCCATTTACTTCACCTTCTCCCATCATTTCTCTTTCTAATTCGGTTGCTCTAATCCATATTCTTAATCTATTTTTAGAATCTACACTTAATAAAAATTCTCCTCTTTTTGCTTCAAGTAAGAAATTTTTTTGTGTTTCAGTTAATGGATTTTGTTTAAACAACTCCAAATATGCCAATAAATCATCTTCCTTTAACATTCCAATCATTTGATACTGACAGTTATTAAATACAGCTGTTGAATGTCTTAATATTGCTTGACTACCAACAAAATCTTTAACAGATTGAGTTGCTACAACTAAAGCACCAGAATACTTTCTAATTCTTCTAGCTAGTTGTCCAAAGTTTCTTAATACTTCAAAATTATTTTCATCAATAAATAAGTGGAATTCATCTGCAATAATCATTACATGTTTTCTATCTTCTAATTTTAATCTATCATTGTTAATTTTATTAGCAACTATACTATTATTTAAATAAGTTAATAAATTTAAAGTTTGTGTATTAATTAATCTTTGATTTCCACTATATAATAATTCTTGTAAATTAAAAGCAATTAGATCATTATCTAAATTAATTGTAGTATGACCATCAAATAAATATGAGTCAGTTCCAGTTAAAAATCTAGATAATAAAATATCTAATTGCTCTATTATTTTTTCTTTTTCTTTACTCTTAATATCTTTCTTATATTCTGGTAAGAATTCATATAATTCAGAGAATACAGGATATTCTTCTGGTTTCATATTTTGTAATGTATTTATAGAAGTGTTCTTATAAATACCTTTCTTGTTATATAAACTTTCAACTATTGCTAATAACATAACAAGTTCTTTTTCTGTTATACTTTCAAATGCTGTTTTAAAGAAAGCTTCCAAAAATCCTAAATGTTTTGCTAAAGGACAATCTGTTTCTTTTGTGTCATGATTTTCATCATCTGAAGGTATATATCTAATTTGAAGTGGATTAATAATTCCACCAGTTTTTGAATATAAATCAATATATTCCCCACCATTTGATTCAACTATTTTCTTATATTCATTTTCAGCATCAAATATAAATATTTTTGTTCCTCTACTATATTCATTAACTATCATTTTCTTCATAGTAAATGATTTACCACCACCTGTTGAAGAAATAATAGCCATGTTATGAGAAGTTCTAGAATTATTTAATGTGAACTGATCATAAAAAATTGGTAATGCTGTGTTTATATCAACACCAAACATATATCCATTTGAATCATTAAAAGATGACATAGTAAATGGAAAACTTGCACTTAGAGTTAATGTTGGTAAATAAAATGAATAATCTTCTAATGTTTTAGGATTAATATCATAACTTTGCCATGTTTCCATCTGTCTTAATCTTGGAATATCTAATTTAATCATGTGTTCTTTTGCTAACATTTTTAAATCTCTAAATACTTTTTCACGATTCTTCTTATCACCTTCAATAATTAATATTAGTGATACTTCTTTAATAGTTTCATTTCCATTTTTAATATCTTGCATTAAAGCTTGAAATGTTTCTGATGTTTTATCTAATTCAGTAATATCACTTAATTTTTTTGAAGTATAACGATCTGCTAAAACAAATTGAAATTGTGAATTAACAAATCTTATTAATTCATCTTGTGTTAGACAATCCTTGATATTAAGAACAACTCTAATACCTGGATAATTAAATAATTTTTCTAAAAATAATGATGGAACATTACGATGAATTGATTTAACAGTAACAAGCTGTATTTCTTCTCCATCAATTACAAGTTTATCTGTTTTTTCAGATAAATTCATAGGACTAATTAAACTAGGTAAATCACTCCACATTAATTCATCTAATGAATTTGAAGTTAGATACAAATTTGATAAAACTTTATATATTTGAAGTTTATTAGTAATACTTTCAATATATAATCTTGGAACTAAATTAAAAGTAATATCCTCTACTTCATCAATTTGTTTATTTAACATAGCTGTATCTTTTGCTATTAATACCCAATAATAAATACTAGAAATAGTAAAGTTCTTTTCTTCTAATTCATCTATTAAACTTCTTGATTCTTCAAGCAATAATCTCTTGCTTTCATCATCTTTATATTTTTCTATTCTATTATCTAAATTCAATTTATTAGCATTTAAATTTAATTTTTCATTCAGCTTATAACATTTTAAATTAATGTTAGGAACCTGATATAAAGCTTTTAACATTGAATAAAAAATATTTTTTTCATGATCCCCTGTTAAAGATAAATCAATAGCTTTTACTTCTATTAATGTTGCTACTTCACCAGTTTTTAAATGAATTAATCCTTCATCATCTATTTCCTTTATATTAGTAAATGACTTAGAATTCTTTACTCGCTTTTTCATTTGAAATATAGATGAATACTTTCTATTTGTTTTAGAATCTGTTTTTGTTATCTTTTTTAGATTTTTTTCATCTTTAGTTTTTCTTTCCAATTAATATCATCTCCATTCTTTTTGTATATATATTCTTTACAATTAAAAATATATTTAACAAATAATATTACTACTTTATACATTCTATTTTTTTTGGATACATTAACAGGTAGCATTAAAAAAACACATATTGTTAAATAAACAAGTGAAAAAATTTTATGACTAGAAAAGGAAAATAATAATAAAAATGAAATAAGCATAGGTAAACCAATGTATAAATCTTTCATTTCAATAAATTTTCCTAAAGTCTTTTTAATACTTGGTATAACTATATACATTAATCATCTCTCCCTCTATATCTTCTACGATACATACTTCTTGCTGGAACTACATTTGACATAGCAGAAGCCATTGATTCTCTACCAGCATTCATCATTCCAGAACCAAATCGTGATAATCTTCCGCCACCATTATTTTTGTTATTCATAGCTCGTATATTAGATGAAGCTTGCATATAATCTCCAACCATTTTTAAATTGCTTCCTATTCCTCCAGATGAATAATCTCCACCCATCTTAGAGCCAAATGATGAAATTGCCTTACCAGCTTTTCCTACAGCACTATTTCCAGCACCTCCAACTTTTGAAGCACCTTTAGCAACAGCACCAGCACCCATAAGACCTGCTCCACCTATTCCTAAAGCTCCAGTTGTAGCAACAGCACCCATACTTTGACCAAATCCCATCATAGCCATTAATTGCTCTCTACCAGAATTAGCAGATACATTTCCGCCTATGAATCTATTAACTACTTGTGATCCAGTTAATAAGAATGAACCACAGCCAATATATAAAATACATTTAATAACAATGTCTTTAAATCCATTACTAAAGAATGTAGTTTCATTGATTTGTCCCATAACAATTGCAGTTAAGGAAATAATAAGCATTATTACTGCACCTTGTAGCATTAAAGAAACTAACTGTTGAATAACAGCACTTCTTCGTTCTTTATTTCCGATTGATGTTGCAAATATAACTGGACTAATTACAAATAAAAATAAGAATTCAATCTGTCTTCTTGCTAACATCATTCCACTAAAGAATAAAGAATATAAGAAAAAGCCACCAACAATGATAGCTAATATCCAATTAATTTTATATTTATAATCTTTTTTATCTGGTAATATCCATCTATGAGAAGTAACATATTTATCGTTATACATTTCTTTTCCATTGAAATTACCATTTTGAACATTTTTAGCAATATTTTCACCTTTAAATTCATCACTATCTTTGTATCCATCTGAATAATCAATAAACATAGTAAGCATTGAATCTGATATGGTTACTTTATTACTTGAAAATATATTTGAGGTGAATCCAGCTAATTTAATTGAGAATGTAGAAGCTTGGACAAATAAAAAAGTGCTTAATAAAACCATTATTCCACACTTAACTATTTCCTTAACTATACCTTCAGAACTTAATCCTTCATCTGGATCTATTATTTTTTTTGCAAATTTAGTTATTGCAAATAAACCTAACAAAGTCAGAGCAATTGCAATTACACCTTTTTGAAATGTTACAAAATTATTATCACCAGAAACAGAATTAATAATATCAAAAGCATTTAATCCTTTTAAAATATCAAATAGAGAATCAATTAAATCATATATGAAGTGGATTACACCCCAACCTAATGTTCTTAATAAATCTAATGCTTTTAATAACATCTACTCACCTCCTAGAATAAGTCTATGATTAGATTTACGATTGATATTGCTAAAATGATTCCAACAATACCAAACATAGTTTGAATTATTCTTTGTTTTACTCTTGGTTTTTGATCTACATCAACCACAGCATATAATATAAATCCAACTATAAGTGATACACCTGCAGCTGCAATTCCTACTCTTAAAGCCCAAGTAGAAAATGTTTGGATTGCTTTAATGATTGAATCTACATTATAACTTCCACCTTCAAGGTGTTCTATTTTTAATAAATTTAAATAATTATTCACTTTCCATTCCTCCTTAAAAAATAGTAAGAAAAAAGCAAAGAATGATATAATATCCCTAGAGTTATTTTGCTGTCGGCGATTTAACTCTTTTTCTTTGCTTTAATCTTTTCATATATTACATATCTAAATCGCCATCTGATACTTTTACATTTTCATCTTCTTTAATTTTTGCACTTGATAAAAATGATATTCTATCAGCAATTATTTGTGTAGATTTTTTCTTTTCACCAGCTTCATTTTCATAAACTGATGTTTCAACACGACCTTTTATTCCAATTAGGTCTCCTTTTTTACAATATTCAGATGTTGTTTCTGCCATTGGTCCAAATGTAACTACATCAATAAAATCTGTCTCATATTCTCCATCAGCATTTTTATAGCTTCTAGGAACTGCAACTGTAAAATTTAAATATGATTTTCCATTTTCTGATGTTTTTTTCTCTGGTTCAGCAACAAGTCTTCCTACTCCCCAAAATTGATTCATCATTATTTCACCTCCTCTCAAATTTTAATAAAACTATTTTTAATCTATAAAACCACCACCTTTCATGTATAGAAATTATTTTTTTATAATGTCTTTTAAATATCTTTTATCACCATTACATAATTCTTCTATACTTTTTTCTATTTCCTCCCAAATTTCATATAAAGTGTCATAGCACTTTTTATATTTTTTCTTCTTGTTTTTTGGAACATATTCTTCATATTCATTCATATCTCCAATTACTGCTCCAATGTGATCTTGAAATTCAGCAAGTTCTTCTATTTCAAAAAGGGTTAGTTTATCTAACTTTTTCATAATTCAAAATCTTCCTCCTCATCATTTAACCAATCATATTCATCTGGATTAAATAAATCTTCAGAATCAATTGGATTATTTAATTTATTAATATTTGAATTAATTGCATTTTTAAAGTAACCAAATTTATTTTTGATTTCATTACCTTCTTCATCAATGAAGTTTCTTTCAATTACTCTTGAGATTACATAATTAACCATTACAACTAAATTTTTATATGTATATCCTTCTTTTAATAAAGATTCAAAAAAGTCATCATATAAAAAAGAACTACAATCATTTTCAGATATATAGTTCTTATAAATTAGCTCATAAGTTAAAATATTATGTTTTATTTCTTCTTCACCTTTAATAAGGCCTTGATGTTTATCGATTTTATCTTTTATTATTTCTTTATTTTTTTTATTATTATTTTGTTGTGTCGGATTCTCCATATCTGGAACTTCCATACCTGGAAAATCCGTATCTGGAGAAGAATCCTCCAGTGTGGAATTTCCGTATGTGGTTAAATCTTGCATTTTAAGCCATTTAGGATAAGGTAAATAATAAATCCTATATTTATACCTAAACCTTCCTTTTTCGGCTTTAAACTTGTCTATAATAAGATATTCGGCCTGTTTTAATTCATCTAAACATGATCGTATTGAATCTCTACCATCTTTAGATAAAGTTGCTAATCCATTTATCGAATAATCCCAATTTTTAGGTAAACTTAACATTAAACCTAAAAGACCTTTTGCTTTTAATGTAAGATTCTTATCTTGAAAATGATAATTACACATGGTTGTATATCCAGTAGCACCAAATATTTCAAAATCTTTTTGATTCATATTTAATTACACCATTTCACATATAATAACAATTTGCTTATTTGTATTATGCCTGCAAGTTATTAATGTTAAAGTAGTTGTATTTTTATTCTTTATTATTTCAGCTGTTCCGGTTTTTTCTATATCATAAATATCTACAACTTTATAATTATAAGTTTTATTCTTATAATCTATTGATACAGAATCACCAATAACTAACTGATCTAATTTTCTAAAATACGAAACTCTAGCACTTCCTGAATGACCTGCAATTATAACATTTCCATTTACTTGATCTGGCATTGAAGAACCATCTATCCATTGAAGATTGTATTTAACATTATTTAAATAACTACTCGGTTCAACTAGACCTCTCTCTAATTTAATTTTAGGAATTTTAAGTATAGCAATATAATTAACTTTAGTTTGCTCTTCAACTTCTTCTATTTTCTGAGGTTCTTCTATTGAATCAGTAATTTTTTCTTCTTCATAAAATTCTTCTATTGCTTCTTGCTCTTGCATATTTATTTTTTGTTCTGAATAATAATCATAAAAAATTAAACCTGCACCACATAGGAAAATTAAAGAGCCGATTATATATAACCAGCTCTTATTTTTTCTTTTTCTTCTTTCCATAAATAATCACACCTGTTCCGATAATCATCAATGATATTCCACTAATTAATAAGTCTTTATAATCATTAACTTCAGTATTTGGAACTCTCACTATTTGATGATCTTTCATAACTGATTTAATAATTTCACCATCTTCTTTAATTTCAAAATACATTCTATCTGGATTTAATTCATATCCTTCTGGTGCTTCTTTTTCAAGAATATAATACTTACCATACTTAATTTTTTCTATAGTAATTATTCCTTCTTCATTAGTTCTACCAGAGAATACTAATTCATCTGTTTCAGCATTATATATTTCAATTAAAGTGTTTGGTAATGGATTATCATTTGAAAAATCTAATTTAGTAAATTCTAATGTTCCAGTTATATCTTCATCTTTCATTGTAGATTTAATTACTTCACCATTTTCTTTTATTTCAAATGGCATTTTTTCTTCATTTAGTTTATATCCTTCTGGTGCTTCTTTTTCAAGAATATAATATTTTCCTTTAGGTAATCTATCAATAGTTATTTTACCTTCAGAATCTGTTCTACCAGAGAATACTAATTCATCATTTTCTGTATAAATTTCTATCAATGTATTTGGTAAAGTTTTAGATTCAGATATATCAGTTTTTGTAAATTCTAATTTACCTGTCTTTAATACATTTAATATCGATTCTGAATAAAAAATAGTTGGTGTATATTGATCTATATATACTAACTCAGTTTCATATTGTTTTTCATCTAAAACATAGTTATCTAATGTTTCAATTTCTTTAACATAATACTTTCCTAAATATAAATTATCAAACACTATTTTACCTTCACTATCAGTTGTTTTTTTAATTATTAATGTATCTTTTGTATAAATTGTTTTACCATTCCATACAATATCATCTAAAGCATATAATCCAAACTTAACTCCTTCAAGTTTAGCAGTTTTAAATTCAAAACCATTCTCTGTTAATTCTGCTACTTCTCCAGTTTTTTCAATTTGAATTTCACCTTTAACTCTTTGATTTTCAAAATCAGTATCAAAAATAATTCCATAATCAGAATCAGTTCTTAGATTTGATTCATCATCAATAGTGAATTCATGAGATTGACTATTCCATAAATAACCATCAATTACTTGATCTACTTCTTCAAGTCTATAAGTTCCTGTCATTAATGGATAAGCTGTAGTAAACTCACCTTCAGAATCTGTTTCCCATTCACATATTGTTGCTTTGTTAGGATATGTAATTGTTTGACATACATATTCATTATTCTTTACATCAAATATTTTAAATTTGATATTACTTCTTTTAATAACTTCTTTTGTTTCAGCATCAATTTTTACAACTCTTAATTTAGCTGTAATTGGTGCATTTGAAATAACCTTTTGAACTACTTCACCAACATTCTTAACTTCAACATTAAAATCACCTATTTTTTCATGTCCTTTAGTTGTTGTAAGTTGTTTAATTGTATATGTTCCGTAAGGTAAAGTAAATCTAAATATTCCTTGAGAATCTGTAGTTACTTCTTTAACAAGTTCTCCTTTATTATTATAGATTCCAAATTTTATACCTACTTCTGGCTCCATTATTTGAGTATCAGCACTAGCATAAACTTTAGTGAATTCAAAATCTAATTTAATAACTTGTTCAAATACTTGAACTGTAGGATTTAAATTATCTTCTGTTATTTCAAAATAATATTTATTACTATCTAATAAATATCCTTCTGAAGCTTTTTCTTCTAATAAATAAAATCTACCTATTTCTGGTAGATAATCTGAAGTATTTGTTCCATCTTCTTTAGTTGTAACAGAACCTATTCTTGTTCCATCAACTTTATAGATTCCATAAACTGCTCCACCAAGTTTTGCTTCACCTTGAGGAGTATTAGTTCTTGTTTCAACATCAACTTTAGAAGGTGTAACTCTTCCTCCTATTACTTTTAATGTAAATTTAGCTTTAACTGGATCATAACTCCCAACTCTCATAACATTTTGTGAATGATCACTAAAATATACAATTGGAGGTAATTCATATTTTGTTGCTTTCTTTTCAAAAGTTACACTTCCTTCACCTATGCTATTAGCTGTAACTGATAAAGTATTTCCATTGATAGAAGCTGTTACATTATTTGAACCAGTTATTTTATATTCATTTAAAACATTATTTGAATCATTTAATTCAACTGTTTGTCCAATTGGTAACACTACTCCACTTTGTAAACTAGGTTGTTTATAATGATTTGCTACCAATCTTTCCATTTCTGCAATTTCAGAATCGAATTTAGATATTCTATTACCGTTTAATGAATCAGTAAAGAATATATCTGATTCTGGATTTGTAGTTCTCCATATCATTACTTGAGTAATAACATACCATTTTTGAGCTGTGTGATCATATCCGTTTTGATTATAATCATATCCATAATATGCAAGTAAAGATATTCTTTCCCATTGTTCTTCACTAAATCCTAAAACTCTTGCATAATCCTCTCTTATTACATCATAATAAGGTAAATTATTATCAATATCTGTATATGGTTGTAAACAATAAACAAACTTATTATCTTCACTTCTTCTAATAAATCTAGCTTGTTGATATTTAGTATAACCATCTGGCTTTACCTTTTTAATATAAATATTGCTGATATATTCACTTGGCCATATTGCTTGTCCAGTATATTTTTCAGCATGAACTGTTTGCACAGTAAAAATTGACAATAAAAAAAGTATGCTCATAAAAGCACACTTCAAAAGTTTTTTCTTCATATTTTTTTCCTTTCCTTATTTTTTGACTCTGAGCATATCTCCTAAATAATCACCTGAATAACTATTAATATTATCACAAGAAAAGCTAATTATATCATCTAATTCATTTCCAGCATCAATACAAGCTTGATGTGTTTGCTCAAGAGTTCCATAAGTTTTAACAGAATAATCAACTCTAGCCCATGACCACATAGGTTTATTATAATAATCATATTCACTTATACCTAAACTTTCCCATGGTGTTGGTTCTTTTTTAGGTTCTGGTATTGGTTGTTGAACTACAGTTTCTTTAACTGTTTCGTGCTTTTCTTCTTTTGCTTGTGTAACATTATCATTTTTATTATTTATGACATTAGAGTTACTTGAAGAATTGCTCTCCATATTACTCTTATTAGTATTAACATCATTATTAGTGATGTTTTTATTATCATTATTGTTATCTTTAATATCTTCTGAAATAGGTTCATTTTCTATATCCTCCTTTTTTTCATCAATATCCTTAATAACTTCATTCGATGTTCCACTTTGATCCAATAATTTACTTTCTTTATTTCTATTATTGATGTATAAACATGAAATGATTCCGATAGAAATAAGAACTAAAACTACAAATATAATTATAATTTTTTTCATTCCATTTCACCTCTTACTATTACTTTACCATAAATAACAATTTTGTTATAGGGTGCTACATATCTAGATCATAAGCATCACCCCTTTCAAGTTCAATTGATTTATATTTCTCAATTGCTTTGATTATATATTGTTCTATATATCTTTTATCTCTTTTTAATAATTCTTTAGGTAATACATTTTCTATCTTTTCTTTATTAAAAGATATTTTCTCATTTTGATTGCCTTTACTTTGACACATTATTTCTTCCAATGAATCAAAATTTAATTTCTTTTCTTTACTTAATTCTCTAATTTTTATTGTCTGTGCATGACTTGGAGTTAAGTCTTCATATTCAATAGATGCATATACTAGATTTTGTTCATCCTTATTTAAATATGATAATTCTACAGCTGGTTTGATTCCCATAGTTAAAGTTGTTCTACCATCATATTTAACTGTATTATCAACCAATTCCATTAATTCTGGAATTAAGTATGTTAATCTAACATATTTTCTTACAGTTTCCCCAGATTCTCCCAAATCTTTTCCAACAGTATCTCTAGATTTTGACTTGTGCAACTCAGTTGCAGATGTTTTTCCTTGATGTTTTATTGCATCTAATTTCATTTTATATGCAAAAGCTTTTTCAGAAGGAAGAACTTTTTCTCTATGCATATTAGAATCAACCATATAAATAATTGCTTCATCATCAGTTAATTCTTTTACATTTGCTTCAACCTCTGTTTCACCATTTAACTCCAAAGCTAGTTTCCTTCTGTGACCAGATATTAATTCATATCTACCATTTTCTTTTTTTCTAACAATTAATGGATTAATTAATCCATTTTCTCTTATACTTTTTGCTAATTCTTTAATAGAGTCATCATTTTCCACTTTATATGGATGATTTTTAAATTGATCAATATCAGATATTTTTATTTTTATCAATTTATTCATATTAATCATCTCCTTCTTTAATTGAATAATTGAATTTCCAATTAATATATTCTTCATAGGAAATGATTTTTTTATTTCTTTTTTTCTTCATAAAGTCCCATTCTTTTAAAAACAAATCTATACCTTGAATATTTTTTAAACTTAATAATGGAACAGAAGATAAATCCAGAACATAATTTGGAATAAGCTCTTCTAACCATAATAAAGTATAGAATAAATCAACGGGATCTTTATAATCATATTTTTTTATTGCATTGTAATTAACTCCTAAAATATTTGCAATTTCTTTAGTTCTATTATCTTTAGGATTTCTATCACCTTTTTCATATCTTGTTATGGTTCTTCTTTTGTTATCATGTTGTAGTCCTAATTTATCAGCAACAATGTGTTGACTTAATGATTTAAATTGTCTGATAAATGCTATTCTAGAACCTTGAGATAAATCTCTTAACTTTGGTTTTGTATATAATAATCGCATTAAAATTACCTCCATTTCTCTATCGCATATTACATAAAAAAGACTAAGATATGCGACATCAAAGTCATCTTAGTCTTTGTTTAAATGTAAATGTCAACGAGTATTGGCTCAATCATATTAACTTTATAATATTCTGGTTTAGTTTCTAAAAACCTTAGAATATCATCTTTTGTAATAATAACACGAGTTAATAATACTCTACTATTTGTTATTTTGTCCTCCCAGACTTGATTGCGGCTTGTGCAGCAGCAAGACGTGCAATTGGTACTCTAAATGGTGAAC
>JAUNNO010000009.1 GCA_030531425.1 bacterium
TTTTTTAAATAATTTTCTAAATCATCTTTAGAATTAAAATCTACATCTTTTATAAATTCTTGTTTTAAATATATATCAAAAATGTAATCAGAAATAAATTTAATATTCAAAAGTAGTCACCTAATTTATAATATGAAAAAAAGAACTACATTGTTCTTTCTATTTTTTCATATATTTCTTTTTTACCTATTTTTGTTACATTTGAAAACATAACAAAGTCATCCCCTACAACCAAATCTAAATCATCTAGTATTAATGCTCTTTGTTTTTGTTGTAATGTAATCCCTATTTTATCTGTTTTAGTTGCTACAATAGTTACAGGGATTTTATAATACTTTAAATAATTATACATCATCAAGTCATCATTAGATGGCTTATGACGAAAATCTATTAACATAAATACTTGTTTTAAATTAGGTCTATTTTGCAAATAATCTTCCATCATTAATCCAAATTTTTTTTGTTTCTTTTTACTTAACATAGCAAATCCATATCCAGGAGCATCTACTAAATAAAATTGTTCATTTACTTCATAAAAATTAATTGTTTGAGTTTTTCCTGGAGTAGCTGATGTTCTAGCATAATTTTTTCTATTTATTAAAGTATTTATAAAACTACTTTTTCCTACATTGCTTTTTCCTACTAATAGGTACTCTGACTTACCATCAGTTGGATATTGACTACGTCTTACAGCGCTTATCTTTAAATCTACACTTGCAATTTTCAAGTTTTTTCACCTCTTTAAAAGATGTGTTAATTATAACATGTTAAATTATTTTTGTCAAAAATGTAACCTCACCGTATTTTTTTTTGATTTATTTTTTTTCTTTAAAACTATTATAGATGTAGCTGTTAAAACAACTAATATACCTTGACCTGCATTAATTAATTTATCATAACCATTAAATTTATCAATATTTTTTATTTCACATTGAACTTCATAATCTTCATTCTCATAATCAGTATAACAATAATTAAGATCAACACATCCACAATAATTACCTGCTCCTGAATTTTTTGCTGATTCAGATACTTGCCTCATATTGCATCTTGCGGTTAAATCTTGGTATGTAAACTCACATCCTGGATCTAATATACTATCTATATCGCAAGGTTCATCATATGTTTTAGTTCCAGCTACCCAAGTTTCAAAATCATCTAGGAAATTATTTTCAGTTGAATTATATATACTACAATAATTGGATTTACTACAATATATACCTGGTTTATATCCATTTTGCATTACAATATTTTTGAAAGTAGATAACATATCATCAAGCCTATCATAACCATCTTCTTTATAAACATTTACATCTTTTTCAAAATCTATATAAATAGGATATACTAAATCTCTTCCATCCAAAAATTTTATTAGAGTATTAACCTCATTAGTTAATTCTAATACACTCTTGGCTCTTGTTATAAAATAAACGCCAATAGGAATACTTCTATCATCACAATTGGATAAATGTTCTTCAAACATATTATCTTTTCTTGTTCCCTCGCTAATTTTTAAAATTGCGAAATCTATCTTAGTGCTTAATTTATCCCAATCAACATTTTCTTGACAATATGATAAGTCAACTCCCTTTTTAATATAAGTATCACATATATCATCATTTAATAATTTTTCTGATATACATAACTTATTAGGTATATTAAGAAGTATCCCAGCACAGATATCTTTTTCATCTAATTCATTATATTCCAATAAATCTTTCACACTCATATCAAATGATAATGCTATATCATCTATAGTATCACCTTCTTCTACTATGTAATATGCATCTTTAATAAAATTTTCTTTTTGATTTAGTTTTGACTTAGAAATTATTTTTTCATAATCAACTTTACTTTTTATATTGCCATCTAAATCCTCTAATATTTGATAATCCCCAGTATATTTAACAGTGTTAGAATCCATTTTTAAATATATATTAAATCCACTTATATTAAAACAATAATTATTAAAATTAGATAAATTTGAATCTTTACCATGTAACCCATAACAAAAGCCATTTTCACGTGCTTTATTTATAAAGCATTCAACGAGTTTAGATTTTTGACTTGTATTTAAACTATCATTTTCCATTATCTCATCAATATTTAAATATATAGGAAAATCTAATTTGTACTTAGCTATTAAACTTTTACAATAATCTATATCATTATATATATCTAAAACAGTTTTGGCATCTGTTTTTATAATAACGCCCAAAGATATATCATGCTTATTACAATAACTCATTTTTAAATCTTGAAACAATGTTCCTTGAGTGTTATAATCTCCTGCATTTAGTACAACAAAATTATCTTCCTTAACTTTAGTATTAAAATTAGGAAGCACATCATAATAACCAACATAATTCTCATTTTCATTATTTGATTTTACATCTGTTAATTTACTATATACAAAAATAGAACTCATAATTGCAATAGCACCTACTCCGGCTATTATAATATTCCTTTTTCTTTTATCTTTTGCAGGAATTTTATAAGCAATTTTATTCTTAGTTTTATAAAGTTTATAGTTTTTCATGATATTTTAACCTCCTTAAAACAATTAAAATATAATATAAAGTACATAATATATTGCCAAATTTTATCATTGGAAAAATATTTCCAATAACAATAATATTAACATTTTTCAAATAATAAGTCATAAATAAAGAATATATTAAATTAATAAGTATTAAAATATAAAATATAAAATCTATTATTTTACATTTTTTTCTAAATAATACTACAATAAATACTATTAAATAAATAACACTATTAAAAAAATAGAAATACATATTATTTAAAAAATTAGAAAACTTAAATGATAAAATATCAAATAAATAATATCTTAAAATAATTATAGTAATTAAAATATTTAAAATAGTTAATATATAATTTATTATTTTGGATTTTCTATTAATAATAAGAAGAAATAATAATAATAAACAACTTATTATAATTGCAATAAAAGCATCATACCTAAAGCTAATAAATGTGAGTTTTAATGTATCTACTATGCCATAGTTAAGACTCATTTAATTAATATTTCTCCACTCATTTCATTTGGAATATCTAGTCCCATAATCTTTAAAATAGTTGGAGCAATATCTGATAATTTTCCATTTTTTAATTTATATTTACTATCAGTAACTATAAATGGTACTAAACTAGTTGAATGACTTGTTATAACATTACCTTTATCGTCTAACATATAATCACTATTACCATGATCTGCAGTAATAACCATAGTATAATCCTCTTTTATAGCTTCTTTATATAATTTTCCTATACATTCATCTACTACTTCTACCGCTTTTACGCTTGATGAAAAAACACCAGTATGTCCTACCATATCACCATTAGCAAAATTAAGAACTACAAAATCATAAGATTTTAATTTCCCTATTAACTCATCAGTTATCTCATAAGCACTCATTTCAGGTTTTAAATCGTACGTAGCAACTTTGACAGAAGGTATTAAAATTCTATCGCAACCTTTTAATTTCTTCTCGACACCACCATCGAAGAAATAAGTAACATGTGCATATTTTTCTGTTTCAGCTATTCTTAATTGTTTAACTTTATTATAAGATAAATATTCACCTAAGGTATTATCTAATTTTTCTAATTTAAACGCATTAGTACAAATAACATCACCAGAAACAGGCATCATAGTAACAAGTTTTATATTTTTTAGAGTTTTATGATTAAACTCCTTAAAATCGGGATTAGTTATACTCATAAATAATTCCCTTAACCTATCTGGTCTAAAATTGAACACCAAAAGTCCATCATTATTACTTATAATTCCAGATTTATCTATAACTATTGGTTTTATAAATTCATCAGTTATATCTTTTTTATAAGATTCTCTTAAATATTTTATTGGATCTTTTACTTGACGACCTAATCCATTAACTATAACATCATAAGCCTTTTTTATTCTATCCCAGTTATTATCTCTATCCATAGCATAATATCTTCCACTAATACTAGCAATTTTTCCAACACCTAATTTATCTATTTTATTCTGTAATTGTTCTACAAATTGAACTCCAGAATTTGGAAGAGTATCTCTACCATCTGTAAATATATGTATATAAACATCTTTTAATTTTTTTTCTTTACATAATTCTAATATACTAAATAAATGATTTATATTAGAATGTATTCCACCATCACTTAAAAGTCCTAAAATATGTAATTTAGAATTATTATCTCTTGAATGATTTAAAACTTTATTTATGTTTTCGTTGTCAAATATTTTTTTTGTTTTTACCTGATTTGATATAAATTCTAAAGGTTGATAAACTATACGTCCTGCTCCTATATTAGTGTGTCCTACTTCGCTATTACCCATTTGTCCTTCAGGAAGTCCCACTTTAGTTCCACTAGCTTCAAGCAGACTACTTGGATATTTTTTAAGTAACATATCTAAATTTTTTGTATTTGCAGCCTTTACTGCGTTACCATAAGACTCATCTCTAAATCCTACTCCATCCATTATACATAGTAATACTTTTTTCATACACCTCACCTATTTTAATTTTATCATAACTTACATTTGTTTTCAATAAAAAAACAAACTAACATTTACTTTAGTTTGTTTTTATCATCAAATATTCCACTACATAACTCATCCATAGTTATTCCAAGTATTTTTGCAATTTTATACATAGAGTAAAATGATAATGATTTTTTGCCACCTATACTTACAATATGTCTTAAATATTCATAAGATATATCTATTTCTTCAGAAAATTCCATTAAATTAACATCTTTTTCTTTACAAATCTTTCTAACATTGCATCCAACTATATACTGAACATCTTGTTTGCTTTTAAAACTTCCAGTTTTTTGCATAATACCACCACAAAGATATTATCTCACAATGTATTTTAAATTGTATGCAAATGGTTAATTTGCAAAATGATAGTAATATTTTTTAAATTTGAAAATATAATCTATTAGATAGCACAGGAGGAAATATGATTAATAAAAAAAGTTTATGGTTTTTGACGCTTTTTAGTTTAATATTAGTATTAAGTATCTATTATATAACAATGCCTAGTGAATTACTTCTAACACCTACTACACAAAAAAAAGAAGAAACAAAAGAAGAACCAACTGTATCTGTTGAAGAAAGTGATATTTTAGTTGCTTTAAGAGTTGAAGCAGATGAAAAAATGGAAAAAGAAATTGAAGATTTGCAGCAAGTTATAGCAAATAAAGAATCTACAACAGAAGATAAAAATAAAGCATATGAAAAAATTAAAAGTCTAAATGATAATAGAAGTACGGAAGAAAAATTTGAATCACAAATTAAAACTACATATAATCTTGATTCATTTGTAAAAATAAATGAAAATCAAATAAATGTAACAATCAAAAGTTCGGAGCATAATGAATCCATAGCCAATAATATAATGAGAACTATACAATCAAATTATGAAGATTCTAAATATATAACTGTTAAATTTAAAAAATAATTAACAGTTTTTTAGGCATAAACAATCACTTAATTAATAGAGCAACATAAAATAATATGAGAAAATATAAACCACTCTATTAGGAAGTGAGGTACATATGAAAAAAAATATTCTTACTAAAAGGGAAAGACAAGTATTTGAAATGTTAATAATAAATAAGACAACCAAGCAAATCGCTGAAGAATTAAATATTAGTGAAAAAACCGTAAGGAATCATATTTCAAATGCTATGCAAAAACTTGCTGTAAAAGGAAGAGCAAGTGCGGTTGTAGAATTACTTAGACTTGGGGAAATTTCTTTATGAAACGTATTTTATACGTTTTTTTTCATATAATTATATAGGTGATTTAATGTTAAAAAAAATATATATAAAAAAATTAACACTTTGTGCTATAGTACTATTTGCAATTTTTTTAATATATCTTATTCCAAATAAAGAAGACAAATTAAAATATAATGAAGAAATTGAATATGTAAATAGTAATGTATTTACTTCTACTATATATTTATTAGATGCAAATAATCTTTTAGCAAGTACTAAAATAATCACAAAACAAACGAGTATAAAAGAAAAAGCTAATGAATTAATAGAATCTTTAATAATAGATGGTCCAATGCAAGATAATATCCCTAATGGTTTTAAGCCAATCATTCCTGCCAACACAAAAATATTAGATTTAAAATATAATGATGGTACTATAAAAATAAATTTTTCAAATGATTTAATGAATACTGATATATCAAAAGAAGAAAAAATTATAGAAGCAATAACATATACACTAACAAGTATTGATAACATAAAATATGTAATAATTTATGTAGAAGGTGAAATACTAACAAAATTACCTAAATCTAAAATAAATCTACCATCTACTTTAGATAGAAGTTTTGGGATAAATAAAGAATATAATATAGATAATACAAATAATATAGAAAAAACCACAATATACTATATATCTGAATTTAATTCTAATAAATACTATATACCTGTTACAAAAGTAAATAATGATTCTAGAGAAAAGATAGAAATAATAATTGATGAGTTAAGCAGTAGTAATTTATATAAAACAAATTTGATGAGTTATTTAAATAATAATACTAAATTATTATCAGTAAACCAAAATAATGATGAATTAGTTTTAAATTTTAATAATGCAATATTCAATAATATAAGTACAAAAGAAATATTAGAAGAAGTAATTTATACAATTTCTATGTCAATTAATGACAATTATAATGTAAATACAGTAGTTTTTAATGTAGAAGATGAAAAAATTTATAAAAGTGTGCTTAAAACTATTGAATAATTTATATTTTTATTATATAATTGTTTTGTTCCTTGGAACAAGATGTCTCAGTAGCTCAGCTGGATAGAGCACTGCCCTTCTAAGGCAGGTGTCAGGGGTTCGAATCCCTTCTGGGACACCATATAAAAATTAAAGGTCTTGAAATTCAAGACTTTTCTTTTATTTACAAGGTCTTTTAAGACATTTTAAGGATTTAAATGTTAATGCTTTTTAGTATTAAAAAAGGTATTATTTAACAAAAGCAAGACCAAAACAAGACCAAAATAGATACAATTAAAAAAGTAAATTTTGCCCATTTACTTTTTTCTTTTTGAATAAATATAATTTATATTTTTAGATACTAAATTGTTTTTTTAGTTTCTTCTTCTGGATTTTGTTTTTTTGCATATTTAGAGTTTAAAACTTGAACTATCTCTGATAAAATCATTCTTTTAGTATCATTAGAAATTTCAGGATCATTTTTTACTTTTACAAATAATGAATTTATTAAAGAATTAATATCAACATAATCATATTTATGATTTTCAATAAATTCGGTTAATTTGTCTTCTATCTCTTCAAATTCATCTAGGTTATTTACAAAACTATCTAAATCATCGGAATCAATTTCTAATAAACGAATTCTTCCATCAATTCTTTGCCCTTGATTTTCATTCTCCACTGTATAAGACTTTTTTTCTAAAATATTAATTTGTGAATCTACAAGGCTTTTATATTTTTCAAACGGTTCTATAAAGGATTCAATTTTATAGTATTCTTCATAGCATTCATGTACTTCAAAATCAAAATCATCTAAATAGTCATTAAAATAATATATTCTATCTCTTAAATACTCGCTAGTATGAAATTCTGTGCCTTCAATAAGGTTAAGCATTATTTCATTAAATGCTCTGCTTTTTAATCCTTCCATTAAACTATCATTATTCTTTATAAGTTCATCCAATTTCTTTCTGTTTTCTGGATTTGATAAATCTTTTTCTTTAATTAATTCTTTTAACCTAATTTGTCTTTGCTTTTCTGAATTAACAGGTATTATTCCTAAATCATCAGTTTTAAATTTAATATTATTATCTTTTTCCATAACTTCAATTCCTCCTATAATAATTATAACATATTATAACATAATTTTTAATAATATTTTTATTTTATTTTGCTTTTATTTTCAAATACCATAGACAATAATTCTTCATTTGAACTACCAACTATTTTTCCAACAAAAATACTTTTAAATTTCTCTTCTATTCTCTCACTATTATTAATAATAATATCATTGTCACAATTATAATTGTTAATGAATTGAACAAACTTATCTAGTGATACATCTAAATTATTATTTTTACAATAGTCTATATACTCATATATTATTTTAGATATAAAATCATTGTATGAATTCCCTTCATCTGGAATAACACATAATCCATGATCATCTTGTGGCATAAAAGCATTGGGTTCATCAAATGAATCCACAATCTCTTTATTACTGTCTAAAAAGAATAAAAATTCATCATATTGTTCTTTAGTAGTAAATCTAATAGTTATTGCATCATTTGCTGGAAAAAATCTAAATTTAAAAAAACTCAATTTTTCTCCTTTATATTTTTCATATAAATAGTTTATAAAATCTTGCAATTTGATTATTACATTTATATAATTTTCAGGTTTTATTGATAAATATGCTTTACAAAAATCACCATTAGCAGTTATTTGAAACTCTTCAGTATCACTATCTGTCATAATAAAATCATGACTATATTTATATAAATGTTTTGATGGTGTAAACCAATTAAATGATCTTGGGCGGCGATTATAATTTTCTTTAACAAAATCCATATTACGTTGGTGATATTTAAAGCCTTCTAACGGTTCTTTAGTTATAAAATTAAAAAAGAAAGAAAAACAATCAAAATTAGATTCAAATTTACTATCTACTTCTTTAGGTCTTATTATTAAGTCGTAAAAATGACCAATTATATTTTTTTTAGGGTCAATACGCTTAAGAAGAGAATTGTATTTTTGATCTCCTATATAATAATCATATTTTTTTATATATTCACTATTTTGATTCAAATAATCATTGTACTGTTTATAAGCATTATTATAATATTCATAACATTGTTTTAAAAATTCATCCATGATTTATTACCTCCCACAATTAAATAATATTTTTTAACTATATTGTTTTGCGATTATTATCATTTATTTCTTCAGATTTATTATTATCTAAAATTTTTTCTATATTAAGCAATGCTTCTTCCGATAATTTTATATTATTTAAAGATTCTTTTATTTTTTTAGATTTTAAAAATGATTTTAATATTCTAGTATCTAGTGACAATACATTTTCATCTATGAAAACTTTATTTAAATTCTTAACACTACTATCATCATTTAAAAACAAACTAAATATTTTATTATCAAAATCTTTGCAATTTAAACAAACTTTATAATCATTTATAATCATATCTAACCTTTTAGTTAAATCATAATTTTGATATTGCAATTCATATTTTTGCTTTAATTTTTGAAGTTTATTTTTTTCATAATTATTAATACTAATATTGTTCTTTTCTATATACTCTTCTGCCCTTTTTATTCCATAATTGTTAGCTAAAATTTCAAACATAAATGAATCATGCCCTTTTGATGTTAAAAAATATTTTATTGAATCTATTGGGCTATGGCTTACTATAAATCTATCACAAGTATTAGCAAACATATCAAACGAATAATCATTTTCTCTTGCATCATCTAGTGCATGATATAACTCGTGATAAGTTGTTTTTAATAATCTAACTATACTATCTTCAAAAAAAGGTGTAGGTATATCATTATAAAAAACCACTATTTCTTTAGATTTTTTTCTTGAAACACCATTCAAAAAAGGTAAAGCTGATAATGTTAAAATTTGTGCAGGATTATATAATTTATTTGCTTTTAATTTGTTCCAAAAATAATAACTATTATAGTACCCAAGTCTTCCAAATGAAAAAGAAGAAATATTTAAATCATTTTCTTGAATCTCTTGTTCCATTATAGAATTTATTATTTGTCTTTTATCTTCTATTTTCATTTTTAACTCCTATATTTTAACGATATCATTATACCATATTTTTTTACAATAATTAAATATTTAATACTCGATTATAAATTTTATAAATTTAGGTATTGAATAATATATAAATTTATGTTATATTAAATATGTCAAGGAAACTTGCATATAATAAAAAGGAACATTCAATATTAGCATGTTGAGTGTTGCCATATATTTTGTGGTCACCTAAATCTAGCTAGAGTTAGGTGATTTTCTTTTCATATCAAAACTACAAATAGTAATAATACTAGTAGGAAGATAAGTATGATTAATGAAAAGATTAATAAATCTTTCTTAAACATAATATCGCCTCCTCCCTTTTATGGAATTTAGCAATCACCCAACTATTAAATGCTCCATACACATTATATCAAACATATATTCTTATATCAATAATATATGCCTATTTTTTTAATTTATTAAATTATAGTATCAAAAACAGTATCAATTTTTAAAGCAAAGTCATTAATCCATTATAAATATTTCTACTATAAAAAATCAATTTAAAATTTAAATAACTATATAAGTAAAAAAAATATGGAATAACCATATTTTTTTAGTTCTTTTTACTTATAACTACAGTTGCTTCTGTACGTTTTGCTTTATATATAGCAAGCGGATTAGATCCTTTAACAATAACCTCTTTCGTATATGTACCTTCACCTAAACCAGCTAGATCAACATACGCAGTAATATCTGATTCATCTATTAAAGACAATACTGAACTTGCACCTTGTACTTCAACAGTTATAAAACCATTATCTTTATCAGATGGTTGAGCTGTTAAACCTTCTTCTACATTTATACCAGTTAAAGGTATACTAAATTTAATAGGTTCTGATGATGAATCTGTAATAGTTAAATCAACTGTAACATAATTTACACTCATAGATTTAACTCCATTTGGTTTAGTAATTTCAGCTTTAAATGATGTATTTGATGTTAAATTGTCTAATTTAACACGTACATCTAAATTATCTATTTTACCTAGAGTCTCACTGTCACCATATATTGTTACATCATTCTGGCTAAATGTATATCCCCCTATAGCTTTACCTGTTGCAAGTTCTCCTACAGGAACAAAATTCAATGAAACTTTCTTACTTGGTGATGTCAAATCAATTTCTGCATCAACTTTCTCTGGTACAAATTCAACATCTACTACATTCCCATCATTATCGTAAGCCTTTAAAATTACATCATTTAAGGTTTGCGTGCCCGCATTTTTATTTGTTATATTTGAAACATCTATTAAGGCTTTTACACTAGCCACCTTATTTAATTTATATTCAGCCCCACGAATAGTAATTTCGTCTGTACTTAATTTTACATTATTAACCACTAAGGTCTTATCCAATTTGTTACCATTTATAATATCATATGATAATGATCTTGTATCAGAAACTTTTTTATAAATAATAACTGTAGCAACGCTAGGATTAACACTATATTCTATGTTAGAATTTCCGTGTTCATATTTTATATTAACTTTATGAGTACCTTCTGTTAATCCTGTAAGATCTACAGTAACACCGTTATTTGAAGACTGCTTAGCTATATATAAATTAGCTTTGCTTCCTACCAATGTAACATCTACAGTATCTGGCAAACCTTCTACTACATATTGTTCTTCATTATATACTATATTTACAGGCTGATCTTTGAATACTTCTGCTGATTGATTAGAAAAATTTATAATCTTTTGATCTACAACTATAAAAATTACAATTGCCAAGAATAAAGATAAAAATAATAAAGTAGTTTGTTTTGATAGCCAAGATTCAAATTTTTTATTAGGAACGCTAAACTTTTTTGTTATCTTATATATTAATCTCGTTATAGGCATAATTAAAAATCTATCAAAAAAATTGAAGAGTTTTTTTAAAAGTTTACTCATTTTATTTTTCCTCCCCTTCTATTTCTTTGGGTTCAGCTTCTATATCTTCCTCAATTATAAGAGACTTTTTAGGGTTTAATTCTTCTAAAAGCATTATTTTTATTTCGTCTGGTGTTAAATTATAATGTAATTGTCCACCTATAGCTACTGATAATCTTCCTGTTTCTTCTGATACAATTAGGGAAATACAATCAGAAATTTCTGAAATTCCTAAAGCAGCTCTATGCCTTGTACCTAAACGTTTAATTATCTTTGAATTTTCACTTGTTGGAAAAACAGATCTAGCACAAGTTATTTTATCACCCTGAATAATTACACCACCATCGTGTAATGGATTATTTGGGAAAAATATAGACATTAATAAATCACTAGATATATCTGCATATATTTTTTTTGATTTTTGAATATAATCATTTAAACTATTATCTCTTTCTATAACTATCAAGGCACCTGTTCTAGTCTTTCTTAAGCTATCCATTGCTCCTACTATTTCATAAACAATTCTTTCACGCTCATCAACAGTAAGTACTTTATGTCTTCCTAAAAGTTGACTTCTTCCGAGTTGCTCTAATACATTTCTAATTTCTGGTTGAAATATTACAATAAGAGCTAAAATACCCCATTCAATTACATAATCAAGTAAAAATCCAATAGTAACCAAATTAAATAAATCGCTTAATATTTTTAATACAAGTATAAATATTATACCTTTAAATAGTAAAACCATCTTTACATTTTTACTTAAACTTTTTAATATATAATACACAACAATCCAAACAAGTAGGACATCTATTATATTTTTTACTATATTCACAACGCTTTCAAAAGTCATATTGTACCTCCATATCTTAGTATATTATAACATATAAGATAAAAAAAATAAATTAAATTATGTAAACAAATTTATTTTAATAACTAACAAATAAAAAAACCGTTATAAACAAACGGTTAATTGACTACTGGTGGAGAATAAGGGACTCGAACCCTTGACCCCCTGCGTGCAGGGCAGATGCTCTAGCCAACTGAGCTAATTCCCCAATAAAAATGTTACTAATAAAGTATATCATTATTTTTGTTCAGTGTCAATACTTTTTGGAATTTTTTAGTGTATTTCCTTACATATACTGGGATCTGGCTCATAAAAACAGTGATTCTTATATTTGCCAGAATTTCTTTGATCATACCAAGTAGTTTTACAAGAATTTCCAACTCCTGGTGCATAAAACCATAAAGCATTAGTAGCCGGGTAATAATACTCACCTTTTAATACTCTATCTGCTAGTTCTCTTTCTTTGGATGTAGGATTACTAAAAAATAAAGGGCTATCTATGCCTGAAAATCCTCCTGGGTTTTGATATATCATATCACTTATAGTATTTATATCTTTAAATGTTAAACATCTTCCTAGTGCTCTGTTTACTCCAACATTTCCAACCATAAGCATGCCAAGATTGCCTTCTCCTAATGCTTCTGCTCTCATTAACCTTGCAAGTAAATCTCTTTCTTTATCTGTATAATTAACAATGCCCACAATATCACCTAAAATAATATATGCGAAAAATATTGTAGATTGATAAAAAATATGTTATAATCATTTAAACAGCCAATATAGGAGTGTAGTTAAATGGTATAATAATGGTCTCCAAAACCACTGTTGGGAGTTCGATTCTCTCCACTCCTGCCATTGAGATGAAAATCGAACCAATGAGTTCGTTAAATATAAATTGGTACGATTGTATCAATTTTTTTTATTAGAAAGGATATCAATATGTATCATAGTTTTAGATTTACTAAAGGTAAAGATTTAAAAAAAGAAATTGAAAGTTATGTAATAAATAACAAAGTTTCTGGTGCAATTTTATCAGGAGTTGGATGCCTTAGCAAATTAACAATAAGACTTGCTGATGGCAAAAGCATATTAGAAAAAGCAGGAATGTTTGAAATTGTAAGTATAACAGGTACTTTATCTCCTGATGGAGTTCACATTCATATTTCTGTCTCAGATGAATTTGGTAATACAATTGGTGGACATTTAAAAGACGGCTGTATTATTAATACTACAGCAGAAGTAATATTAACTATATTTGATAATGTAAGTTTTAAAAGAGAGTATGATAAAGAAACTGGTTATAATGAATTAGTAATATTAAATAAATAGAAGGGTATAAAAATAAAATTTGTTAATTGCCTTTAAAATCCTGCCATTCAAGTTTAGTCGAACTATTCGACTTTGATATAGAAAAATGCTTGATTTCAAACTAAAAGTCAAGCATTTTTAGTTAAGATTAATATTTTAAGAATAAAGATAAAAGTGAAAAATATAAATAAGAGTTATTAACCTTTGATTTGTTGTTAACATAAAATTTAATAGGAGTTTATTATGAAAAAAGCATATATTACAATATTCAGTTTTTTATTTTTAATAACTGGTTGTACTGAATCAAAATGTCCTATTGAATATAATTATGATAATGGTGCTTGTTATAAAATATTAGAAACAAATGCACTTTATAAAACAGAATATTATTGTATTACTGGGACATTAATAGACAATATGTGTTATATGTCAAATTCAAATATGATAGTTCCAGCACATCAGTTTCCATACACTTATACATATTATTGTGATTATGGATATAATATGATAGGAAATATGTGTTATCCTATATCGAACATACCAGCTACTAGAACTATCACTAGTTGTCCCGATGGGTATACAAAAAATAAAACAGGGGTTGCAGGATTAGAAGTACCACAAATTGAAGTACCTGGTGCTATAATTAAATGCTATAGAAGAATTAGTATACTTCCTAAGTAATAATTTGATATTAATGATATTAAAAAATTTTTCTATATACGATCTAATATTATGTTATTTATTTGAAATAACCACCTCCCATTTATAAATGTAAAATTTGCATTTGTTAATTTTTAAAACTAACCATTTAATTATTTTAAATGTTCTATTCATATATTTAATCTTCTGTACGTGTATACATATTTGTATTATTACCTATACTACTATACTTCTAAAAAATATTTATTTTTATTAAAAGTTATTATATAATATAGTTAGCATAAACTATTACCATAAACCGAAAAATTGAAGTAAGGAGTAAATTAAGAATGAAAAAAGCATATTTAATTATAATATTATTAGCTATTGTAGTAATATCTTTAAGTTTTGTATTTTTTAGCAAAATTAAAGAAAAGAAAATCGATGATAAAGTTCAACCTGTAAACAATATAGAAGAACTTTTAGGAAATTATAAAGAATTAAATAACACTAAAATCTCAAAAGATAGAATAGAGTTTGAGAATGATTTAAATTTAATAAATGGTGAAAAAATATCAATGTGGATCTATCCTAATTCAAAATTTTTAGGTTGGTTTGAAGTAAAAGAAGAAAACAAAATAAAATATATTGATTCAGTTAATAAAGCAATAAAAAAAGAAAAAAATGGTAATGGAAATTATTATATAGTAATAACAAATAAATCAAATGAAGTTTTAGGCTATATTCCTATTAGTACTACAGATAATAAAATAGACACTACTAAATTAGATAAAATTTATATAGTTACTTTCGATAGTAATGGCGGTAATGAAATAAATGATATTGAGGTAAAGGAAAACGATAAAATAACAGAACCGACTCCCCCTATAAAAGATGGTTATAAATTTCTATATTGGGAATATGAAAGTAATCAATTTAATTTTGATAATAAAATTACAAGAAATATTACATTAACTGCCATATGGGAAGAGGAAATACAAACATATAATGAAAAAAACAATGACAGTATAAATAATATCAACACTAATAATAACAATACAAATAATACTATAGATTCCAATCAATCATTACCACAAGAAACAAATCAAAATACTCAAACTGACACCGCTGATATTCCACTAATAGAAGAAAAAGTATTAGGGAGTTATCCTATACCTGAAAGAACAGCAGTTTGTAATACTTGGGAAGAAGAAATTGACGGAGAAATTATTTCAGGAAAAAGTATGATTGAAAGTGAAGTAAATAAATATGTTGACATGTGGATAAATTATTATGGGTATTTTTATACTCCTGGCGCTAACAGTATATATATTGCAGAAGGGCTTCTAGTAGAATTTAATGAATATGGAAAAATATATGTAACAGATCAATTATGCAATGCTAATTATGCAGCACCACTATATCAAGGAAGCCCAAATCCATATATTAAAAATTATGTAAAAACATATAACGTCAACGCAGGTGATATAAACCCACTTTTACCTTATAGCAATTATAAAGTAAAATGTACCCAAGATAAATGCTGGAATTATTAAAATTATTATTATCTAAAAATTAGTTATTTAATAAATTAAATCACATCTAAAAAATGTGATTTTTTATTGTCAATATTTTTTTATTTAATAATCTATTTATAATATTTACTTTTTTAAAATCATCATATTATATACTAGATTAAAGGTGAAATTTATTATGCTTAAAATTATATATTTTGATTACAATAACATTATAATCAAAAATTATGATATTTTCATATATTATAATAAAAATTTAGTTTTTAGAGGCAAAACAGAAGACGGTTATATACATTTCTCTCCTCCCTGTTATGGAGCTTACAATATATGTATCAAAACCGATAATTCATATATTCCACACATATTTTATACTTGTTTCTATTATCACAAAAACACTGATAAAATACTTCCAATATTTCTTAATAATTTTAGAAATAATAATTCACCCTTAATCACAATTAGTTTAATAGATATTAACTACAATATGCCTATTGAAAGAGGGAATGTAATTTTATGGCAAAAAAATATTCAATAAATATCACTAATGGTACTGGCAGCAATCAAGTTGTAAATGGATCTTATGATATTTCTTTAGTATCTAATGGATATGATATATCAAGTATAGATCCCAAAAGTATTACAGTAAATGGTGATACTGATACTTTTGATTTTACTGTAGCTGCAACAGGTAGCTTAACACTACACGTAACAGATACAGGCCTAGATACTGGAACACCTATTGAAGGAGCTACATTTTATAGGTGTGACTCTTTGGGAACAACATATGGAGATGCAATAACTACAAATGAATTAGGTAATGCAGTTTTTAACAACGTACCATTTGCAGAAAATAATGCTCCTAAAATATATTATAAGCAAACTGCATCAGACGGTAGTCACAACTTTGATGATACTTTAAAAAATACAACTTTAACAACTCAAACAAAAACAGAAGAAATACAAAATAGTGTAGCAGTATCAAAAACATTTAATTTAACTGATGCTAATTACTCTGGATTAAAAGTTGAAACAGCTGAAATTGAATTAAACCAATAAAAAAAGGAATTTTTTCCTTTTTTATTTTGTTATTTTTTCTTTACCACCCATATATGGTCTTAATACTTTCGGTATTGTAATACTTCCATCTTCATTATAATTATTCTCTATTAAAGCTATTAGCGCTCTTGTATTAGCAAGAACAGTATTATTTAGAGTATGAGCAAAATAATTGCCATTTTCGCCTTTTATTCTAATACCTAATCTTCTTGCTTGAGCATCACCTAATGTTGAACAAGAACCAACTTCAAAATATTTTTGTTGTCTAGGACTCCATGCTTCAATATCGCAAGATTTAACTTTCAAATCTGCAAGATCTCCGCTGCAACATTCAAGTTGTCTTACTGGAATATCCATATTTCTAAATATCTCTACTGTGTATTTCCACATTTTATTATACCACTTCATTGAATCTTCAGGTTTGCAAATAACTATCATTTCTTGTTTTTCAAACTGATGAACTCTATAAATACCTCTTTCTTCAATACCATGAGCTCCTACTTCTTTTCTAAAACATGGAGAATATGACGTCATAGTTATAGGAAGACTGTCTTCTTTTATAATTTGATCTTTAAATTTCCCTATCATAGAATGTTCTGAGGTACCTATCAAGTACAAATCTTCACCTTCTATTTTATACATCATCGCATCCATTTCTTCAAAAGACATAACTCCATTAACTACGTCACTTCTTATCATAAAAGGTGGAATGCAATAAATAAAATTTTTATCTATCATATAATCTCTTGCATATGATAACATTGCAGATGAAAGCCTAGCTATATCACCCATTAAGTAATAAAAGCCATTTCCGCTTGTTCTACCTGCTGAATCCTTATCCAAGCAATTTAAAGCTGTCATTAATTCACCATGATATGGTATCTCATAACTTGGTACTAATGGTTCTCCAAATTTTTCTACTTCGACATTTTCACTATCATCTTTTCCGATTGGAACTGACTCATCAATAATATTTGGAATCATCATCATTTTCTCTTTTATTTTTAATTCTAATTCTTCTTCTTTTTTTCCAAGTATTTCTATTTCATCACCATATTTAGAAATTTCTTCTTTTATTTTAGTAGCTTCTTCTTTTTTGCCTTCTCTCATAAGAGTCCCTATTTCTGCACTCTTAGAATTTTTTAAAGCTCTTAAGTCGTCACCTTGTTTTTTTACATTTCTATATTCAATATCTAAAACTTCAACTTCATCTACTAATGGTAATTTTTTATCTTGAAATTTTTTCTTTATATTTTCTTTTACTAATTCTTTATTTTCTCTTATTAATTTTATATCTATCATTTTCTATCTCCTCTAATCTATTTAATATTTTTTCATAATTAGGTGCATATCTTTTTTCTACTCTCTCGTAATCTTTAATAGTTGGATTTTTAATTCTTGACATATCCATATTGTTTCTTAAATCAGCAAGTTTTACCTTTAAAGCTTCAACAGAACCATTATTTATTAAATTATTTATATAATCATCATAAGTAATTGGCTTAACTCTTGTAAGTGATACAACATCATCTACTATCTTAATTGGAAAACCTACTTCTAACAAATCTTCTTTTGTTACTTTTTTATCTTCAATAACATCATGGATAAGAGCAACTACCTTTTCTTCAATTGTATCTACATGTCTATATACATATATTAAATGTTGAATGTATGGAAATCCACCTTTATCAATATCTACCTTAAACAATTCCGACGATATTTCTAAAGCTTTATAAATTAAATTATCACTTAATTTTATTTTTTCATACTTTTCTTCATCAAAATAATTTCTTAACATAATTCCTCCTTAAACAAATAAAAGACTATTTATAGGAGTGCATAACACGGTACCATCCTATTAATAGTCTTAATTAAAATAACGGCAATGCCGGAAATGTTTTCATTTCACTCTAGAGTAGATTCATAAAATACAAGTATTAACTCTCACCTTCCGTTAACTCTCTTTAAAATAATATTCTATTACTAATCTCCTTCTTCGCTTTATTCGCTTTATGTAAATATTTTAACACCTAACCAAATCTAAGTCAATAATATACTATTTATTTTAATTATTATAAACTTTTTGATATTCAACTGCCTGTTCTTTTTCTCTAATTAGCTTTAACTCTATTTTTTTAATTTCAGAAATTAATCTTGTCATAAATTTCAAATGATTTTTACTATCATATGTATCTTGTTTCAAATCAGATTCTAACGACATTGCGATCTCATTTGGAGTAAGACCTTCTTTTATTGCAGATTCAATTTTACCATTGTTTTTTCTTACAAAATCTGATAAAAATTGTTCATTGTACATAGATGGTGCTTGTTTCATATTAGAAATTGATTCAACTACTTCTTTTATTTGACTTGGTTTTTCTACACTAGAAGCCATATTGTTAATTACAGATTCTATTGCCTCTCCATTAATACCATTTTCTAATGCATCTTTAATATATGCTTCGTTATCATTTACTAAATTTGTCATTGCCATATTAAACACACTCCTATATTAATTTTAACTAAATAATTAAAAATAATCAAGCATTTTTGTTTAATAGGACAATTTATGTAAAGCATATGTTTAATTGAGGTGTAAAATGTTTAATTTATTAAAAAGATTATTTAAAGATTTCTATATTTTTACTGCAGCTTATTCAAACAATAGTTTTCCTGATCCATTAACAAAAGATGAAGAAGAAGAATATGTAAAAAGATCCAACTTAGGTGACAAAGAAGCAAGAAATAAACTTATTGAGCACAATTTAAGATTAGTCGCTCATATAGTAAAAAAATATGATAAAAAAAATGAAGATACTGACGATTTAATTAGCATAGGAACAATTGGCTTAATAAAAGGGGTAGATAGCTACTCCAACAAAAAAAATACAAGGCTTACTACTTATGCAGCAAGATGCATTGAAAATGAAATACTTATGTATTTTAGAAATAATAAAAAAAGAAATAATGATATAAGTCTAAATGATTCAATAGGTTTTGATAAAGAAGGAAATGAAATAACTATTCTAGATATTTTAAAAACCCCTACTCCTGATTTTGCATTAGATATTCACAATGAAAATAATCTAAATGATTTAAAAGAATATTTTAAAATTTTAACTAAAAGAGAAAAAGAGATTTTAATACAAAGGTATGGCTTAGATGGCAATGAAGAAGTAACACAAAAAGAAATAGCAAAAAATCTTGGTATTTCTAGAAGCTATGTTTCAAGGATAGAAAAAAGAGCATTAACTAAAATACTCCGTGAATTTTTAAAAAATAATAAAGAATAAAAAAAACGTATATATTATGCGATTTTTTTTACATATTCATCTAATAATTGTTCTAATTCTATATGAGTATTTGTTATAAATATCTTCTTTTTTAACTCTTTCGCATCAGGTAATCCCTTTAAATACCAACAAGCATGACTTCTAATCTCAAGCATAGCTACTTTATAAGGTTTGGTTTTAATTAAAAGATTTAAATGTTTTTTTATCATATTAATTTTTTCTTCTAAGGTTACTTCTTTAGGTTCTATACCATTTTCTAAATAATCAATACACTCTTTTATTAACCATGGATTACCTAATACTCCTCTACCTATCATTACAGCATCACAACAAGTTTCATCTAACATTTTTTTAGCATCATAACAAGTTTTTATATCCCCATTACCTATTACTGGTATATTAACATTTTCCTTTACTTTCTTTATTATATCCCAGTCTGCTTTACCACTATAACCTTGCGCTCTAGTTCTTGGATGAACTGTAATAGCGCTTGCTCCAGCCTTTTCTATCATTTTTGCTATTTCTACTGCATTTATACTTTTAGAATCCCATCCACTTCTAATTTTAACAGTAACTGGAATATTAACGCTATCAACTACAGCTTTAACTATTTCATATACTTTATCTGGATTTTTTAGAAGTGAACTCCCAGCTTGAGATCCAATTGCTACCTTAGGAACTGGACAACCCATATTAATATCTATAATATCTGGATGCATATTTTCTTCTATATATTTAGCTGCTATTACAAAAGAAGATTTATCACTTCCAAATATTTGTTGTGATATTGGTCTTTCAAAATCAGTCATATAAAGCATATCTTGAGTTTTTTTATTTTGATACATAATAGCTTTATCACTTACCATTTCAGCTACTATTAATCCTGCTCCCATTTCTTTTATTATTGTCCTATATGCACTATTAGAAATACCTGCCATAGGAGCAAGTACTACATTATTTTTTATCTCTACATCACCAATTTTAAACATAAAATCACCAAAAATATTTTATCATAATTAAAAGCAATTTAAAACAAAAAAAGTTAATTAAATTAACTTATCAATATTCTTAGGTACTTTATCATTTACAACTGCATTTATTATTTTATCTTCCTGTTCTTTTGATACATTTTTTCCCGTCATATTACTTAAAGTTTGAATAACTTCTCTTAATGTACCTTCATTTTTTAAATCATTTTGTTGTAATTTTTTTGCTAGTTCTAAAATAGTTTCTTTACCTACATTAGTTTTCTTTTCTACTCTATTAAAAAAGGAATCAGAAAAAGCCATAAAAAACCTCCTACATTAATATATGTAAGAGTTTTTTTTAGGTTCATTACTAGATACAATTAATCCCATTAATATATAATATATAGGAGTTATACCAATTACATCTATATTAAAAAATGCTTGCATAGAATAAATTATAAATCCACTATATAATATTATATTAATATTAGTTTTTTCTTTTAAACCTATTATAAATACCGTTAATAAAAGCAAAATATACGGAATAAATCCTAATATTCCTGAGGATACAAGCATATTTAAATATGTATTATGCGCTTTATCAACAATTATTTTAACTCCATTAAAATTAACATCATCTAAATTATCTTTATAAACTAAATAAAAATTGTCATATCCAACACCAACTAAATAATTGTTTTTTACTATACTTAAACTATTTTTCCAAATTGTAAGTCTACTATTTCCTCCTGTTTTAACAGTTGTTTTTATATTACACATTTCACATACATCATCATACGTTATATTTTTATCTTCTGAAGCTTTAAATAATAAAGTATTTAAATAATATATAGATATATATGTAGAGATAAGTATTAATAATAAATATATAAGTTTTTTTAATACTAATTTCTTTTTTATAGATAAATATATTATTAAAAATAACACTAAAGCTATATAACTAATAAATGGTCCAGTTGATTGTGAATTTATTAAACACACAAAAAATAGTATTATAAGAGGTATTAAATACCATTTTGTTTTCTTTTCTATTAAATATTTACAAGAAACAAAACCAATAACAATATCAATTAAAGTTCCAAAAAAATTAGGATTACCACAAAGTCCAGATGCCATTTTATCTCCAACAGTAAATATAGATGTATATCTTATTATAAAATTAAAATTAGTATAAGTTTGTAATAAAGCATATAAACAGTTTATTATAGCTATTATAATTATTAATTTAATGAATTTATCTTTATCACTTTGTACTCCATAGATTTTCCAGTTAATAAATAACAAATAATATCCCATTAATGTTAAAAATCCTTCATGTCTTAGATCTTTTCCAAAAATAGATATATATTTTGATATTGAAAAAATTGTTACTATAACACCAGTTATAATTAAAGCAAAAATAATAATATCAAATATATCTAATTTTCTTTTTTCTTTTATAAATTTATAAACATATATATATATTAAAAAAGGAACAGATATATAAATTAGTATAGCAGGATTTATAGAATCAGAATTTTTTAAAACACCTAATTTAAATAAATTTTCTGATAAAAATTTTAAAAAAGGAACCATTATTAATATTAATAATGTAAATATTTCTAATATTGTTTTATTATTAAATTTTTTGATAAATTTATCATTCATAGAAACAACCTCACTTTTATTCTTTATAAAAAACACAATTTATCTATGCTTGCTGTTAGTAAGCATAAAAGGATTTATTTTAACATAATTATCATTATAAAATGGATCTCTTAATAACAGATCTTTCCAATGATCTCTCATATAAGCCTGTTCTTGGGCTAATCTTTTAACCTTTTTATAATCACTATCTTGTCCACGTGATAATGACTCAAAATGATATAGAGAAACCGTAGGTACTAATACATTATAATATCCTTTTTTTAATAATCTCAAGCAAAAATCAACATCATTGTATGCAATTTTTAACTCTTCATTCCATCCTGCTATATTTAAGTATTTTTCTTTTGATACCATAAGACAAGCACCACATACTGCAGAATAATTATAAGGTAGAATAAATCTTCCATATAATCCTGGACCATCTGCATAATGTTTAAAAGCATCTGCTGCAATTAATTCATAAGATAATACAATTCCAGCAGATTGAATGGTATTGTCCTCAAAATATAGTTTTGCTCCTACAGCTCCTATATGTGATAAAGAGGCATAGCCAATCATTATCTCAAGCCAGTTTGGCGTTATAACCTTAGTATCATTATTTAAAAACAATAAATATTCTCCATTAGAATTTTCTACTCCAATATTATTTAATTTTGAATAGTTAAATTCTATATCAGCATTTACTAGTTTTATGTTATCATGACATTTTAATAATTTATTATATTCATTAAATGTCTTTTTACTTTTGCTTCCATTATCTACTATTATAATTTCAAAATTTTTATATGTAGTTTTAGAATATATAGAATCAATACAAGAAGTTAAAACATCTATTTTTTCTTTTGCCGGAATAATTATTGAAACCTTGGGATTACCTTTAAATTTATATTCAATCCAATTAGGTAATTTATTAGGATTATGATGAATAATAGCATTTAAATTTCTTCTTTTAAGTGTATCTTTTAATGTTTTATATTCTGCTTCGATCGCATAAGACTTATTATCAATAGATATAGATGTAGAACCTTCAACCATTCTCCAAGTATATAATACCTTAGGTATGTGATATATTTTATCTGTTTGTTCTACAAATCTTAAAAACAAGTCATGATCTTGAGCTCCCTCATATCCAGGCTTCCAACCGCCAATTTTTTTTAGAATACTTGTTCTAAGCAAAGTTAAATGACAAAAATAATTACAGCTTAATAATGTATCAGGTGAATAATCAGCCTTAAAATGGACACCTTTTCTAACACCATTTAAATCTACTTTATCTTCATCTGTATATATAAAATCTATCGTCTTATCATCATTTAAAACCTTAACCATTTCATAAAAAGCATATTTAGAAATAATATCATCATTATCTATCATGGCAATAAATTCACCCTTGGCAAGTCTTAAAGCACTATTTGAAGCTCTTGATATATGACCGTTAGTTTTTCTATATACAACTTTAATATTTTTATATTTTTTTTCAAATTTCTTTAAAGTAGTTATAGTATCTTTGTTAGTAGAATTATCATCTGCTATACATATCTCAAAATTTTTATAACTCTGTGATAATATAGATTTTAGGCAAGCTTTTAAGTGTTTAGGATCTACATTATACACTGGAATAACAACAGAAATTAATGGATTATATTCTAATTTTTTATATTTAGATTTTATTTTATTTTTTTTAATCCATCTATTATAATCCCTTTCATTATCTGGATTTATAAATATAGGAGTTTTATATTTTCTGAAAAAATTTTTCCATACAGATAAAGGAATCATAAAATGATATTTAACCCAGGCTTTTTTTATGTAAATAAACATTTTTTTTATATAATATTTAATTTTTTTTAATATCTTTGTTATCATAATCAATCTCCTAATTATTTTTTAAATTTTTTTCTTAATTTTAATAATATATGATATGACTTTCTTAAAAAGCGAGATTTTTTTGCTTTATTTATTATCATTCCTAAAAGCCTTGAATTGTATATTTCCATATTGCCTCTAATAAATGTAGAAAGCAGTAAATATAAATTTTGAATTTCTAAAGATGAATAATCTTCTGTCATAACCCACCCAGAATAAAAACCTTGACTTTGAGAAACATATGAAAAGCATCTTTCAATAGCATGATTTAAAGTCCCATCAGCATTTAATGGTTCTTTTGGAAAATCACTTCTCTTCCAATTATAATTAAATAATGGCTCTAAGCTTTCTGTTCTACACCAAAAAGCAGTTCCTAAAATAAAAGGATTTTTATCTTTGGATAAATTGCATTTTAATTTTAATCTTTTTGCTAGTTTTTCTGTTTCCTCATAGCAAGAAGTCCATTCATATCCTATTGAAACACTATACATTGAATGTAATGGTGATGGAGCACCCAAAACTCCTAATTTAGGATTATTTTCAAAAGTATCTATTACATTTTCTACATAACATTCATTATTAAAAATATTTTCTATAAGTGTGTATTCAAAAGACTTACCAGTAGTTATTGGCATACCAATATGGGATTTTTTATCATGACAAAAACCTACATAATCATATTTTTTTAATATATCTTTACAGTCTATTAATAAAGCGGCTATCTCTCTTCCCTTATTTTTTACTACTCTAACCTGTAATTTGTTTTTTACATTAGAAAATTTATTTAAAATTTTATCTTTATTATTTTCACTTGTAGTTGTTATATATATATCTACATATGAAGGCATATTACTTAAATATTTATATATATCCTCCATTAGATCTATATAATATAAATGAAAAATAGCAGCAACCTTTTTTTTAGGTTTCTTTTTTAGATTAGAATGATTTGTAGGTAACACATAGTTAAGATGCAAACTTTGTTTTAAATCAGCCATATTACAAGTCCTAATTAAATTATCAAATATCATATTTACATCATAATCAAAATTGTTTTTTATGTAATCTATACACATCTTAGGTTCTTCATAACCACATCTTTTTATATAGTCAGTACTATCATAACAAAAAATTTTCTTTCTTAATATAGGAAGGTTTCTCTCTGATATCATAGTATATGGTATAAAAGTATTATAACAAATTGCTTCTTCTTTATTTCTACACAATTTAGTATTATCTATATATGTATCCCACCTATATCCCCAAGATGAAAATATATAAGCAAAACAAACCTCGTATAAATGAACTGCTTGCTGATATGTTAAATCATCTGGTAGATTATTCCAAAATTCTATAAACCTTTTATCTTTTACTATACTACTTCTAAATACAGTAAAATAACTTTGAATAAATGTTGGAATATAATCTAATTTACAAGCATTTTCTATATTATCATATAAAGATTCAGGATGATTAGTAATTCCCCAAAAATCTATTTTTTTCATATCCATCTCATCAAATATTATTTTAAAAGGATAGAAAGGGCCATAAAAAGAATTATTAAATAATACAACTTCATCATAGCTTTCTAATCTATCTTTAAAAACATATTCTGTAATAGCCTTTTTCCAAGCTATAATATCAAAGCCTTTATTATCTCTTATATATATTTCAGTTGTATAGCGTTTTAATTTTTTCATTCCAACATCATCTATATTTGAATTGCTTACAATAATTAGATCACTCAAATTTTTCTTTATATCATCTAATAAAAAATATATATAATCATCTACTATGCCATCTTTATCATAAAAAGCAAATATTCCTAGTCTTTTTTTATTTTGTAATTTCATACATCCTCCACTTAATACAAGTGTAAAATAATTATTTAAAAATTTGTTTATAACTTTCTACAACTTTCTCCCAAGTATATTTTTGTTCTATTATTTTTTTTGATTTATTATTTAATTTTACTTTTAACAAATCTAATTTTTTTTGATTATTAAAAATTCTCGTTAATTCTTCTTCATTTTTAAAATATATACAACTTTTAAGTCCAACTTCCTTATTAAAACTAACATCATATAATATATTTAGGTTTGTATATCTCATAGATTCTAAAAGTGATGGGTTAGTTCCTCCTACAGAATGTCCGTGTATATAAGAGTATGCATTCTTTCTTATAATTGAAAGTTCTACTTCATTATATATACCTTCTATTAAATAGATATTAGAATTTTTATCTATCATTTTTTTTAATTTATTTGAATACTTACCACCATCAAAATTTGATACTATGACTAATTTTTTATTATTATTACTTTTCAGGTAAGATGAAATTATCATTTCATAATTATTTTCACTAACACATCTACCTACAGTTAAAAAATAATTATTTTTCATCAAATTATATTTTTTTAAAATATGATTTTCATCTGCACCTTTTATATCAACTTTTTTACTTCCATAAGATATATATCTAGTTATATTTTTTAATTTTGGATACTTTAAATCTATATATTCTTTTATGCTTTTTGAATCGCATATTATTACATCAGTATTATTTAACATTGATTTTTCACTATATAAAAAGAAGAGTTTAATAGGATAAGCCCACTTGCTTCTCTTATACTCTAATCCATCTGGATTTACTAACGTTTTAATTTTATATTTATGAGTTGTTCTTTTTTTCAAAAACATATAATTTCCTAGTTTTAATCCTAGCATATATATATAACAATTTTTTAGATTATTAGATTTAATATAATTAATAACATTCTTATATGCTTTTATAGAATATAATAGCATTTTTATACTACCATTTTGTTTTATATAAATAGGTATGTCAACTATATTATCGCATATATGTTTTACCTGCTCTTTTTTGTTAGTTATTCTAGTTACAAAAAATCTAGTATTTGAATCGTTATAATTATCTATTAAATTTGTAACAAAGGTTTCAAATCCACCATAATTAACCATATAGCCACGTGAACCTATTATAAAAACATTTACCATTAATACTCTTCTTTCTATTTAATTTTTATATTTCAAAGTTTTTATATTATCTAACCACTCTGAATTGTTAACATACCAGTCTATTGTTTCTTTTATTCCATCTTCAAAATTATAACTTGCATTAAAACCCAACTGTTTTTCTATTTTAGATGAGTCAATCGCATATCTTCTGTCATGACCTGGCCTATCAGATACAAATTCTATTAAATTATCTGATTTATTCAAATGTTTTAATATAGTTCTTACAATTTCTAAATTTGTTTTTTCATTGTGAGAACCTATATTATAAACATTGCCTGCAACACCCTTTCTGACAATCAAATCAACACCAACATTATGATCGTGTACATGAATCCAATCTCTTACATTACATCCTGTACCATATACTGGAATTTTTTCATTATTAAGTGCTTTAGAAATAACTAGAGGAATTAGTTTCTCCGGAAATTGATATGGACCATAGTTGTTAGAACATCTAGAAACAGTTACAGGAAGACCATAAGTTCTATAATAAGCTAAAACTTGCATATCAGCTCCTGCTTTAGATGCAGAATAAGGACTAGATGTAATTATTCTATTATCTTCTTTAAATAACAAATCTTTTCTATCTAAAGGAAGATCACCATAAACTTCATCAGTAGATATCTGATGAAATCTCTCTATTCCATACTTTTTAGATGCATTAAGTAAATTTATTGTACCCAATATGTTTGTCTCAGCAAAGATATTAGGATTTTTTATAGAATTATCAACATGAGTTTCTGCAGCAAAATTTATTACAATATCAAAATTCTCTTCATTAAATATTTTATCAACAAAGTCTTTATCTCTAATATCTCCTTTAATAAATTTAAAATTGTTAAAACTATTTAAATTTGATATATTTTGATAAATTCCAGAATAAGTTAATGCATCTAAGCAAACAAAATCATCACCTGGATATTCTCTTACCATGTATTGTAAGAAATTAGTACCTATAAATCCAGCCCCTCCTGTTACTAGAAATTTCATTTAATCACCTTTTTTAATACTTTCTTTTCTTCATTTAATTCTTCATTATATCTATCAACAGCATTCATCCAATCTGGTAATAAGCCAAAACCATTTTCTATGAGTGATTTTTTACTCAATCTAGAATTTAATGGTCGTGTTGCTTTTGAATTATAATCCTTAGTAAGAATTTTATTTACTTTTATATTTTTTTTGTTTGAATCAAAAACATATTGTGCGAAAATATCCCAACTGCAATATCCTTCATTATTTGCATGATATATACCATATTTTTCAGTTTGAATTAAATCTATTATTAATTTTGCTAAATCTTTTGTATATGTAGGGCTTCCTACTTGATCTGATATCACATTTACTTCTTCTTTCGTATTTGCAAGATTTAACATGGTTTTAATAAAATTTTTACCATTTATACCAAATACCCATGATGTTCTAACTATAAATGATTTACCATATTCACTTACTTCTTGTTCACCCATTAACTTTGTTTTTCCATAAACATTTAATGGATTTGGAATATCTGTTACTTCATATAGTCCATCTTTAGCACCATCAAATACATAATCTGTACTAATATATAATAATTTAGCATTTATTCTTCTTGAAGCTTCTGTTATATTTTTAGTTCCATCTACATTAATTCTTTTGCACAAGTCATAATTTTCTTCAGCTTTATCTACATTAGTATAAGCAGCACAGTGAATTACATATTCAGGAGAATATTCTTCAAATATTTTGTTAACTATTCTACTATTTGTTATATCCATATCATCTATATCAAGAGCTAAAACATCATATATGCCTCTTTTATTTAACTCTCTAACTACATCATAACCAAGTTGGCCTTTACATCCTGTTACCAAATATCTGTAATGATCAAATATTTTTAAATCACTCCTGTCAACCATTTTTTTTCTTGCTTTATCTTTTTCAGATAAAATAATATTATCTATTCCATATTTTTCAAATTGCCAGTCTATATTAATTTTTGGATCATTCCAATAAATTCCATCTTCATGAATTGGACTATAATCATTATCTACAATATATTGAAATAAAGAGTTATCTTTTAAACTTACAAACCCGTGTGCAAATCCTCTAGGCACAAATAATTGTCTTCCATTTTCTGGAGTTAAATGAACACTCGTCCATTTTAAATATGTTTTAGAATCTTCTCTCAAATCTACTACTACATCCAATATTTCACCACTTAAGCATTCAACTAATTTTGCTTGAGTTAGTGGGGCATTTTGAAAATGTAATCCCCTAACAGTACCTTTAGAGCTCATGCTTCTAGATGCTTGAACTACTCCTTTCATTCCAATATTTTCATCTATAAAATTTTTTTCAGCAAAAAAAGGAGAATAAAATCCTCTTTCGTCTCCAAATCTATCTGGTTCTATGATGTAACAATCTTTTAAATCTGTTAATATCTTCTTCATTTTTTTAATACCTCTAATAAATACTTTCCATATGTGTTTTTTGATAACACTTTCGCCCTTTTTAAAAGCATATCATCATCTATCCAACCATTATCGTATGCTATCTGCTCTAAGCAAGCGATAATTTTTCCTTTATTATTCTGATAATTTCTAATAGCCAGTATTGCATCCAATTGGTTTTCAAACGTACCTGTATCATACCAAAGAAAACCTCCACCAAGTTTTTTAGCGCATAGTCTTTTATCTTTTAAATACATATTATTTATTGATGTTATTTCAAGTTCTCCCCTTTTAGAAGGTACTACTAATTTTGCTTTTTCTACTACACTTTTAGGGTAAAAATACAATCCCGTAACAGCCAAATTAGATTTGGGATTTTCAGGTTTTTCTTCTATACTTAAAACTTTGCCACTTTTATCTATTTCTACCACTCCAAATTGTTTTGGATTAGGAACTTCAATAGCAAAATTAGTGGCATATCCTTTTAATGCATTATCCCTAGCCTGCTTTAAAGCATCTACAAAACCATTACCAAAAAATAAATTATCTCCTAAGGCAAGCGCACATTCATCATTATTAATAAAATTCTCACCTATTAAAAATGCTTGAGCTATTCCTAGAGGTTTATCTTGAACTGCATAACTTAAATTAATTCCATATTTACTACCATCGCCTAATAATTTAATAAAATTTGATTGATCATCTTTTGTAGTTATAACAAGTATGTCCTTAATGCCGGCTAACATAAGTGTTGATAATGGATAATATATCATAGGTTTATCATATATAGGCATTAATTGTTTACTTATACCTTCTGTTATAGGATATAGTCTTGTCCCACTACCTCCAGCTAACACTATTCCTTTCATAAAATCCCCCGTCTACTTTAAATATCATTTAACAAATATATTATAGCAAATAAAAGAAATATAAATCAACTAATTATCTATAATTTATTAATTTTAATTTAAAAAATTATATATTGAAAAAAAACATCATCCAATATATAATAATTATGGTGGTAGGATGAATAAAGTAGTAAAAAATGAAAGAATAAAATTTTTAGACGTTGCTAAAGGAATTGCCATAATTGCTGTAGTTCTAGGACATACTGCAGGTGTTTGTGAATCAAGTATATTTAATAATATGTATATCATGGGCAATATAAATAAAAATATAATTATATTTACTAGTTCATTCCACATGCCAATGTTTTTTATTTTGTCTGGAATTGCTTTATTTTATAACAATACTTGGCAGAATATTTCTATAAAAGAATTTTTTATAAAAAAATCAAAAAAAATTTTATATCCATATGTTATTTTTAGTATTTTAATTATTCTTTTTCAATCAATAATGTTTAGTGGAGTAGATATTTTAAAAGATATTATTGATACTGTAATTTTAAATGGTATATCTATTCTTTGGTTTTTAATAGCCCTTTTAATTGGAGAAGTATTATTTGTAACAATTATAAAATTATGTAAAAATAAATTAACAAAAATAATTATATTTATACTGTTCATAATTACTAATCTATTTTTATATAAAATTAATTATATCCCTTATTATGACAAATACATTAATATATTTAAAATTTTAAATGTATTAAACAGAGGCATTGCTGCTTCAGTATTTATATCAATTGGTTATTATTCAACAAAAATATTAAAAAAAATGAAGATTACAAAAATAATGCAATTTACATTAGGTTTACTAACATTTATATTATACTTATATTTTTATAAAAATAACGGGGTTGATTTTAGAATGTCAGTTATAGGAAATCCAATTTGGTATTCCATAAATCTATCTTTAGGGACATTTTCTTTTATAATGTTTTCTAAAACAATTTTAGAAAAATGTAAATTTTTAGCATTTTTAGGAAAAAATTCTCTAATAATATATTTAACACATTTAAATTTTCTTATAATTAATCATTCAATAAATTTAAGTTTAAAAATTTTTGCTTTCAAAAGTTATATTATACAATTTATATTTTTATCATCAATAATTATAGCAATTGAATCGCTGCTTATCTTGATTATTAATAAATATTTAAAAATTTTAATTGATTATAACAAGTTTGATAAATTAGTTGTATCAAAAATTAAAGTTTGGTTAAAAAAATACGATAGAAAAATTTTTTAAAAAAATAAAGGTGAAATTATTGTTCACCTTTATTTTTAAAATTTAATACTATTGGAGTACCACTAAAATCAAATGATTCTCTAATTTTATTTTCTAAATATCTTTCATAAGAAAAATGTATAAGACTTTTGCTGTTTACTTGTATATTAAATGTTGGTGGATTTGTTCTTACTTGACTTGTAAAATATATTTTTAACCTCTTACCTTTATATGATGGAGGTAAATTAAGTTCATAAGCATCTTCAATAACTTTATTTATTAAATTAGTTTTTATTTGCTTCTTACTATTTTCATATGCATTTAACACCTCAGGCATCAAAGTATGAACCCTCTTTTTTGTTTTAGCACTCAAAAATACTACTTTAGCATAACTCATAAATGCAAAATTGCTTTCTATATCTTTTTTCCATTCTTTTAACTTATTATCTTTATCTTCTATTAAATCCCATTTGTTAACTGCTATAACAATTGCTTTACCTGCATCTATTGCGTAACTGGCTATATGTTTATCGTGTTCTATTATACCCTCTTCTGCATTTATTACTAGAACACATACATCAGATCTATCTATAGCTTTCAAACTTCTAAGTAGACTATATTTTTCTATATTTTCATATATTTTACCACGTTTTCTCATACCAGCTGTATCTATTACAGTATAAGAAGAACCATTATAATTAAACTCTGTATCAATAGCATCTCTAGTAGTTCCTGCTATATCACTTACAATTACTCTATCTTCATTCAAAATAGCATTTACTAAACTACTTTTTCCTACATTGGGCCTACCTATTATTGAAAATTTAACAGTATCAGTAAGATCCTTTTCATATAAATTAAAATTCTTAACAATTATATCAAGTAAATCAGATATGCCATCGCCTTGTTCACCACTTACTTTAATCATATTTTCAAAACCCAATTCATAAAAATCATATTCATTTTCTTTAATTTTTTTACTATCACATTTATTTATTGCCAAAATAACTTTATTAGATACTTTTTTTAACATATCTCTTACTAAAAAGTCATCGGAAGTTAATCCTTCTTTGCCATCTACGACAAATACTACAACGTCAGCATCATCAATAGCAAGCTCTGCTTGCATTTTTATTTCTTTATTAAAAGCATTTTCTCCAAGTTCAATACCACCGGTATCTATTAAATGAAATTTATAATCTTTATATTCACACCTTCCATATACCCTATCCCTTGTAACACCAGGTATATCTTCTATTATTGATAATTTTCTACCAACCATTTTATTAAATATTGTACTTTTTCCTACATTAGGTCTACCTATTAAAGCAACAACTGGCATCTTCATAATATCAGCCCCTTTCAAAAACAAATGTATTATATCATTAAATATTTAAAAACTCAACAATAATTATTTTTATTGTTCTGATCTTTTTCTGTGTAAGATCGAATGTTGTGCTTGATCTTTTACTTTTTATATGATATATTATATTTTATAAAGGTTGTGATAGTATGAAAAAGCAAAATTTAAAGGATATAATATATATTTGCATAGAAAACATATTAACAAGGGATAATAAAAAATATGCGAAACTAAAAGAAATATATGAAGAAGTATCAAGATATCTAGAAATAGAAAATAATGAAATTCTACAAAGTCAAATAAGAGGTAGACTACAAGAGCATTCAAAACAGTACCCTACTAGTTTCAATGGTGAATCACTCTTCTTTACAGAAAAAGTAAGATCAGGCAATTGGACTATTAAAAAAGATGAAATAAAATATATAAGATATATAAAGAATAAATATCTTATAAGTGTTGATGACTGGGATACTATAAAAACAGTATCTGTAATAGACTCAAGCTATGTACTAGAAGAAAATCTTGATAATATTTACAAGGCTAAATTAGTTAAACTAGTTGGCAGTGATAAAGCTAATGTAATAATAAATGAGCTTAATGATATAAGAATTTTGTTAAAGGATTATATGCATATATCAAAAACGAATGATGGATATGGTACTGCATTTGAAATATTTTCTATATCTACAATATATAATATAGATTATATAGAATGTATGAAAAAATATATAATAAATGGAGATTATGATGGCAGTATAGATGCTATATACTATAACGATCCTAATTATGTATATATTTATCAAATAAAAACCAATGAACTTAATGATGATGTGTATAATAAAATGGAATTAAATTACAATAAATGTTTTAATAATGAAAATAATTCTGTTTATAAAGATTTATACAATTATATAACCAAAAACAAGGATAATTTAAAAAGAAAAATTCCTAAATTTAGAAGTATATCTACAAATTGCAAAAAAAATACTAACCTTACCCCAGAACAAATATATAATATGTTTTTTAAAAATAAACTTTTACCTATAAGAAATAATGGGCTGTCACTATTAATACCAAAACCAATATTTGAAACATCAAACGGATGTCAATATAATGTTTCAACTGATGGATATGGTAATTTTAGTTTCTATATAAAAGCTTGTGAACTTATTAATTCGCTGTTAGATGCATTAGGATCTTCATTAAATTCATATACTACAAAAGATTTTTCTAAATACTTTTATGATAATGTAAGAGGAGTTTTATCTACGAACAAGAAAATGATTTATACAATAGAAAACGAACCTGAAAATTTTTTGAAATATAATAACGGAATAAATATTACAGGAGAAGTTTTAGATTTAAAAAACGAAATTCTAATAAAAGATCCAATTATAAATAACGGTCAGCAAACTATAACAACACTAATATCACATAATAAAAACCTAAATAAAATTTTATTACCTATAAAAATTACAAATGAAACTAATTTGGTAATAAAAAGTAAAATATCAAGATTTTCAAACGAGCAGGTAAAAGTAAAATCTATAGATATGTTATCTT
>JAUNNO010000056.1 GCA_030531425.1 bacterium
TTTACCTCCTATCTTTACATTGTATAACTATCATATCGCAAAAAAAAAAAAAAAACAAGTCATTTTTTCATAAATCATGAAAATCACTTGTTTTTTGCAGTTTTTATTATCTAATATTAATTACCTCATCTTTTAAATAAGTATAATCGCCATGTCCTGGATATATTTTAATATTATTATTATAATTTTTTATTTTATTTAAACTATTAACCATATCAGTTACATTTCCACCAGGTAAATCTGTTCTACCTACACCATTTTTAAATAAAAAGTCACCAGTAAACATAACTTCTTCACCCTTAAAATAAATAGTTATACTATCTTCTTTATGGCCTGGAGTATAAATTACTTCAAAACTAAATTTTCCAATAGTATTTACGCCTTCTTTTAAATTATTTATATCATAAATTAAATTCTCATCAAAATTATTTAAAGCACCTATGTGATCGAAGTGATAATGGGTTACTATAACACCTACTATTTTCTTATCATTAATCTCATTAATAATTTCAGCATAATTAGAAGCAGGATCTATTATAATACATTCATCATCAAGTTTTAATATGTAACAATTATTATCTAATGGAGGAAGTATTAATCTACTTATTTTCATAAAAAATGCTTTCTATTATTAATTCTTTTAAATTATCTTTAAATGGTATTGCTGAAGCTAAAGGATGTCCTCCACCTCCATATATTTCAGCAAATTTATTTACTGGTTTATCTATTTTTATTCCTCTTAAACTTATATGACGAGATAAATTAATTATACAAACAAAGTCTATTTTATCTTTATATATTTCGGCTAAATAATTTCCTAAATCACTTCTATATAATTCTGCAAAGACTATTCCTATATTATAGCCATTTATTTTTTTGAATATTACTTTATCTTTCATTGACTCTAAATAATTATTCATTTGATTATTTAATGATTTTAATATAAACAATTCATTTTCATTAAAATAAAATTTGTTACTACCCTTTAAAAAGGTAGTATATATATCTATAAAATCTTCTATACCATAAAAACTAAATAAAGCATTTAAATTCTTAGCATCTTCCTTAAAATCAGTAAATTGCCATGTATCATTTTCTCTTACAAGTTCAACATATGTAATAACACTTTCTTTTCTCAATATTTTATTATCATAATTATTTACTAAATATTCATAAAAAATAGTTGTTCCACATTCTTTAAATCCATCTTTTTCTTCTTCTACTTTAGCAAATTCATAATCATTTAAATAATAATGACTCTGATGGTGATCAAATAATAAAAATTTATCTTTATATTTACTATTTATTATTTTAAGAGCCACCTCTTTTTTTATACCTAAATCAGTTATAAAAATTTTTTCATATTTATCAAAATAATTAGTATTTATTTTTTCATCTATAAAACTACTTAAATCATTTACTTCAAATAGTTTGTATTCAAAATCTTCATCAATTAACTTCATAAGTATTACAGGACTTATTCCATCTAAATCTGCTATATGTGAAAGTAATAATTTCATATATTTTCTCCTTCTAATATTTTTTTTACTGGACCATAGGATTTTCTATAACCATCTATAAGTCCATATTTATTTAAGTTTTCTAAATGTTTTTTAGTAGGATAACCTTTATGTGATGCATATCCATACTTAGGATATTTTTTATCTAATTCATACATCTCTTTATCCCTAGTTACTTTAGCTATTACACTAGCAGCAGCTATACTAATACTTTTTAAATCTCCCTTAATTATAGGAGTATGTGGTATATCCAAGTCTGGTAGAGGCATAGCATCTACTAATACGTGCTCTAAGTTTATCATTTTTTGAACTTTTTTTATAGCTATCATCATAGCTTCTCTACTTGCTTCATAAATATTTATCTCATCAATTCTTTTAGGCGTTACTTCGCCTATAGCATAAGCAATACAGTTTTCTTTTATATATTCATAAAACAAATCTCTTTTTTTCTCACTTAATTTTTTAGAATCAGTAAGTCCATCTAATTTGAAATCTTTAGGAAGTACGCAACAAGCTGCAACTACATTTCCAACTAGTGGTCCACGCCCAACTTCATCTACTCCACCTATAAAGTTTACACCTTCATTATATAACTTTCTTTCATACTCGAAATTATCCATAATACCACCATAAAAATTATAACACATTTTAAATCAAATAAAAAAGAAAACATAATTATTTTCTTATTATAAAACAAAATCTATCAAAGCCTTGCAGATCTTTTTCTATTTTTACATCTACATTATCTAAATATTTATGAGCTAAATTTACTATTCTATCTCCTTGATTATAACCTATTTCAAAAGCAATTATAAATTTATCTTTTAGAAAATTTTTACAATTTTTAAGTATTTCTTCATAAAAATATAATCCAGAATTATCTGCATATAAAGCTATATTTGGTTCATTATTTTTAACTATATCCATAACCTCTTCATCATATGATATATAAGGTGGATTACTTATAATACAGTCATATTTTTTATTTAATGGATTTAACATATCACCTAAATAAAAATTAATATCAACATTATTTAATTTAGTATTTTCTATAGCTAGGCTTATAGCATCACGGCTTATATCTACTGCATCCATATTAATATTAGGAAGCATCTTTTTTAGTGTTATAGCAATACAACCAGATCCTGTTCCTAAATCTACAATATCTAAGTTTGTATTATCTAAATATTTTAATGTCTTTTCTACTAATTCTTCTGTTTCTCTTCTTGGAATTAATACTCTTTTATCTACTTTTATTATATTACCATAAAAGTCTACATCACCAACTATATACTGAACAGGCTCACCATTATTTAATCTTTTAACAGCATCTTCTATATTACCTTTATAATACTTTTTTAAGTATTCTAAATCAGTCATAAAACCACCAAAAATATTATATTACATTAATAAATAATTTACAACCAAATCTAAATTCATTCTTCTAGAACCTTTAACATATATATAAGAATTAGTTATTTCATTAACCTTAATATAATTTATCAAATCTGATACATTTTTAAAATGTTTACCAGAAATATATTTAGAATAATTTCCTACTGTATAAACTTCATAGTTTTTTAAAGTTTTAACTCTTTTATTAATTTTTTTATGAATTTTTTATTGTTAGTAATATCTATTTTTTCAAATTCAAATTATTATTTTAATATGAATTTTTTTTGAATGTTTACCAAGTTCTAGGATATCAGCTAGTATCAATACTTTTTTACTCTTTATATTAAATAAATAAGATAGCCCTGCACATACTGATTCATAACTTGCATTATAACAGTCATTTATAATTACATTACTATCTTTAGGTATTATATTCATTCTCTTTTCTATTAGTTTAAAACTATTTATTTTATTAATTATTGTTTGTATATCTATCCCATAAATAAGACTTACTTTTATAACTAATAGTATATCATTAATAAAATGTCTACCTGGATTATTAAATTTAATATTATATTCTTTATCTAATTTTATATCAAAAGATACATTATCTAAATCTTCTTTTATATTATAAGCTATTAAATCATTATTAGAGTTAATACCACATTTAAAACAATCTAATCTTTTTAAATATTTTGAATCTCCATTTACTATTAAATTTATATTATTCATTCCATTTACAATACTATATTTTTCTTTAAATATATTTTTTCTTGTTTTAAAATATTCTAAATGAGAAGAACCTATATTAGTTATTATACTAAGTGTAGGTTTACACATATTAGATAATGTATTTATTTCACCCATTTGATTAGTCCCTAATTCCATTATTATTAAATCATATTTATTATTTAATTTAAATAATGTATCAGATACACCTATTATATTATTTTTACTAGATTCATTTTTCAAAACATTATACTTACTACTTAATACATTATAAAGTAATTCTTTAGTAGTAGTTTTACCATTAGATCCTGTTATAGCTATCAAAGGAATATTATATTTACTTCTTAAATATAGTCCTATATCATATAAAGCTTTATATGTATCTTTAACTATAATACACTTACTATTTATATTTTTAACAGTTATACAAGCAATAGCGCCTTTTTTTATTGCTTCTTCTATATAATCATTACCATCATAATTATTTCCTTTTAAAGCTATAAATAAATCACCTTTTTTTAATTTTCTAGTATCTGTAACAATATTTTTTATTTTTTGATCTTTTATGTTACAAATACCATTAACACACTTTATTATTTCACTTAAATTCAATATATCACCAATAAAGTATATGAAAAAAAATTGAGTAAAACTCAATTTTTCATATTTTTTAATTAATCAGCCCAGTTTACTGTAGCACTTGATCCCCAAGGAGCACCTTCTATTGATCCTGATGGTTTTTCTATATTTATTGTTGATAAATTATAGCACATACAAAATGCATTAGAACCTATATTTTTAACACTGGATGGGATTATTATACTTGTTATATTTGAACCACTCAGACCTTCAGAAAATGCATAATCTACTATTCTTGTTACATTATTTGGAATTGTTATATTCCCTGCTGCTGTTAGACCATCTATTAAAATGTCATTTACTATTACTAAACCATCAATTGATGAAGCTCTTTTTAATGTAAGCCAAGATGTTAATTCAAATACAGAAACGCCTATACTGGTTACACTGGATGGAATTGTTATACTATTTAAGTTAGTACAATAAGAAAATGCGCCATCTTTTATGCTTGTTACACTTGAAGGTATTGTTATACTTGTTATATTATAATTTGAATAAAATGCTCTAGCACCTATACTTATTACATTATTTGGAATGATTACATCACCTGTTGCACTTGTCCCATCTATTAATATTTTATTTACTATTACTAATCCATTATTTTCTTGAGCTTTTTTTGAATTCCATGGAGTCTCTAAAAATGCAGAAACGCCTATACTGGTTACACTTGATGGGATGGTTATACTACTTAAATTACTACACCATCCAAATGCAGAATATCCTATACTTGTTACACTTGACGGAATTTCTACACTCGTTATATTTGTATTACCGACAAATGCATTCATATTTATAATTTTCACTCCATTTGGAATTACTACTTCTCCTGTTGCTTTAGTTCCATCTAATAAAACTGAACCAGCTATTACTAATCCATTATTTGATTGTAATTGTGATGTAAACCATGGGGTATCTGCGAATGCACTAGAATCTATACTTGTTACACTTGATGGAATTGTTATATTATTTAAATTGTGACAACTATAAAAGGCATCAGCACCTATTCTCGTAACACTGGATGGAATTATTACACTTGTTATATTTGCACTACCACCTGACATTGTAAAAAATGCAAAATTGCCTATACTTGTAACTGGATATATAGTTCCATTTATTTTTACTTTTGATGCTATTTCGATTTCTCCACTCGTTTGTGGTGTCTCCCATGAAAAATTTGAAGTATCACTATAATTAATATTACCATAATATCCATATACTGTAGCTTCACTTGATCCTTCTGGTACATAGTATACTAACTGATTATCTACATTTACTGCTAATCCTGATGTCGTTTCAGGTATTATTACTCCTTCTGCAAATAATTCTTCTTTAGGTGATTCTATAATTAATTTACCTGATTCATATGTTAATGTTCCTGATTTGTATGTTAGTTTTGTTGATGAAGTTTTTTCTATAATACCATTAGAAAATGTTATTATTCCACTTTCTGGTAATTCTCCATCTACTGTTATAGTTAGTAGATCAGTATATCCATCACATAGTAAATTACCATTCTCTTGTACTTGACAACTACTAGGATTAAACTCCCCTTTCAAATTTTCTTTTGATATAGCTAATTCTACTGCCTTTAAATAATTTTCTGCACTTCGCTTCAACGCCTCTTTTTTTGAATCCTCAATAATATCTATTATTATTGGAACTGCTATTAGAGCTATTATTGCTAATATTACTATTACTGCAAGTAACTCTATTAATGTAAATCCTTTTATTTTCATCATTTTTCCTCCTATCTTTACATTACACAACTATCATATCGCAAAAAAAAAAAAAAAAACAAGTCATTTTTTCATAAATCATGAAAATTAC
>JAUNNO010000010.1 GCA_030531425.1 bacterium
ACCACATTTTATTAAATGTAGTTATCAAGTTGTATTAATAAATTGTAGATTCTTTGCAAAACGTCAAAATGAGTATACAACAAAAAAAAGCATTTTGCAACACTTTTTTATATTTTTTTACAAATCTACATTGTGATACACATTTTGCACATCATCAACTTCATCAAGCAAGTTTAAAAGTTTATTGAAATTCTCTAAATCTTCTCCTGTTAAAGTAATTCTTTCTTTTGGAAGCATTGCAATTTCATCTACAGTAAATTCTACATCATTTTTAATAGATGTAATTGCTTCTTTGATTTTAAATAAATCATTTGGATCACCATAAATAAGTATATTTCCATCTTGATTTTCCATATCTACAAAATCAATTCCTGCATTAATTAAAGCATCCATAACATCATCTTCAGAAATTCCTGTAAATCCTACAGTACATAAGTTATCGTACATATAAGCTACGCTACCCATAGCTCCCATTTTAACTTTTGCCTTATTTATTGCAGTTCTAACATCACTTACACTTCTATTTACATTATCAGTTAAACATTCTACCATTAAAGTTGACCCACTTGGTCCAAATATTTCATATGTAAGTGTTTCATAATTTTCACCACTGCCACTGTTTACTTTATCTATTGCCCTTTTAATTACATCCGCTGGTACTTGATCTTTTTTAGCTTTTTCTATTAATCTTTTTAAAGATGGATTCCCCTCTGGAGTAGTTCCACCATTTTTTGCTGCTTGATATATATCTTTGGCATACATACCATATAATTTACCTTTAGCTGCTCCTGTTTTTGCTTTAGCAGCTGCTATATTAGGAAATCTTCCCATTATATCACTCCTTCTTTATTTTGTGCTTTTTTAAGTGCATCATGTGCGGCTATTTGTTCTGCTTCTTTTTTACTATGAGCCCTACCTTTTCCATATACTATATCATCAATTTTAACTTCTACTGTAAATGTTTTATCATGAGCCGGTCCTTCTTCATTAACTACTACATATTCTAAACTTTTTTTATCAGTTTGAACTAACTCTTGTAATACTGATTTATAATCATCAAAAAACTCAATAGTCTTATCTTCTATCAAAGGTATAACATGCTTATATATAAAACTTTTTACATAATCAAAACCTAAATCTAGGTACATTGCACCTATAAAAGATTCAAATATGTCTGCCACAATAGCTTTTCTATACTTTCCTCCTCTAGTCTCTTCACCATGACCTAATTTCAAATATTCATTTAATCCTAATCTAGTAGAATATTCATAATTAGCATTTTCACATACATAATGACTTCTAAGTTTTGTCATTTTACCCTCAGGATATTCTGTATTTTTATATAGATAATCACTTATAACAAGTTCCATTACAGCATCACCTAAATACTCTAATCTCTCATAACTATATGTATTATTTTCATTAGCATAACTAGTATGTGTTAAAGCCAGATCATATAATTTTTCATTTTTATAAGGTATTTGTAACTCTTCAAGTAATTTCACACGCATCACCTATAACATTATACCAAAAAAAATAAAAAATATAAATTATTATTTAATTTTTGATACGTTTTCGCTAATTTTTATTTTATATCATTATAGACTTTCTATAAAGAATTTGATACAATGTTATTATGAAATATATATTAATTGGATTTATAAGAATATATCAAATGTTACCATTTAGTTCACATTCAAATTGTAAATTTATACCAACTTGTTCTAATTATGGTATAGAAGCTATAACTAAATATGGTGCATTTAAAGGAAGTATTCTTACAATAAAAAGAATATTAAGGTGTAATCCATTTTCTAAAGGTGGTATTGACCCTGTAAAATAGGAGGATTTATGAAAAAATTAAAATTATTATTTGTTTTTATTGTTTTACTATGTTTAACTGGTTGTTTTAAAGAAAGTTCTATGGATGATATAAATATTTTAACATCTGCATATCCAATTGAGTATGTTGTTAATTATTTATATGGCACTCATAGTACTATAAATAGTATTTATCCTAAAGATGATGATATTAATACATTTAAAGTTACAAATGCTCTTTTAGATCAATATGTTGATAATGAACTTTTTATATTTAATGGACTTACTGATGAAAAAAAATCTCTAAAATATATTAATAAGAAAAACAAAAATTTAAAAATAATTGATGTCACATCAAATATGAATTACGAATATAAAAAAGAAGAATTATGGTTAGATCCTAATAATTTATTAACTATAGCAAATAACATAAGAAAAGGATTTAAAGAATATATTAATAGCAAATATTTAACTAATGAAATAGATGAAAATTATAACAATTTAAAAATTAATCTAACTAGTTTAGATGGCACTTATTTTTCAACTGTAAAAAATGCTTCTAATACAACTATTGTTGTTAATGATGATTGCTTTAAAGTTTTAGAAAAATATGGAATTACTGTTATATCAATAGATCCTGATACTGCAAGTAATAAAACTATAGAAGAAGCCAAAGATTTAATTAAAAGTGGAACCTGCAATTATCTATTTATAAAATATAAAGATAATGATGATAATATAGATAGTTTTATCACTGAAACTAACGCTAAAAAATTAGAATTATATGCATTTAATAATTTAAATGGTGTTAATACTGAAAAAAATGATTATATAACACTTATGAATCAAAACTTAGAAAATCTAAAATTGGAATTATATAAATAAAAAGGAGCTAACTCCTTTTTATTTTGCTTGATACCAATTATCTCCATATTCTATATCTACAACTAATGGTACATCTAATGAGATAATATTTTCCATAACACTTTTCATTAATGACGTAACTTTATCAAATTCACTCTTTTTACAGTCAACTACAAGTTCATCGTGTACTGTAACAAGTATTTTACTTTTTAAGTTGTTTTTATTAAATTCATCATATAACTTTACCATAGCTATTTTAATTATATCAGCAGCGGTTCCTTGTATTGGTGTATTAAGTGCCATACGCTCTGCACCACTTCTTATCATATAATTTTTATTTTCTAAATCTGGTATTGTTCTAATTCTTCCATAATATGTTTTAACAAAACCGTCTTTATGCGCTTGTTTTATACATTCATCCATATATTTTTGTATACCTGGATATGTATTATAATAGTCTTTTATAAACTTACTCGCCTCTTTTGTATCTATATTTAAATTTTCGCCCAAACCAAAACCACTAATACCATAAATAATACCAAAGTTTACTGCTTTAGCCATCCTACGCATATCTTTAGTTACTGCTTCAATTGGTACATTAAATATATCTGATGCAGTTTTTGTATGTATATCTATATTATTATTAAATGCCTCTTTCATTGATTCAATACCAGCCATACAAGAAAATATTCTAAGTTCTATTTGTGAATAATCAGCGCTTATTATTATAGAGTCTTTACTTGGTATAAAAGCTTTTCTAATTAGCCTTCCATACTCATTTCTAATAGGAATATTTTGTAAATTAGGTTCCATACTAGAAAGTCTACCTGTACGAGTTAGAGTTTGTGTAAAAATCGTATGAATTTTATTATCATCATAAATATAATTCATTAATCCTTCTATATATGTATTATATAATTTAGTTAATAATCTATACTCTAATATATTTTCTATTATAGGATGTTTACCTTTTAATTTTTCAAGTACATCAGCTGCAGTAGAATAACCATTTTTACCCCTTTTACCTTTTGTAGGTAAACCTAATTTTTCAAAAAGTACATCACCTAATTGTTGTGGGGATGATATATTAAATTCACATCCTGAATAATTATATATTGTTTTACTTAAAAGTTCTATTTTTATTTTTAAATCTTCACCCATATCAATAAGCCTAGATTTATCTACATTAAATCCAGTATATTCCATATCAGCTAATACTTCACTTAATTTAAGTTCAACATTATAAAATAAACTATCTAATTTTTTATCTATTATTTCATTAAATAGCCTGTTCTTTACTTCATATATAAATTTAGCTTTTTTTACTGTTAACATTCTTGTATCTAGATTATTTTTTTTAATAATGTTTGAAAAAGGTATATCATAACCAAATTCCTGCGCTAAATAAGCTATATCATCTTTTATATTATATTCTAATAAATAAGCTGCTATACAGTCATCAAATACTACATTATCAATATTTATATCAGCATATTTTAAAGCTACTAGTAATCTTTTATAATCATATGTATAAAGTTGTATTTTTGTTAAAAATTTTGGATTTTGTTTTAAAACTTCATATGGTATATATAATGAATTATTTTTATTAAATACCCCCATACCATTTATTTTAGCCTTATGATAATTATCTTGATCTAAATCTAAGTAAATAGCACAATCATCTGTTATATTTATATCATCTATACTACTTGCTAGAGTAAATTTAAAATCATCCTCTACTTCTTTATTAATATTTTTAGATAATGAATAAAACTCTAATTCATCATAAATTTCTTTTAAACCATCTTGAGGGCCTAAATATTTAATATCATCTATATTTATTTCAAGAGGTACATCTCTACATATAGTAGCAATCTCATAACTCATATAAGCATTTTTTTTGTCATTAATAAGTTTATCTTTTACTGAACCTTTTATTTTATCTATATTTTCATATACACCATCTAGTGTTTTATATTCACATAAAAGTTTTAATGCTGTTTTTTCTCCTATTCCTTTTACTCCAGGAATATTATCTGAAGAATCTCCCATTAAAGCTTTTAAATCTATTATATTTATAGGATCTATTTTCCAATCTTCTTTAAATGATTTAATATTATATTTAACATAATCTTTTGGTTTTAATAGTTTCATTTCAACTTGAGGAGATATTAATTGTAATAAATCTTTATCACTAGAAATAATTAATCCCTCATAATTATCATTAGGAATATCACAATATTTTGAAAAAGTACCTATTATATCATCAGCTTCATAATTATCTATTTCATAGTATTTAATTCCCATTTTTGTTAACATTTCTTTTGCTTTTGGAAATTGAAGTTTTAATTCATCAGGAGTTTCTAATCTTCCTTGTTTATAAAAGTCATATTTATCATGTCTAAATGTTTTACCTTTATCAAAAGCTACTAATATATAATTTGGTTTTTCCTCTTGTATTATTTTATTAATCATATTAACAAGTCCAAATAACCCGTTAGTTGGAAATCCTTTACTATTTCTCATCATATTCCCTGAATATGCAGTAGCATAATAACTTCTAAAAAGAAGATTATTACCATCAACCATTACTATTTTTTCCATAACATCACCTAATAATATTATAACAGTTCAAACTAAAAAAAACTAGTAATACTAGTTTTAAATTCTAAATCGTCTTTTATTTAATTCAAATAATTTAGGTTTCATATCTTCTTTTTCATATTCAATTAAATTTAAATCTAAATTTTCTAATACATAATTAAAATCTATTAAATATCCAGAAGACAAAACACTAAAATATTTATTTATATTCCCATTGGAATTAAATATATAATTATTACCTCTAAGTAGGCCTGATACATCATTTTTAGGAATATCATATAAATATGAAACAAATAATGTAGCTAAACATCTAAGCATATCTATTTTAAGATTTTTATCTTTACTTATAACAATATCATCTATATCACATATTTTCATATCATTAGTACATAAATTTATTAATATATTTCCTAAATGGCAATCAAAATAACATATATCATATCTTAAAAACTTATTAAATATTTTTATAAGACTTTTACAATCTTTATATTTATTATTTAAAGATCTATTTTGTATACTTTTTAAATCACAATAATTTTTATTATAATTTAAAAATGCATATCCAACTGTTTCTTTACCATCTTTAATAATACCTAAAATTTTTATTAATTCACGAATATTACAATTATTTAAATAAACTAATTTACTAACCATTTCTTCATCTTTGTAGTAAGGTATTTTATAAAATATATTTTTATCATAATAAAGTGTACTATTAAAATGCATTTTATCTTTATATAATTTAGTTTTATCTATATTTTCATATTTATAAATTTTAAACATAATACCCCTTCTTTTGATTGGTATTATAACATATTAGTATAAATTATACAAATTAAAGAATGTATATTACTTATACATTCTTTATCAATTTATGATTGCAAGTTTACTGCACCATTTGACCACAAATTTTTTTTATTCAATAATATCACCATCAGGACAATGTACTATAGCATAAGATGGCCATAGCATTGAGTGACCTTTCCAATTTTCATCCCAATTAATTGGCTTTCCTTCGCTTTTGTTCCAATATACATTTATGACTTGACTTGATGTCCAACCTCCAAATACCATCTCTCCCATATTTGTCACACTTGATGGGATTGTTATACTACTTAAACTAGAACTATAAGAAAATGCATAATTTCCTATACTTATTACACTTGATGGGATTGTGATACTACTTAAACTAGTACAATTACCAAATGCATTTTCTCCTATACTTGTGACACTTGATGGGATTGTTACACTTGTTATATTTATATTAGAAGAAAATGCACCATCATCTATAGAGGTTACTCCATCTGGTATTGCTAGATCCCCTGTTGCAGCACTTCCATCTAGTAATATATTATTCATTATCCATAAGCCATTGGTAGATTTTGTTTTTGAAGCAAGCCATGGTGTTCCTGAAAATGCAGATGATCCTATACTCGTTACGCTTTCAGGTATTGTTACACTACTTAAATTAGAACATCCATAAAATGCACTTGCACCTATACTTGTGACACTTGATGGGATTGTAATACTGCTTAAATTAGTACATCCTTGAAATGCAGAACTTCCTATACTTGTGATACTAGATGGGATTGTTATGCTTGTTATATTAGTGGCGCCTCCCATCACTGGTTCTGAAAATGCATAATATGATATACTTGTTACATCATATATTTCATCATTTATTTTTAACTTTGATGCAATTTCTATATCTCCACTGGTTTGGGGTGTCTTACCTATAAGGTTAAAACTACTACTATAATCAATATTGCCATAATATCCATATACTGTAGCCTCACTTGAGCCAACTGGCACATAATATACTAACTTGTTATCTACATTTATAGCTACGCCTGAAGTTGTCTCATTAATCCTTTCACCTTCTGCTATTAATTCTTTTTTAGATGATTCTATAGTTAATTTTCCATTGGAATCATATGTTAGTGTGCCTGATTTGTATGCTAATTTTGTTGATGAAGTTTTTTCTATAATACCATTAGAAAGTGTTATTGTGCCACTTTTTGGTAGTTCTCCATCTACTGTTACATTTAATGTTTTGTCACCACAGGTTGTTATTCCTGATGTTATACTACAACTATTTGGATTAAACTCTCCATTTAAGTTTTCTTTTGCAATAGCTAGTTCTACTGCCTTTAAATAATTTTCTGCGCTCCTTTTTAGTGCCTCAGTTTTTGAGTCTTCAATAATATCTATTATTATTGGGACTGCTATTAGAGCTATTATTGCTAATATTACTATTACGGCAAGTAACTCTATCAATGTAAATCCATTTTTTCTCATATTTTCCTCCTACTTTCTAGATTACATTATTATTTTATCGCAAAAAAAAAAAAAAAACAAGTAATTTTTTCATAAATCATGAAAATTACTTGTTCTTTACAGTTTTTATTTTATTTCCTTTTTTAAATCATAAATAATATTTAATGCATCCATTGGAGTTATATTTAATGGATCTAAACTTTTTAACTTTTCTTCTACTACAGATTTAGTTGGCATTACAAGATCAAGTGGTAAAGATTCTTGTATTCTAATATCTCTTTTCTTTTCTTTTGATTCATAAATACTTAAAATATCTGTTGCTCTTTTAATCAAAGTATCTGGTAATTTAGCTAGTTTAGCTACATGTATACCATAACTTTTATCTATACTTCCGTCTTCTATCTTATGCAAGAATGTTACAGTACCATCTTCTTCTTTAGCTGATACATGTACATTTTTTAATCTTTTTAAATTTTTTTCTAAATCTGTTAATTCATGGTAGTGTGTAGAAAACATTGTTTTACATTTTATTGTATCGTGTATATATTCTATTATTGCTTGAGCAAGTGCCATACCATCAAAAGTTGCAGTACCACGACCCAATTCATCAAATAATATAAGTGAAGAATCTGTTGCATTTTCTATGGCATTATTTGCTTCATTCATTTCAACCATAAATGTAGATTCCCCGCTTACTAGGTCATCTGATGCGCCAATACGAGTGTATATTGCATCAAATACAGGAAGTGTTGCAGAACTTGCTGGAACGAAACATCCTATTTGTGCCATTATAACTGTTATAGCAAGTTGACGCATATATGTGCTTTTTCCTGCCATATTAGGTCCTGTAATTAACAATATATCTGTATTTTTTTCCATTACTATATCATTAGATACATATTCGCAGTCTAAAACTTTTTCAACTACAGCATGTCTATTATCTTTTACATTAATAATCTTTTCATCAGTTATAGTGGGTCTTATATAATTATTTTCCTCTGCTACTGTTGAAAATGATTGAAGTACATCTATTTCACTAATTACCCTAGCTACTTTTTGTAATCTTGGAATATAATCTTTTATTTTATCTCTAATACTTATAAATAATTCATACTCTAAATTAATTATTTTTTCTTCTGCATTTAAAATTAATGCTTCCTTTTCTTTTAGTATTGGGCTTATATATCTTTCGCAATTAGATAGTGTTTGTTTCCTTTCATATCCATACTCATCTTTTACTAAATAAGTTAGTCCCTTAGATACTTCTATATAGTACCCAAACACCTTATTATAGCCAACTTTTAAAGTTTTAATACCTGTTTTTTCTTTTTCTTCAGCTTCAAATTTAGCAATAAAATCTTTACCATTAGATCTAATAGATTTTAACTCATCTAATTCTTTATTATAACCTTCTTTTATTAAATATCCTTCTTTTATTCCAACTGGAGGATTCTCATAAATAGAATTTTCTAATAAATCATATAAATCATTTAAAGTCTCTATATCTTTAAACTTAATTGAAGCTAGTATATTTTTTATATCTGGTAGAACACTCAAAGAACTCTTTAATTGTAATAAATCTCTTGCATTAGCATTTCCAAAAGCTATTCTTCCACTTAAACGTTCCAAGTCATATACTTCATAAAGTAAATTTTTTAAATCTTCTTTTAATATAAATTCTTCTAATAAAGTTTCTACTACATCATATCTTTTATTTATTTCAATCTTATCAATTAATGGATTTTCAATATAATCTTTAAGCATGCGTGATCCCATTGCTGTTTTTGTTTTATCAAGTAGCCAAATTAATGAGTATTGTCTTTGTTTTAATCTTAATGTTTCTGTAAGTTCTAAATTTCTTTTAGTATGAATATCCATTTTTAAATAATTTTTATTCTCTTTAACTATAGCTTTTTGTAAATGAGAAAGATTAGTCATTTTCATATTACTTACATATGTTATTAAGTGTTTAATTGTTTTAATTAATCTATTATCAGTTATATCTTCATAAATATATTTATACTCATCAATATCTAATATATCATCAAAAATAGATACTGATATTTTAAATTGATTTTTTAGTATACTAACTATATTTTTATCAAAATTAGAATCAACAACAACCTCATTTAGTCCTATACTAATAATTTCACTTATTATTTTGCTTTGACTATGACTGATTAAACTAGTATATATAACACCAGTTGATATATCTGTATAACTTATCGAATATAAATGATTAAAATCTATTATATTACCTATATAATTAAACTCATTTTCCTTTAACATATCTGAGTTCATTAAAGTACCTTTACTAATTATTTGTATTAAACCTCTCTCAACTATACCCTTAGCAGTCTTGGGATCTTCTAATTGTTCACATATACCTATTTTATAACCTTTTTCAACCATCTTTTCTATATATATATCAACAGCATGATAAGGTACCCCACACATAGGGACTTTATCATCTAATCCAGCACTTCTTCCTGTTAATGTTAATTCTAATTCTCTAGAAGTTATTATAGCATCCTCAAAGAATACCTCATAAAAATCTCCTAATCTATAAAATATTATTACATCTGGATTTTCTTTTTTTACACTAATATAATGTCTCATCATAGGTGAAACACGACTTAGATCGACTTCAGACATTTTCATTAATACCACCTAATTAGTATTATAACATATTTTTATATTATTGAATGCAAAATAAAAGGTAATTAGTATTAAATAATTACCCTTTTACCTACATATTTTTTAAATAATCTATCGCATCATCTATATTAGATATACCAACTATTTTTATATCATAATTATTTTGTTTTTTTAACTTTATTGCTTCAGTATAGTTTTCATCATTAGGAACTAAAAATATATCTGCTCCGCTTTTAACTGCGCTTTTAAGTTTATAAGATACTCCACCTATACTTCCAACAGTTCCATCTAATTCAATAGTGCCTGTTCCAACTATAGTTTTTCCTTTAGTTAAATCTTCTTTTATTAATGAATCATATATATATAAAGCTGTTATAACACCACCACTTGGTCCAGATTCATTTTTATCTATATTAAAATTAATTTTAGGAATAGTTTTAAACTCTTTTATATTGCTTATTAATATTTCTATTTTTTTTGAATTATCATCATTTATAATATATGCATATCTTTCATATTCATGATCTTTATTTTTTACTTTTATTTTTAATTTATCATTATAATTTTTAGACTCTACTATATTAGTAATATCTTCTTTACTATTTATGGGAATATTATCTATAGCTAATATTTCATCATTTACTTCTAAATTACTTTTTGATTTTTTATCTATATAAGTTACTATTAATTTATTAGAAACCTCTTCTATTTTTTTATTAGCTTTTTTATATGCTACATAAGTTGCATTTGAAATTGATTCATCCATCAAAAGTTTATCTCTTAATTCATATGTTTTTGAAGTTTCATTATCTAATAATACATCTTTTTTACTTATTATTTTATAATCTTTATTAAACAAAGAAAATAGTAGAGTTGGAATACTTGCATTATATTCTTTAACATAAGCCAAATTAAATGTACCTTTACTTTTATAAGAATCTAAAATAACTTTACTAGATACATCACTAATACCTCCAGGAGCATCTATATAATAAGGAAACTTAAATGTAAAAAGTAAAAATATGCCTAAAAATACTAATATATATTTATAATTTTGTTTTATTGTTTTCATCTAATCACCTAATATATACTTATGATAACATTTTATTTTTTATTTATCAAGAAAAAAGATAGATTTCTCTATCTTTAAAAATCTATCTGAAATTAACGGCTTTTAACAGGCTCTTCATAAGAATATTCGCCAACATCTGGAACCATTATCCCACCAACTTCTGCATATCCTTTATATCCATTAATAACCCATTGTTCATAATCTGCTTTACTTTTAAAAGTCATTCCTGAAACTTTGTATGTTCCATTTAAAGATTCTTTTTCATTTGAATTTTTAACCTTTTCATCACTAGTATTTTTTTTATCAGAAGTGGTTTCAACTTTTTCATTTGAATTATTTTCAATTTTACTTATTGGCTTCATTATACCATCTGTATCAATACCGTAACCAGTACAACCTTGATTAATCCAATTTTGATAACTTGATTTACTTTCAAAAGTCATTCCTGAAATAGTATACGTTCCATTAGAATTAACTATACCATCTTCTTTTGGAGCTTGTGTATCTTCAACCACTGGTTTTTTAGTAAAATACTTAGATTGTATCTCCTTATATGTATTTTCTAATACACGATCGCCTTTTTCAATTACTACATTTCCAGACTCGTCATAATATGTAGCTTCAGCAACTACAGTACCAGATTTATCGTCACTTTTTATTGTTGGGTTATCACCAACACCTTTTTCAATTAAATTTCCAGACTCATCATAAACTTCATAGCCTTCTTTATTAACTCTTGCAGTACCTTTATTATCAACAGTAATTGTTCCACCTTTTGTATCTACAGTTGAAGTTCCAACCTTACTAGAATTATTTAAAGCTTCACTATCTACCCAAATAGTACCATCTTTTCCAACCACTACTTTATTTGGAGCAATATTTTTTGAACTTGATATAATTTGTGATTTTTGTGTTTCAAAAGGCAACTCGACACCTAAATCATCAAGTGATACATCTTCTATTTCTTCTGATGTTAGCGTATCTATTACATCTTCAGTAGTTTCATTATTAGTTTTATTTTTATTATTTTTCTTATTTGAACATCCTGTAAGACCAATTATTGAACCACACCCTATTAAAAAGGCAACTAATAAAGCTACAAAACCTTTTTTATTTGAAGATTGTTTTCTATCTTTACTTTTACCTATTTTTTTTGTTAAATAAGCTTCTAATTCCTTACTATCTTTTTGCCAATTTTTTTCCATAACCAAAACTCCTTTAATTAATTATGTGATATATACTAACATATAAGACTTTTTTTGTCAATATTACAAATAAAAAAAGGATTATGAATCCTTATAATCACAATTACTACATTTTACTATATTCTTTTTTTCTACTAACATAGAACCACATTCTCCACATTTATTTCCTGTTGGCTTATCCCAATATGCTTCTTTGCACTTTGGATAATTATTACATCCATAAAAGACTTTACCTTTTCTACTTTTTTTCTCTATTATCTTTCCATCACATTTAGGACAATCACAAACTTCAGTAACTGTCTTTTCTTCTTGTTTTATATATTTACATTTTGGATAATTACTGCAAGCAGTAAATTCTCCATATTTTCCTTTTCTAATTACAAGTGGGCTACCACAATTAGGACAATCCTCTCCAGTTTTTTCTGCTTCTTTTTTTGGCATTGAATCAAATGCATTTTTGACACTTGGTTCAAATTGCTCATAAAAATCTTTTAAAACTTTTACATAATCAATATTTCCTAAAGCAATTTTATCTAAATCAGTTTCCATATTAGCAGTATATTCTACGTTAATTAGATGGCTAAAATATTCTTGTAATTTATCAGTTATTTCAAATCCTATATCAGTTGGAACAAATTTCTTATCCTGTATAATAGCATATCCTCGTTTTTTTATTATATCCATAGTAGTTGCATATGTAGAAGGTCTACCTATTCCAAGTTCTTCCATCTCTTTTATAAGACGAGCCTCTGTATAACGTGATGGAGGTTGAGTAAAGTGTTGTTCTTTAGTTATATCTAAAGCTACAATTACTTTTGAATTATAAGTTTCCAAAGGAGGTAAAACCTTATCTTTAGTATCTTCATAATCCTTATAAACTTTAAGATAACCATCAAAATCTATAATTTGACCTGTTGCTTTAAATTGATAATTATTATTATCTAAAATTATTGTTGTATTTATTGTTTTTGCACTACTCATTAAAGAAGCTAGAGCACGGTAATATATTAACCTATATAATTTATACTCATCATTAGTTAAAAACTTCTTTACTTGTTCTGGTGTTCTTTCAATACTTGTTGGTCTAATACCTTCGTGTGCATCTTGAACATTTTCTTTATTTTTACTAACCTTAACATTACCTATATATTCTTTTCCATATTTTGATGAAATAAAATTATATGTAGATTTAATAAATTCATCTGATAATCTAATAGAATCAGTACGCATATATGAAATTAAACCTACTGTTTCACTTTCAATATCAATTCCTTCATAAAGCTTTTGTGCCAGTTGCATAGTTTTTTTAGAATTAAAACCTAATTTATTTGATGAATCTTGTTGTAATGTACTAGTTGTATAAGGGGGTTTTGATTGTTTTTGCTTATTTTTCTTTTCTACAGATTCTATTTCAAAACTATTATTTAAACTTTCTAATACTTCATTTGCTTCTGTTTCATTATTTATTTTAAAATCTTTATGATTATATGTAAATAATTCTGCTTCAAAAGATGGAAATACTGCGTTTATAGTCCAATACTCTTCTTTTTTAAAAGAATTAATTTCTCTTTCTTTATCTACAATTAATTTTAGTGCGACACTTTGTACACGACCAGCTGATGAACCATCTGTTTTAGACTGTATTAATCTACTTAATCTAAATCCTATAATTCTATCTAAAATTCTTCTAGTTTCTTGACTATTAACTAGATCATTATCTATTTTTCTAGGTGTTTTAAAAGAATTAGTAACTGCTGATTTAGTTATTTCATTAAAAACTACTCTATCATAATCATCATCATTAAGATTTAAAACTTGTTTTAAATGCCAAGATATAGCTTCTCCTTCCCTATCTGGGTCGGTTGCTAAAAAAACATGATCACATTTTTTTGATTCTTTTTTTAATTCATCTATTACACTTTTTTTACCCTTCATAGTTATATAATCAGGTTTAAAATCATTTTCTGTATCAACACCAAGTCCATATTTCCCGTGTGTTGATAAATCTCTTACATGCCCTTTACTAGATAAAACTTTATAATCACTACCTAAATACTTTTCAATTGATTTTGTTTTTGCTGGTGATTCTACTATCACTAATTTTTTAGACATATAATCTCTCCTTTTTCTAATAATAATTTATACACTATAAAAGTATTTTTGTCAACTAAAAAATATTAATAAAAAAGATAAGTTGAAAACTTATCAAATATCTAAAGTAAATATTTTAGTGTAAACACCAATTTCAACTGGCTCATTCATACTAGTCATTAAATTCAATTTACCATCTTCTGTTATAAAATATATAACTGATTCTAAATCATTTATATATCCTGCATTATATCCTTGAATTTTATAATTACGATTATAATATGATAATGAATTAAACTTATAAATTTCAATCTCTTCTTTATTAACACTATGACTTATTAAATAATCATCATTATAAAAATTTTTTATTTTATTTTCAAATAATAACTTTACATCTTCTATAGTTTTATTATATATTTTAGCTATATCACTAGAATCTAATAACTCTCCTGTTTTAGTATTAAATACATAACCATAGTATCTAGGTACTGGTGTAGTTTCACCATATCTTATTTTTACTACTATAACTGATACATAATCACCATAATAATAAGTCTTATATCCTAGTCTTAAACCAGCATGTTCTTCAATTCCCATTTTAAAAATATCTTCTTGTTCCTTAGCAGTGTCATAATAAATTGTTTCTAATTTATTATTTACCACTTTTGCATCCTTACTATTAATATTTATATACGGTACAGTTAATTTAGAGTTTGATGATACATTTAACATATTATTAATCATTCTTGAATAATCAGAAGTTATAACATATGTATAACCTTCTATATCATAATCACTATCATATGTATATGAAGCATCATATACAAAATCTTTAGTATCATCTATTTTTATTTTTAATACTTCATCTTCTACTTCTTTATTAGAATTAATATTTGAATCATCTGATTTATTCAAAACTATATATGTTAAAGCACCTCCTAAGATAATTATAATTATTATGCAAAAAACAAGTAATGTTATCAAAATTTTATTTGATTTTTCCCTCATAAATACACACTCCTAACAAATTCATTATAGCAGGTAATATATAATTAAACAATATATTATAATTATTAAAAATATCATTTTACACAGGTTTTACAATTGATTTTTAATATGTTTTGTAGTAAAATTTTAATTAGAAAAAGGTGATTTTATGGAAATTAAAGAATTATCTAACGCTGAATTTAATAGTTTTACGGATTCTTTTCCATATTTTTCAATATATCAAACTAGTGAATATGGTTTTATTATGAATACACAAAACTATGAATCACTTTTTTTAGGATTGATTGATGAAAATAAAATTCTTGCGGCTACTTTACTACTAGTTGAAAAAAAATCTATGTTTAAGTATGCATATGCACCAAAAGGATTTTTGATAGATTATAATAATAAAGAATTAGTTGAAAACTTTACAAATCTTATAAAAGAATATTTAGGTAAGAAAAAAATAATAGCTGTTAAAATAAATCCTATGATTATAAAAAGTTCTTATGACTATAAAACTAATATGGCACATATAAATCCCAAATTTGAAGAGCAATTAGAATTTCTAAAAAGCATTGGATATTATCACTTGGGATTTAATAATCTATTTGAATCATTTAAACCTAGATATGACGCTATTATTGATCTTAATAAACCTTTGAATAGACTTTTTAATAACATAAATATTAAATTTAAAAAAAAGGTTAAAAGTGCTGATTTATCGGGTGTTAGAATTGTAAAAGCCTCTGATAAAGATATAGATTATATATATGACCAAGTAAAAGATAAATATCCTAGAGATAAGAAATATTTTGAAGATGTATTTTTCTTTTTTAAAAAAAGAAATTTAATTGATTATTATTATGCCAAACTAGATACCAATGCTTATTTAATTTATATACAAAAAAAATATCAAAAGCAAATGAATATTTGTAATAAAATAAATTCTAAACTATTTAAAAGAACAGGTAAAAATAATAATAAAATAATAAATAATAAAATTAATGAAGAAAAATATTTAAATGAATTAAAAAATGAATTAGTGTATGCCACTAATCTTTTAAAAGAAAAGCCAGAAGGTGTAATACTTGCTACAATGATAATAACAAAATATAGAAATGAAGCCTATATTTTAATTGATGGTTTTAATAAAGAATTTAAAAAAATTAATGCAAAACACTTAATGACTTGGAAACTTATAGAAAAATATTCTAAAGAAAAATTTTCTAGATTCAATTTAGGAGGTATGACGAATCCAAATATAAAAAGTGAAAAATATAATGGATTAAATGAATTTAAATTAAGCTTCAATGCAAGATGCGTAGAATATATTGGAGATTTAGAACTTGTTACAAATAATGCTTTGTATGCTATATATAAGAATTCAAAACCAATTAGATATATATTAAAAAAAGATAAATAAATAATAAGTTTTAAAAATCTACACGTTTTTTATTTCGTGTAGATTTTTTTACATAATTTTTAATGTATTTTTTATTAAAGTTAATGAAAAAAAGTATAACTTTTTAAAATTATACTTTTTTATATTCACTTTAATTATTATTTAATAATTTCTGAAATTGAACCAGAACCAACTGTTCTACCACCTTCACGGATTGAGAATTTAGTTCCATTTTCAATAGCAATTGGAGCTATTAATTCAACAGTCATTTCTACATTATCTCCAGGCATAACCATTTCAACACCTTCTGGTAATTCAATAACACCAGTAACGTCTGTAGTTCTGAAATAGAATTGTGGACGGTAATTTGAGAAGAATGGAGTATGTCTTCCACCTTCTTCTTTAGTTAAAACATAAACTTGTGCTTTAAACTTAGTATGAGGTGTAACAGTTCCTGGTTTAGCTAATACTTGACCACGTTCAACATCTTCACGAGCAATACCACGTAATAATACACCAGCATTATCTCCTGATTCAGCATAATCAAGTGATTTACGGAACATTTCAATTCCTGTAACAACTGTTTTCTTAGTTTCTTTCAAACCAACGATTTCAACTTCGTCATTAAGTTTTAATTGACCACGTTCAACACGTCCTGTAACAACTGTTCCACGTCCAGTGATAGTGAAAACATCTTCAATTGGCATTAAGAATGGTTTTTCAGTATCTCTAGCTGGAGTTTCTATCCAAGAGTCAACTGCATCCATTAACTCATCAATCTTAGAAGTCCAAGCAGCATCACCTTCAAGTGCTTTTAATGCAGATCCACGAATAATTGGTGTGTTATCTCCATCGTATCCATATTCAGTTAATAATTCTCTAACTTCCATTTCAACTAAATCTAATAATTCTTCATCATCTACCATATCACATTTATTTAAGAATACAACCATACGAGGTACTCCAACTTGACGTGATAATAAGATATGTTCACGAGTTTGAGCCATAGGTCCATCTGTTGCAGCTATAACTAGAATAGCTCCATCCATTTGAGCAGCACCAGTAATCATGTTCTTTACATAGTCTGCGTGTCCTGGACAATCTACGTGTGCATAATGTCTATTAGCTGTACTGTACTCAATGTGAGCAGTGTTAATAGTAATTCCACGTTCCCTTTCTTCAGGTGCTTTATCAATATTTGCGAAATCAACTTTTTCATTACCATTTTTACCAGCTAAATGAGCTGAAATAGCGGCTGTTAAAGTTGTTTTACCGTGATCTACGTGTCCAATAGTACCAATATTAACATGGGCTTTTGAACGATCAAATTTTGCTTTTGCCATAAATTTTTCCTCCTTTATTTAATTTACATTTCCATTTTATAATAAATAGCAAAAAATATCAATACTTTTTATTTATTTTAAAGTTTTTATTTTTTTAATTTCCATTTTTCTTAATTACATCTTCAGCAATGTTTCTTGGAACTTCTTCATAATGATCAAATACCATTGTAAAGTTTCCTCTACCTTGAGTATTACTTCTAAGTGAAGTTGCATATCCAAACATTTCTGATAATGGAACCATTGCATCTATTGCAAGTGCATTTCCACGAGATTCTTGACCCATAGGACGTCCACGACGAGATGTAATATCTCCCATAACATTTCCTAAATATTCATCTGGCACAATTACTTGTACTTTCATAATTGGTTCAAGAAGTACTGCCTTACATTTATTCTTAGCCTCTTTAAGTGCAAGTGAAGCAGCAACTTTAAATGCCATTTCTGATGAGTCTACTTCATGGTATGATCCATCATATAAAGTAGCCTTAACATCTATCATCGGATATCCTGCAAGTACACCAGTCTTAAGTGCATCTTGTAAGCCTTTATCTGTTACTGGTATATATTCACGAGGAACTACACCACCAACAATAGCGTCAACAAATTCATATCCTTTACCTGGATTTGGTTCGAATTTAATTTTAACATGTCCGTATTGTCCACGTCCACCAGATTGTTTAATATATTTACCTTCACATTCACCCTCTTGAGTGATTGTTTCACGATAAGCAACTTGTGGTTGACCAATATTAGCTTCCACATTAAATTCTCTTTTCATACGATCAACTATAATGTCTAAGTGTAATTCACCCATTCCAGCTATTATTGTTTGACCTGTTTCATGGTTTGTTGAAGCTCTAAAAGTTGGATCTTCTTCTGATAATTTTTGTAAAGCTATAGCCATTTTATCTTGATCTGCTTTTGATTTAGGTTCAACAGCAAGTTCAATAACTGGTTCAGGGAATACCATAGATTCAAGTATACAAGGATGTTTCTCATCACATAAAGTATCTCCAGTAGTTGTATTTTTAAGTCCTACTGCTGCAGCTATATCTCCAGCAAATACTTCACTTATTTCTGTACGGTTATTAGCATGCATTTGAAGTATACGTCCTATTCTTTCTTTAGCATTCTTTGTTGCATTTAATACATAAGAACCACTTGATAAGTGTCCTGAATAAACACGGAAGAATGATAAACGTCCAACAAATGGGTCTGTCATTATTTTAAATGCTAAAGCTGAGAATGGTTCACTATCTTTAGGATGTCTTTCAATTTCTTTTCCATCTAAATCTACACCTTTTATTGATTCAACATCAATTGGACTTGGCATATAATCAATTACAGCATCAAGTGCAAGTTTAACTCCTGTATTTCCTAATGCAGTACCACAAAGTACTGGGAAGAATTCTACAGCAAGTGTTCCTTTTCTTATTGCTCTTTTAATTAATTCAACGCTAACTTCCTCACCCTCAAGATATTTTTCCATTAATTCATCATCAAATTCAGCAACTGCTTCAATCAAATCATTACGCTTTTCTTCAACTAAGTCTTTCATATCTTCTGGTATATCAATTATTGTAGGTTCTTCTGCTTGTTGTCTATCATAATGATAAGCTGTACGAGTTACTAAATCTATAATTCCATCAAAATCTGCTTCTGCACCAATTGGCCATTCAATAGGTTTTGCATTAACACCTAATCTTGAATCAATAGTTGATAAACTATATTCAAAATCAGCACCCATTTTGTCCATTTTATTACAGAAAAACATTCTTGGAACTTTAAATTCAGTTGCTTGTCTCCAAACTGTTTCAGTTTGAGGTTCAACACCTGCTTGTGAATCCAATAGTGCAATTGCACCATCAAGTACACGAAGACTTCTTGAAACTTCAACTGTAAAATCAACATGCCCTGGAGTATCTATTATATTTAATCTGTGTCCTTTCCAATAAGCTGTAGTTGCAGCTGAAGTAATTGTAATACCACGTTCTTGTTCTTGTTCCATCCAGTCCATTTGAGATTCACCATCATGAGTCTCACCAATTTTATGGATTTTACCAGTATGGAATAATACACGTTCCGTAAATGTAGTTTTACCTGCATCTATGTGTGCCATTATACCAAGATTACGTGTGTTTTCTAGACTATATTCACGAGCCATACTTAATTCCTTTCTACCATCTATAATGAGCAAATGCCTTATTAGCTTCTGCCATTCTATGTGTTTCTTCACGTTTTTTAACTGCTGCACCAGTATTATTAGATGCATCAATTATTTCATTAGCAAGATTATCAGCCATAGAATGACCTCCTCTTAATCTTGCATAATTAATTAACCAACGAATACCTAATGCTTGTTTACGATCTGCTTTAACTTCAATTGGCACTTGATAGTTTGCTCCACCAACACGGCGTGATTTAACCTCTAAAGCAGGCATTATATTTTCTAATGCTTTATTTAAAACATCCATAGGTTCTTGTTTAGTTTTATCTTTTACTATTTCCATAGCATCATAAAAGATTGTTTGAGCTATTCCTTTTTTACCATCTTTCATTATTGTATTAATGATTTTAGTAACTAATTTAGAACTATATATAGGATCTGCTAAAACGTCTCTTTTTACTGCACGTCTTTTACGCATTTAAATTCCTCCTTTACTTATTATTTACTTGATTTTGGTTTTTTAGTACCATATTTACTACGTCCTTTACGACGAGCTTCTATACCAGCTGTATCAAGTGTTCCACGAACAATATGATATCTAACACCGATTAAGTCTTTAACACGTCCACCACGTATCATAACTACACTGTGCTCTTGTAAGTTATGTCCTTCTCCAGGAATATATGCAGTAACTTCCATATTATTTGAAAGTCTAACTCTCGCATATTTTCTTAAAGCTGAGTTTGGTTTTTTAGGTGTCATTGTTCCAACACGAGTACATACACCACGTTTTTGTGGAGCTGTTTTATTTGTTTGAACTTTATCTTTACTGTTATATCCAATATTTAAAACAGGTGATTTACTCTTTTTTGTCTTCTTAGATCTATTTTTTCTAACTAATTGATTTATTGTTGGCATATTTTTCTCCTTTCTTTACACACTTCCAGGTGTTTCAAATTTATCCTAATTAAAGATTTGCATATGCAAATCCAAATTAAAACCTTAAATAATATAACATTTAATAATATGTTTGTCAACACTTTTTTATAACAAAATAAAGAAAAAAGAATGCTTTACACATTCTTATACTATTTTATTAGCAACCATTATATTGCATACAGTCTCTTGTGGTATCATCTTTCCATAATAATGGATTATAAACAGTTCCAGTAAACCATACCTCACCTGTTTTTTTATCTCTAATTAAAAACATATATGGCTTATCAAATGTTAAATCAATTTTTATAATAGGTACATCAAAGAAATAATCAAATAATCCACCAGAGCCTCTTCCACCAAAAGCTGTAGCCGCTGATGCCTTAATTCCATCTTGAGTAAATTCTATATTTGCTTTGTGATTAACACTGGAAATATAATTTCCGGTTAATGAAGATATTTTTGATAAATTAGCCCTATTAGAATCAAATATTTCATTGATACCTAGTTTCTTTAAATCATTCATTAAATCTAAATTATATTCAAATTTAAATTTAGGGATATAACCCATTATTTCTGTTATCGCATCTTTCTCTGCATTACTCATTTCTAAGGTTTTTAAATTATTTATTAAATTTTTTATTTTCTCGGCATCTATATTTTTTATATAAGTACTTAAATTTTCTTTTAATGGCATAATTCCAACATATTGTAATGTTGTTCCATCATATTCTTTTAAATCTTTAGCAAATACTTTTACATTATCATCAGTATAAAATGAAAAATCAGTGGTTTTATACATTTTGCCATAATTAGAACTTAACTCTTTAATATAATTATCAAGATAAGTATTAACAGTTCTTTCAATATTCTCATCTGAATTATCATTATGTAAATAATTAAATAATGCAGTCTCATCTGTTTTTAAATATTCTCTATAAGCATCTCCAACAGTTTTTCTTATATTATCTTCACCTAATTTGCTAATTATATCATAATTATTTAATGATGCCTTTATACTCATACCTGATATCTCATCATTAACATTTTCAAAATTAGATTTAATAACATCTTCATCTGAATGCCAAGAATATGAATATTTATATCCTTCTGCTTTTTCATGACTGTAGCTAGCATCAGTTCCTAGTTTTGAAATAAACTTATTTTCCCATTCCATATCTATTGCAAGAGCATTTATAAGAACAAAATTATCATTGCTAACATCATCTAATAAATTATTAATTAAATTAAATGTATTTTTACTTACCCAATTATTTATACTTTCTGGTGTATTAAATTCATCAAATATAACTTCTGCATTATATTTATTAATTAATTTATCGGAATAATCATTTTTTATTGATTCTTTAAATGAATTTCTAATAAATAATGCATTTGCAAGTGACATATTATTACTATTAGTATATTTGTTAGCATTATAATTTCCTATTAAACTTTTAATTTCTTCATTAGTTGTTCCATCGGTTCCTTCATTTAACATAGCAAGTGCATATTTAATTGAAAGTGGACTATATATTTTGTTTTCTTCTTTATTTTCTAGTTGTAAAAAATACAAGTCAAAATTTTCTAAATTATTACCTGATATCATGTATGGATTTTGTTTTGTTTCTTTATTAATTTCTGTATTTTCATTCTTGCTATCATCAAAAGTTCCATAAACTGCAAACACTATAAGTCCTAATAATAAAATTGTTATAAATATCCATAGTATTGCTTTTTTATTATTTGTTTTTTTATTATGTCCTTCTAACTTGGATTGTGTTAATTCAACATCTTGTTGTTCTGGATCCACTTGAAGTTCAGGTTGTACCAAATATTCTTGTTGCTGAACTTCTACTGATACTTCTTTATTTAAAGGTTCAGTAGAGTGTTCTAAATTTTTTTCTTCATTTTTCATAACTCACTCCTATTCTACATTGACAATTATTTATCATGAACATATGATATCATAAAAAAAAGAATATGTAAATATTCTTTTAATAATTATTTGCTTTCCTTTCAAAATAGCTTTGTGGATGAGCACACACTGGACAAACCCCAGGTGCTTTCTTTCCTACTACAACATGTCCACAGTTACGACATATCCAAATGCACTCTTCATCATTAGAGAAAACTAATTCATCTTCTATATTTTTAAGTAGTTTTCTATATCTTTCTTCATGTTCTTTTTCAATTGCAGCTACTGCCCTAAATTTAATAGCTAATGCTTTAAATCCTTCTTCTTCTGCAGTTTTAGCAAACCCTTCATACATATCTGTCCATTCATAGTTTTCACCTTCTGCTGCAGCAAGTAAGTTTTCAGTTGTTGTTGGTACTTCTCCTCCATTTAATTCTTTAAACCACATTTTAGCATGTTCTTTTTCATTATTAGCAGTTTCTTCAAATATAGCTGCTATTTGCTCATATCCATCCTTTTTAGCTTTAGAAGCAAAGTATGTATATTTATTTCTCGCTTGAGACTCTCCTGCAAATGCTGCCATTAAATTTTGTTCTGTTTTTGTTCCTTTTAATTCCATAATATCTCTCCTTCTATCCAAACAAAATGTTTACTATATAAGTATAACACCTAAATTTTTTTTGTTCAAGCAAAATAATAATTTTTATTGTGATATTTTATTAAACATCTTAGTTTGATTGAATTATTAGTTATTTTTAGATTTGATAGCGGCTTGTGAACCATAAACTATCGGAAAACTTATTAGAACGATATATCGTTCTATTTTAGACTAAATTGACTTTATTTCTTATTTAAAATATTTTATTAACTATATTATTAATGTTTTCATCAGAAAACTTACATCTTTCCAATGTAATACAATATATGCACTTTCTTACTAATTCATATGCTATAACCTCTATATCTGTAAAAACATCAACCTCATTTCCATGAGATATATCATTTCTTCTTTTTGAAAATTTATCTGCCAATGTGCCTTCTTTTATCTTTAATATTTCGTAATTATTTAATAATATTTGTTTTTTATTAAATATAATATCTTTATATTTTCTTAAAGAATATGTGACTTTTTCAGGTAAAGTTCCCTCTATGTTACCTATTATCTTATTGAAATAGTCACACTCTTTTATAATCCTTTTATTAGATTTAACATCAACGCCTTTTTTTATTAATAAATTTGCTTTATTTTTTTATTAGCCAAACACTTTAATAATGATTTCTTTACTAAGGCATATTCTTCACTAGTACTTGATTTAAACTTTGGATATAATTTATCAAATTCCGATTCAAAAGCTCTGGCAACATTAACATATTTATCATTATCTACATAATTATTATCTAAAATACTTAATGGATAATACTCTGTTAAAAAATCCTTATTTGTAACCAACTTATATAGTTTAGAAAATTTGTTATTTATATCCTCCAAATGTATTGAAGTAGTAGTTTTATCTAAATCATATTTTTCATCAAGAGCCACAAAATAGAATTCAAATTTAAATTCTTCATCTCTAATATCGTCATGTTGTATTCCATAATTAACAGGAATTATTGTAGATGCTATTACTTTATTAAACTTTATGTATTTTCTATTATTTATAAAAGAAAAGAATTTCTTTACTTTTAAATAATATTCAACAATTTCATCTATATTCTTTTTCGTATTAAAATCAATTTCCAAATATGATTCAACATCATGGTGTTAGTATAGATATATAGACACGAAAATCTGACGAAGTGATATAATAAATATCAATTTGAAAGGAGATGGTGTCTATATATCTATACTAACACCATAACTATTAAATCAAATCTTCTTGCTTTTGCATCCTCTATCATTCTCATAAATTTTTTTCTTTTCTTAATAGATGTTCCTGTATACCCTCATCTATATATCTATCATATAGAATCCAATCAGGATTTTTCTTTAGAATATCATTATAATATTGAACTTGATTATCTAAAGCAGATAATTGAGTTTCATGTTCAGTTGAAACTCTAGCATATATTGCTATTTTCCTTCTCATTAAATCACCTCTACAAAAAAATTATCATTTTTATAAGAATAAGTTTAGGGTGCGATAAGTTCAAAAAAAAGATTAATGATAAATATCATTAATCCTTTATAAATACAATTCCATCATCAATAAATAATAATCAATTTTTTCTCTATCAGGAACAATATTTAGTTCATTATAAAATTGCTGAATATACTCTTCACCATAATTACGTCTGATTGACTTTTCACAAATTGCTAAGTCAAACCACTTATCAGCAATTCCACACTCTCCCACATCAATAAAACCAACAAATTTATCCTTTAAAGCAAATATATTAGGCAAACTTGTATCACCATGTGAGAAGCACTTTTCATCATTAAACTTATTTTCTTTTAAAAATCTAATGATATTTTCTAAACTTCCAAATTTTTTTAATGTTTCATCTTTTAAATCTTCTATATGAATTAAATTGTTTTTTACATTATTTTCTACTAATGCTAACTTATAATCAATAGAAACATCAAAAGGACAATCACTAATATCAACATCATAAATTTGATTAAAAGCTTGTGCAATTACACTAATTCCTATTTTTGGATTATTTAAATAATATTCTGAGCATGCCATTTCGCCACCAACAGATTCTGTAATCAAATATTCCGTATCATCTGTATAATCATATAAAGTAATTATAGGTACACTTAACTTATCATTAAGCCATTTAAGTTTTTCATATTCTGATGTAAGGTTGCCTTTAGATGAAATTTTAATAAAGTAAGTTTTATCTAACTTTTCAATTTCAAAAACTTGTGAATCAGAACAGCCAATACTAATTTCTTCTAATTTTGCATCTTCAATAAATGTTTTAACTTTTTCACTTAATTTATAATTAAAATTCATTTTATGTCACCTATTTTCTTCTACCATGTGAAATATTTTCAGAAGGAACTAACTTTTTTGTTTTTTGTTCTTTGAAATAATCGTAATTTCCTAAATATTGTTGAAACTTTTCATCTTCGATGTTAACTACTCTTTCAGCTAATCTATTGATAAAATATCTATCATGTGAAATAAAGAAAAGTGTTCCTTGGTATTCACTAAGTGCCTCTTCTAACATTTCTTTTGTATCAATATCTATATGGTTTGTAGGCTCATCAAGAATTAAAAGATTAGCTTTCTTTTGAATTAATTCAAATAATTTTAAACGCACTTTTTCTCCTCCGGATAATTTACCTACTCTTTTAAATACATTCTCACCATAGAATAAAAACTTAGCTAAAGATGCTCTTAAATGAGTCTCAGTACCATCATAAAACTTTCTAGCTGTATCTAATATTGTCGCATTCTCATCTTCAAATCTTATTTCTTGAGGAATATATCCTATTGAAACATTGCTGCCAATTTTAATTTCACCTTGGTAAATATTATTACCATATAAAACAGCTTTAACAAATGTTGATTTACCTGATCCGTTTTTACCCATTAGGCACACTTTCTCACCATATTTTAAATATAAATCAGCACCATCTAATATTACTTTGTCACCAACAATTATTCCTAAATCATCAGCAACCAAAACATCTTTACCAGATCTACCATTTATTTCGAAACCTAATGGTAATTGCTTTTTAGATTCAGGTCTATCTAATAATTCCATTTTTTCAAGTTTTCTTTCAATGCAAGCAGCTCTTCTAAAGAATCTAGGATTATCGCCTCTTTCTCCCCATTCTTTTAATTTTTTTACAGCCGCTTTCATTGCTTCAATTTGCTTTTGTTGATTTTTATATTCGTCAAATTCAGCTAATGCTCTTCTTTCACTTTCTTCTAAATAATATGAATAATTACCATGATATACTTCATCCTTACCTTTATCAATTAAAACTGTTTTTGCAGCTACTTTATCTAAAAAGTATCTATCGTGTGAACTAATTATAATTGTTCCTTTATAATTAGTTAAAAACTGTTCGAACCACTCTAAAGTATCAATATCCAAATGATTTGTAGGTTCGTCCAATAACAAAATTTCAGGATTACTAATTATTAAAGATGCTAAATTAATAATAGTCTTCTCCCCACCAGAAAGTGTATTAAAGCTTCGATCTAACATATCATCAGATATTTTAAATCCATTACATATTTTACTTACTTTTTCATCTACTTCATATCCACCCATATCCATAAAGCGTTCTTGTAGTTTACTATATGTTTCAATGACAGAATTTAATTCTTCAGGAGATGCAGTAGATAATTTTTCTTCATATTCTCTTAATTGTCTTTCTAGCTTAAATATTTCTTCAAATGATTTTGTTAAAATATCTTTTACAGTAACGTTATCAGAAACTTTAGGAGGAATTTGGGATAATAAACCTATAGTAGCATTTCTTCTAATGGAAACTATTCCTTTATCTAAAGTTACTTCACCGGAAATAATCTTAAATAATGTAGTTTTACCACAACCATTTGGTCCTATCAAAGCAATTCTTTCCCCAGTTGTTGCCTCTAAATTAAAGCCATCAAAAACTTTTTTAAAACCAAAAGTCTTTTGAGCATTATTAACACTTATTTCTATCATCGTAATTCACCTCTTTTTCATTGCACATAGTATTATAGCATAAAATCCATTAATTACACTAGATTACCAACAATTCCTTTTAAAAAGTAAATGTCTATAATAAATATGCTTTTGTAATTTAGTCTTTCAATAGTTTTAGTCAAGGACAAGACGCTAGTCTTGTTTATCTTGATCCTTGACTAAAAACTTTTATCATATAATATTTTTTGGCAAAAGTGCAGTCTTGTACTTTTGCTTATTTACTATATAATACTTTTTTTATCATCTCCTTTAATTACAACAAAAAAAGACTATTTCTAGTCTTTCTTGTATTTTTAATATTTCACGCTTATGCGTTCTAATTTTTTCTCGCTTTAATTGCAGCTTGTACCGCGTCCTTTATTGGGGATAGATGAACTACCTATCTATTTGCTAAAAAAATAATTATTATTTTAAAATTAAAACACCTTCATCGTTAATACAATATGATTGTACCATCAAAGTTTTATAAATACAAATTCATCATTTGCTTCTTTACTTTATTAAAATTTTTAATTTGTTTTATAACTCTTTTTCCTAATATTATATCTATTTTCAACATCTTTATAATAACTTTCTTTAGTTTCTAAAGATATAATTGTTTTATTTATATAATATTTAGCTAATTCTACCATTTCTTTTAATATTTTTAACTTATAAATAGCACATTTAGTTGAATTAGTAGATAAACTACTATCATATTTTAAATAATGATATCCTACATAATCTATTGCCTTTAATTTACTAGATTTTGCTATAAGATACGGAGTTATAGCAAAATCTTCTAGTACACGCACATTAGGATACTGCACATCATTAAAGAGTTCTCTCTTTATTGCATAAGTCCATGGAAACGTATTTATATTTCTTTCGCCAAAACACCAAAGCAAGAAGGCTTCTTCACCTGATATAATATCTGTTGGATTACAAGAATATCTATATAAATTTTTTCCTTGCTCATTTATAATTTGTTTTTCACCTACTGGTTCTATAACGTTTTGAAATCTTATAATATCTAAATCTAAAGTATAATATTTGTCTATTTCATGTAATAATGAAACCTCAACATAGTCATCCGGATCAACAGTCAACAAATACTTGCCTTTAGCTTTAGAAATAAGGATATTTCTTGTTTCTCCAATACCTAAATTTTCTTCGTTTCTATATACCATTAATTTATCACAAGATTTTTCTATTTCTTTTAAATATTCATATGATCCATCAGAAGAATAATCATCTACAACAATAATTTCATAATCAGAAAAATTTTGATTAATAATTGTAAAAAAATATTTCTTCAAACATTCTATTTTATTATAAACTGGAACCATTATTGTATATTTAATCATCATCATTCTCTCCTAAGCAAAATGTTTTATTACATAGAACACATTCTCCAAAATCATCTATAATTTTCTTATTATATTCTTCTTTTTTATTTACTAAATTTATAGCAGCCAAAATATCCCCAGAAAGTATTAACTTGAAAAAATCATCTTTCAACTTTTTTTCAATATTATCGAAACTATCATTAATAATATTACCTAAAGGTGGAATACACTTCCAAGTGCATATATACACATCACCATTAACATCCAAAAACAAATAAGGCGTATTAATTGTTTTGGTAGTATTCATACAATTTCGTTTTTCAATATACTTATCATTCAAATTTTTGGCTTTTCCTATATTTACAACTTTATCTTGTACTAAAAATTTAATAACTGGTGTATTGTATGATTCATATTGCTTTAAGTTACGAACCTCTTCTAAATCTACACCGCCATCTTTATGAAATAGATCATCTGAAAATCTTATAGAGTCAACACCCATTTTTTTAAGTTCAATAAATAGTTCTTTAGAATTTTTATTCTTATAAAAATAAATACCATTTGATTCTAATTCTATTTTTATTTCTTTATTTTTTTCTTTTATCCTTTTGATAGTATAAAAAAGTAATTCTTTTACTAAAAAGATTTCTCCTCCAGTTAAAGTAACAGATATAGTACTATTTGGCATCTTTTCAACTATTTTATCAATATCTTCAAAAGACATTGTTTTTTTGTTTTTATTACTATTTAAATTCATATAACAATGTGAACAATTAGCATTACACATCTCAGTTAAAATAATATTAAATTTATACATATCTTCACCTAATAAGTCAACATAAACTCGACATCATTTAAATCATTTAACATTGATAATTGTGCTCTAATTAAATCCATAACCTGATTATCATAAATAGAACAGCAAGAAGAACATTTTTCTGGAACACATTTTCTAATTCTACACCCGTTTTCTCCATCGATTATTTCTTCTAACTCTTTTTCTTTACCTAATAATTTCCCATAATGAGAATCTTTAATATCTTTTATTTTTTCCCAATGAGTACAAATAACTAAATTAGGCCCATATAGAATTGGTGATACTAACGAACTATAACATTGACTTGGCTTATAATTATCATCTAATTTTCTGTCATAATACATATAATCTAATTTGCTAGGAACTTGAATATGCATTAAACCATATTTTTTATAATTTTCATTTAATTGTTTTAATTCTAAAACTGCCTCTTTATTTAATTTATATTTTTCAATTTCTTCTCCTTCAGGAACTAGGATTTTTACTATTTGAAAACTATCTGCTCCAATTTCACCTAATCTTTTAGCAGTTTTAATATACTCTCCAACATTTTCTGGTCTCATACAGGTTCTGGCGCCTATCATTAATTCTCCTTCTCTACCATATTTTTTTCTTCTATCAACTAATTTTCGAATTAAATTCATTGCGTCATCATAAGTAAATTCTTGATTTTTATTTTTTTGAATAGAATATTTAGAATACGCATCATTACATACACCAGGAAAACTAATTCTAACATAATATGCATATTTTGCTAAAGCATCTATTGTTTCTTCTGTCAACCTTGAACCAGAAGAAATATAAACACATCGCATATTACATTCTTCTTTTGCATATTTTATTAATTCTGTCCTATAAGGATACATATCAGGATTACCCTCGCCAGACATTTCAAATCTCAAACTATCTAATCCCCTTTTTTTTGAATAACGAGCTATTTCTTTTAATACCTTTTTATAATGATTAATATCAAAATTTGTAAAATTCAAATTATCCTTCGCCCATTTTCTAGTATCCACAGCAAGGCAGTCTTTGCAATTAAAATCACAAAAATTATAATCATGCGAATCTAATGACATAATAGGAAAATTTGAAATTTCACCCTTCATTTTCATTAACATAATATTAGCATAATCTAAAATGCTTAAAGGATAAAAATGTTGATTATGAATCAGGCTCAATTCAAAAATTACTTTTTGAGTACTTTTCTCTACTAATATCAAACTTTTAGCTTTCATCAGTCTTTCTTTATTATTCAAGCAATTAATACTTCTATTTATATATTCATTAGCCTCATTTTCTATATGTTTATCAGGGATTGAATATACTACATTATTTTTATCAATCGCTATTTTCATCAAAATTCACCACTTTCTTAATTTTTAAAATCAAATTTTTCATATCTAAATTTAATTTCATAATTTTTTCTAAACTGTGCTTTAAATATCCATCATCATTAATCAACTTTTCTCCATGATATACCTTATCTTTACCATTTACCTTTACATATGACAAACCTAAATCTTCATAAACCGGTATATTATCTTTAATATCATTATTTTTAGTAACTGTATAATATTCTTCTATAATATTTAAACTACTATCTAAAAATAAGCGACATATATAATAATCATTTAAATTAACTATTTCAACTATATAATAATCATTATCTATTAATTTAATTTCTTCTCCAAATTCCACAAGAGAAAAAGGATTTACAATTTTTACAATTTTTTTTATTATAATTACTTCATTATCATTTTTATATAAATATAACTTATATTCACTAACATCTCTAAGATATGTACTTGAACTATACTTCATCTAATAATTCCTTTACATCTAGATTCAAGTATTTATTACTATGATTTTTTATTTCATCTAATAATTTATTTTTTGTTTCAATAGCAATATTATATGTATCAGAATCTATTAAATTATTTTGATAAGCATTTTCCAATTCTTCTTCATCTAAAACTTCTACGTTATTGTTTGTAATAGTAATATCTAAATATAAATCATCATAATAAGGTATTTTACTATCTAGATCAATTCCACAACCATTTGTTATATCAATATAACGTTCAATTAAATTTTTTTCACTATCTAAGTATGCTCTAATAGCATAATTCTCATTTTTGGGTAATATTTCTATTATATAATAATTATTATCTATTACTTTTAAACCATTACTTAAAATAAACGGATCTGTTTTTATTATCTTTTTCTTTACCAGATAATAATCATCATTTGTAAAAGAAAATTCTATTATATATTCACTAACATGTCTTAAATATGTTTTACTTAATAATTTTTTTCTCATATTTTTTACACTCTTCCTTTCCATATAAATCATATCCTTTATTGCATAATAAATTATAATATAGATAATCATAATAAGAATTTGTTGGGTTAGGAATAATAACCTCTGACCATCCATAATTTAAATATGAGGCTATAGCATTATTAATTACACCGTTTAAATGGTCATCACAATAAACAATTTTATTTTGACCACAATGCATCACTTGCAAAGCATGCAATCTCATAATCATGTAGTCTTTATAATCTTTAATAAAATCATTAATATAACTATTATAATAATTTCCCTCAATAAATTTTTTTGCCATTTCTTCATGAAAACGTGCATATTCTTTAGTTAACATTTCTCCAGTTTGTAATATATATCCCTTCGGAATATATAATTCCCTATTATATCTATCGTTTGGATACTTACTATTATCAAATTTTAAACTGTTTCCTATTATATATATTCCATTATTTTTTTTCATTATAAATCACCTATAAATTAATATTTTCAATAATATTATCATTAATATCATATATTGTTATTGTTTTATTTTCATAGATAGCATACGTAGGTGCATAATTATTTTTAGGTAAAGAAATTGAACCTACATTTATATATGTCATATCCTTATCTTTTTTTATAAATGGAATATGTTCATGACCATAAACTAATATTCCTTTGTGATTAAATTTTCTATTTTTTTCAAAACTATATTCATTTCCATGTGTAATATATATATCTAATCCATCGGTATTAATTAAGGAAAGTCCACTGCAAATTGGAAAATCACTAGCCTTTACATCTACGGAACTATCACAATTTCCCATCATACATATTAATTTATCTTGATGTTTTGTTAAAAAATCAAAAACTTTTTTACTACTAATTTTATATTTATTATCATATGATGGCCCAGCATAATATAAGTCACCCAAACATACTAATTTATCTATTCTTTCGTTTTTTATTTTCTTTTCTATTATATTAAGATTAGTTGCTATACCATGTATATCCGAAATAAATAAAATTTTCACTATATCACCTTCTTTTTTACTTTATAATCCAATTTATATTCTTCATCATTAACATTAACATACAGTTCGTTATACAATATTTTATAATTTATATTATTGTTATTCAAAAAATTAAATAATCCATTATAATACTTTTTTACCGTTGTATAGTCGGATAAATCTTTATTCTCTAGAAAAAGTCTTCTAAGTAAATACTCTTCAAATTTTAGTAACATTAATAATTTATCATTAAAACTATTAATGTTTAAAAAATCAAATTCATCAACCTTACGCCTAATAAATTCTCTATTAGCTGTTAATTTATCATTAAAACTATCACTAACAATAATATTTATAATATTATCTAAAGATGCATCTGTATTCAAACAATTATCAATAAATATAGCATTAAAATCGCTTAAATATGAAAAATTTTCTGTATGAAATCTATTAAATACATTTTTTGTAGTGTCATTTCTTGTTAATACCCTTAAATATCTTGTTGATAAATCACAGTCTACATATAATTTTAAAATATTAAAACCAGTAACTTTCTCTATTTTTTTTGTATCACCAGAAACAAAAATTGTATTATTACTAATATTATTTTTTAAAATTCCATAATAAAATCCGTTTCTTATTTTATACTCAACAAAATCATTTTTAGCAATATATTCTTCAAATTTTTCCTTAGTTATAAAGAAATAATCTATCCCATCTATTTCCCAATCTCTAATTGGTCTTGTAGTATAACCAACATTTCTTTCGAAACCTAAATGATATAATTTATTTGCTAAATATGATTTCCCAGCACCATTTTTACCTATAATCTCTATCATATTACTACTCCTTTATCAGATACACACTGGCAGTTTCATTGCTTTTCAATATATTTTCTACAGTATATAACAAATCATTTTCAAATATGGAAGCACAATCATCACATTCAGCACCACATTTACTTGTAATATTTTTATACTTATTAAAATCGAAATAGTTTGAACTCCAGTTTTCAAAATCATTAAATATCTTATTAACTTTGCACGGAATAATTTTATCTCTAAATAAATATGGTTTCATATAACAAGAATAACATTTTTTGGAATTTCTTTCATCCAATTCAAATCTAGGATAATATAATGTTGTCAAATCTTTGACGCTTATAAATTTAGTACAACTATAATTATTATATTTATTCTCTAAAGTTCTAATTAAATTTTGTACATTAATATCAACCTTTTCATTATTGTGATCAATCGGTAATAATTCCTTAGATACCTGAAATATATCAACATTCAATTTAATAAAATCATTAATCATTTTTTCATATAATAAAACTCTATGTATGCTTAAGTATGTCTTAATATGTACTAATGCATTATTTGATTTTAATTGTTGAATCAACAATAATTTTTTTAAAAAATCTTTATATAAATTATCTGTTAAATCACTTGGTAAAAATATTTTAAAATAAGTAACAAATTTAAATTTTTGTACTAAAAAATTAGGAATATTTATTAAATTTTTAATATTTAGACTTACCAAAACACTTTTATTATAAAAATATTCTATAATTTCACCCATTTTTATTAATTCTGCTTCACTATAATTTTTATTAATAAATATTTCAACAGCTTTTAAATATTTAAATCT
>JAUNNO010000057.1 GCA_030531425.1 bacterium
TTTTAACGGGTAGAGTGGTATAGAAATGTCATAGTCCCACAACCCCCTGAAGAGAGCGCTACAATCTTTTATTCAGTATTTAAAAACAAGAGCAAACAAAAAGACCTATTTTTAGGTCCAGATTATATCTCAATAACTATTACGGTTTAAAAGTTATTACTGAAAAATTGTAATTTTATTGTAGTTAGATACAAGCTCTTAAAGTCAGTAATTATAATACCTAATAGTAGTTTATTGTATCTAAATTGTAGTTATTTTGTAGTTTTTATGAGAAAGTTGTAAGCGATAAAATCGTACAATCCCTTATAAATACTGGTTAAAACAAAAAATGAAGAAACTTTCGTTTCTTCTTCAGGGGGTTTTGGTTGCGTATCCTTTATATTATTTATAATATAAATGACATAAAGAATACTTGGTATGTTACCATACCATTATAAGTATAAATTAATTTTTTAAATTAGTCAATAGTTAATTTAATAATAAATAAATTACTTTATAATGAAAAATTTATGAATTATTTAAAGAAAATATGCTATAATTGTATTAAGATATCATTAATGTTATATTTTTAAAAGAATGGGAGGTGAATTTATGAAAAAATATATATCAGAGTTTGTTGGAACATTAGTATTAACGCTAGTAGCATGTGGAGTTGCTGCTATTACTGGTGGAGATTTAGTTTCTACATCACTTGCATTTGGCTTTGTTATAGTTGCTATGGCTTATTCTATTGGTAATGTGTCAGGTTGTCATATCAACCCTGCGGTATCATTGGGTTTTTTTATAGCAGGTAAAATGGAATTAAAAGAATTAATTAAATATGTAATATCTCAAATACTAGGTGCTTTAGCAGGTTCAGGATTATTAGCATTATGCCTAGGTAGTACAGAGGTACTAGGTGCTAATGGATATGGTGTAGGTCAGCTTGCTACAAATGCTTGGATAGCAATATTAGTTGAAGCTATTTTAACATTTATATTTGTGACTACTATTTTAGGTGTTACTGATAAAAAAGAAAATACACAAATATCAGGAGTAGTTATTGGTTTAACACTTACATTAGTTCATTTATTAGGCATTAATTTTACAGGTACATCTGTAAATCCTGCAAGAAGCCTTGCTCCAGCACTTCTTCAAGGTGGAACTGCTTTAAGTCAAGTTTGGGTATTTATACTAGCTCCATTATTAGGAGCAATTCTTGCGGGTTTGTTTTTCAAATATGTTTTAAAAACAAATAAAAAATAATAAATTATATCTAGGATTTATTATTTGATTATTTAATATTATAATTAACCTAGTATATAATAAAATTTAAATTTGGAAAAGTGTCAAGTCAACGACACTTTTTATATTTAGAATAATTTAATGATTAAAAGTTGGTCTATTTAATGAAAATCATATAAAATAAATATATTGAATATAACTTTAATTGTGATATAATATGCATCAACGGAGTTGATCAATATGTTAAAGCCAGAAAATTCATTCAAATATATATATAGTTATTTAGAGAGTGGATTTATGTATTCTAAATATGGAATTAAGGTATCAAATAATATTAATGTCTTTTTTAAACATTTAAATAATTTACGTAATTATAAAGTTGAAAATCCATATGATGAAGAGTGGAATGTTTTTGATATAAAATTAAAAATATATATATCAAAAATGGCCAAAAAAGTTGCAAAATTTGTAAGGGGATTTACTTATTTTGATGTATTGGAAATTGATTATCAATATATTTTTAGATCGGATGAATACATGGAATTAGATGAAATTTATAAATTTATTAATATTCCATATAGATATGTTAATGAATCTAATCCTAGATTTGATTATTTATTATTTAAAAATTTTACAAATGTTTTTTTGTATGAAGATTCAGAAAAAGAGTATACTGCGTTTGATATTCAAGAAGGTGATTTTTGCCAGCTTATGTATTTTTTACTTAACAAGGTTAATATGTATGAGGTAGGTTATGATAATTTAGATATATTAGACGATAAAAATGATAAAGAAATTTTTAATAATTTTTGTAATTTTGAAGATAATATAGCTGCTGCTTATTCGTTTATAAAAGAAGAATGTCCCACTATTAATTCATTTTATAAAAATCCTAAAATATTTACAATTAATAATTATGAAAATGAAGAAAAAATTAGAAATTCTTTTTTACATATGTACAAAAATATAAATGAATATAAAACATATGAAAAAAGAAATGATATGTTTCATATCATTGGGAAATATGGAGAATTATTATTTAAAGAATTTTTAGAATCAGCAAATGATAATTTACATATTATATGGTTAAGTAATGAAGTAGGAGATGGTTTTGGATATGATTTTTTTGTGATTGATAAGTCTATAGATAAATCAATAGCCTATGAAATAAAAACTACTATATCAAAAAAATTTTTTGATAATTTTACATTATCTGCAAATGAGTATAAAAAATTTATGTATGAAAATTATGAAAATATTCCTGATTTTTATGGCTTTTATGGCACAAATATGTCAGAGCTTAAAATTGTTAATATTTTAGTAAATCCACAAGGCATTATTGATATGAATATATATGAAAAGGATGATTATTATGATGATCATTTAATAAAAAGAAATTATAAATCAAATCAAATTGAAAAAATAGACATAGAAAAATTAAATGTTAAAGTAAAAAAATTATAAAGTATTATGAGTTTTTAAAAAAACTAAAATTATTATAAGCAAGATCATATTGATTTTGTTTTTTTTAAATAAATTATGATATAATTATATTAGTTAAATAAGGAGGTAAACATGGAGGTTTTTATTAATTTAGAAAGATTACAGTTAAGAATCGCAAAAGGGGATTTCATATCAGAAGAAGATGTTAGACAGTCATTAAATGAAGATATTAAAAATTATTTAAAAGAAAAATATAATATGTGTATAACTTTTAGAAACGAAGTTAAAACATCTTCAAGACAATTTATTGATTCTAAATATGAAAATTTTGTTATTGAATATAAAAAGCCAAGTGTTAATTTAAAAGATGAACACAGAAATCAATTGAAAAATTATTTAAATGATTTAGGGACTTATTCTTGGGGTATTTTAACTAATGGTAAAGTAATTGAAATATATAATTATTCTTATGAAAGAAAAGATTTTATAATAGATGAATCTTTTTCTGGTGAGATTAATTTAGAACAGATTAAATATATTTGTGATATAATTTCAAACAAAGAAAAATTGATATTAACTGTTAATAATATAAATGATTTATTAGGCTTAGAATCAAATAAAAATATAATTAAAAAAATATATAATAAATTAATTAATTCTACAAATGAAAAAACCAAATTATTTTATAATGAATGGCAGAAATTATTTAATTTATCAGAAGATCATGATTTACTAAATAAACAAAAAAAAGGTGATGCATTAAAGTTTTATACAGAACTTTTAGATAGCAAAATTGATAGTGTAGAAAAAGAATATAAAGCTCTGTTTTCTATACAAACATATTATTCAATAGTTTTAAAACTAGTTTTGTATAAAATTATTTTAAATAAAACTAAAACGGCGCAAGAAAAACCTAAATTTTATCAAGATTTTTTCTTGAAAATAGAATCAAATGAACTATATAAAGAACATAATATTTTAAATTTAATTGATGGTGATTTCTTTTCTTGGTATTTAAATGAATTTAAGGAAGAAGAGTATTTGGATTTATATAATTTAACATGTGATATAGCTACGGTTGAAACTAATAAAATTAATTTATTATTTATTAAATTTTATGAGAATATTTTTCCTTTTTGGGTAAGACATTCTATGGGAGAATATTACACACCTTTATATTTAGCTAAAGATATTGTTGATAATACATTATCTATGATTGAAAATAAAAATAGTAATATAAAACTTCTTGATCCAACTTGTGGAAGTGGAATTTTTGTTATTTATGCTTTAAATAAAGGAATAAATAATGTATACGGTATTGATATTAATCCTCTTGCCGTATTAACTTCAAAAATAAATTATTTAATAAATAATTTTGATTTATCAAAACCATTTGAAATACCAATATATTTGGGTGATTCTACTTATTTTCCATCATTAACTAAAATAAATGAAGTTGAATGTTTTGAATATGAATTAACAACTTCAATACACGATCATCAAACAATAGAATTTGTTTTTTCAAAGGATGTAGTAAATGAGTTGAGGTTTTTCCAAATTTTAGATGAGATTGAATATCAAATAAAAAATCAGAGTTTTGAAAAATCAATAGAAATAATTAAAAGTTATAAATCATTTCATTATGATGAATTGTCAGTTTATTATGATAAATTAATAAAAACCTTAATAGATTTAGAAAAGAAAAATTTGAATTCGATATGGTTAAAATTAATTGGCAATTATTTGAAAAGTGGTTCTATTAGAAATGTTGATGCTATTGTTGGAAATCCACCTTGGGTTAGGTGGTCTAATCTTCCTGATACGTATAAATTACTTATAAAGAAAAATTGTAGAGTAGATGGAATTTTTTCTAAAGATACTAATTCTGGAGGAGTAGATTTAAATATAGCTGCATTAATTACTTTCATTACCGTAAGGGAAAGATTGTCTAAAGATGGTGCATTGGGTTTTATAATGCCAGATTCTATTTTATTTAATAAATCATTTGAAGGATTTAGAAATATGGAATTACCAACAGGTGAAAAATATTATTTGAATAAAGTAATTAGGTGGAATGATAAAACAGAAAAACCATTTAATCCTGTAACTCTTGATTTTGGTGAATATTTTTTTTCATTTAAGAAAAATTATAATACTGAAGTTTATGAGAGAAAGGGTAATTTAAAAAAATTTGCGTTTACAAATTCAGGTAGTTTTAATAATCATTTTATAGTTGTTGACTCAAAAGATTATGAAGAGATAGAAAAAGTATTAGGACATAATGAATTAGAGTTTCATAGTGGCATTAGTTTGGTTAAAGGTGGGTATTATTTGTTAGAATTTAAAAATAAAATTAATAATAAAGTGTCTTGCTTTTATTATTATGAAACGATAAATGGGAGACAAAAACGATCTAATAATACTGTTAACTTAGAAAATGAAATTGTATATCCATATATAAAATCTGATAATATAAAAGATAATGAAATTAAAAATACGAAATACTATTGTATATATCCTTATGAATATGGATCTAAAGAGCCATACTCTCTAGAAACTATAAGAGAAAAATTTCCTTTATTTTATAATTATTTTATGAGTAAAAAAGTTCAAGATTCTATTAGTGGTGCATCAAAATATAATAAAAGAATTCAAAAAACAAAATTTGATGTTGGTATATTTAGAGTAGGAGAATATACTTATTCTGATTGGTTTTTAGCAACTAGAGATAATACAAAATCTTTATTTTCAATTGTTGGGCTTATTGAAACTGATTGGGGTGAAGTTAAAATGCCATTATTTGATGGACACATAAATTATGTATCTAGGAATTTAAATAATGATCCAATAACGTATAATGAGGTAAAAAAACTTTTTTCTAGATTAACTAGAGAAGGTGTGAAATTATATATAAAAAATTCATCAGATTCGAGATCAATATCTGGTAGATTGTATAATGATATTAATATAGATTAATAGTAATAATATTATGAAAGGACTGATACATTTGAATATAGAAAATCTTAGTATGAATTTTGGAACACAAGTAATATTTGATAATGCTTCAGTCTTATTAAATAATAATGATAAAGTAGGAATTATTGGAGTTAATGGGGCAGGTAAGTCTACTTTATTTAAATTAATATTAAATGAGTTAGAACCTATAAGTGGTACTATTAATTTAAACAATAAAAGTATAGGATATTTACCTCAAGTAATAACTGATGAAATCCCATCAAATGAT
>JAUNNO010000058.1 GCA_030531425.1 bacterium
TACCTCCTCGTATTTTACATTATTATTTTATCGCAAAAAAAAAAAAAAAACAAGTCATTTTTTCATAAATCATGAAAACTTGCTTGTTCTTTACATTTTATTATTTTATCTAAAGAATGCTAAATAAATTAGAAAAACTACAAAAATTAATGTCATTATAACTCCATTAATTATATCTGATTTTTCACTTTTATATTTAACACCTATTGCTTTAGCTAGTAAAAATCCTCCTATAAGTCCACCTATATGAGCTAAATTATTTATACTTGTTATCATAAAACCTAAAGCTAAATTTATTAATATTAAAGGTATTATTTGAGTTTTAATTACTCCACTTAAATAAACTCTATAATGATATCCAAAGTAAACTAATGCACCCATTAATCCAAATATTGCTCCACTAGCTCCAACTGATACATAAGTATCTTGTAAAAAAGCAAGTGAAAGCAAATTACCTATTACTCCTGAACCTATAAATATTATAGAATACTTAAGTTTTCCAAAAAAGCTTTCTAGTTGTGGACCTATAATATACAAGGAATACATATTACATAGAAGATGTAAAAGGCCTCCGTGTAAAAAGATCGAACTTATAAGTCTATATAATTCTATGTAATTATTTCCAATTGAATTTAGGTTAACTAAAGCCCCAAATCTATATAACACATTAGGATCAAGTTCAAGTAAATTAGTTGAACTTAGAAAAGTTAGAATATATAAAACTATAGATATACCCATAAAAATATATGTCATTATAGGTTTTTTCTTTGAAAATACTTCTTCTGCTTTTTTTGTCTCTTCATAGTTTTTCTTATTTATATCCTCAGTTAGTTTTAAAAATAATTGAAGACCTTCTTCTTTTGTATTTTCAACTTCTAAAATATTAGGGAACTCATTTATTATAAAAGAATATTTTGATAAATCCTTTATTTGTTTCACATCAGCGCATTTTATATTATTAAAATCTTTACTATCTAAATTGACATTTTCACCTAAATTTACAAATATACTTAATGTATCCATTTTAAATGAAAACATTTTCTTTTTTATAGTTTTTAGAATTTGTTTAGTTCTAAATATATCAAAATCAAGTTGTTCATCATTATGTATATAATTAGAAACAATTCTTATTATTTTATAATCCGCACCACTATTTTCAAGCCAGATTTCATCTTTAGCTCCATGTAATACAACTGGATTATAACCTTGTATAGTTATAAAGTAATGTAATAATTTCATTACTATTTCATCATTTTTTGTTAAAGTAACGTTCATTTTTTCCTCCATATTAATATTTTAATACTTTTATCATAATATGTAAAGAGGTGAAACATGAAAAAAATATTTAAGTTTCTTATATTACTATTACCTTGGTTTTTAGGTGGATTAATATTTAAAACAGATACAATTTATTATAAAAGTTTAAATAAACCATTTTTTGCTCCACCTAGTATAATATTCCCTATTGTTTGGACTGTTCTTTATATTTTAATAGCTATAAGTCTTTACTTAATATATAAAGATAATAATTATAAAAATACTAAAGATTTAAACAAATCTCTTTTAATAAATTATTTTTCTAATCAAGTATTTACATTTTTATTTTTTATAGTTAAAAGTCCATTTTTAGCTTTAGTTGATACTATTATTGTTTTAATTAGTTCACTATATTTGTATAGTGAAGCAAAAACTTATAACAAAACATCATCTAAATTATTAATACCTTACATAATATGGAATATATTTGCATCAATACTTATTATATCAATTTTCTTCTTAAACATTTGACTTAAAAGATTAATTTTAATATAATTGTTTTGGTGATTTGATGTTACAAATAGAAAAATACAAAAATACTTTTGGATATAATATTTATGATATAACAACTCAAGAAGGATGCTTTAAAATGTATTTTTCAAATAATCTTGATTTATATTGGTGTATTTTAGATATTACTGATGAACTTTATAAAGAATTTACTATAACAAAAGAAAATAATTTTATATTTTCTTTATTTGATAATTTATTTAATTGTATAAAAGATAATGAGCCATTTCTAAATTCAAAAGATAACAAAATAATAAATAAACATAAAATATTTACATCTGATATTCAAAAACAATTATTTAAAGATAATAAAATAATATGGCATTCAGATAATGAGGTCTATGATTTATCAAGTAGTGTTACTATAAGTAAAATTAATAATGAAGAATTTAAAATTTTATTTAAAAAAAATATAGAATTTCCACAAAAATTTTGTGTAAGATTTTGTAATAGTGGTAGTAGATATAATCCATTTAATGTAACATTTATGAATTTATATCATAACCTTGAAGATTATAATTTTGATTATCAGGAAAACAAAAATATAAAACATAAAATTCTAATAAAAAATGATTCAAAATTAACTGAACCATAAAAGTTATAAAATTTATAAATAATTTTTAATACAAATATTGATAAACTGTGATTTACATTAGTAAGTCCTTTTTGTTTTACTTTATGATAATAATAATTAATATAGTTATTTATTTTTACATATATCTTTTAACTTACAATCATCACATTTTGGATTTTTTGCTTTACAATAATATCTTCCAAATAATACTAACTGATGATGTAAGCTTGAAAGTTTTTCTTTTGGAAATTTTTTATTTAAATTATTTTCTATAGTTAAAACATCATCATCTAACTCAGCTATACCAAGTCTTTTACTTACCCTAGAAACATGTGTATCTACCGCTATACAAGACTCATTATATAAATTACTTAAAACCACATTTGTAGTTTTTCTGCCTACTCCTGGCAAAGATTCTAAATAAGCTCTATCATTTGGAACAATACCATTTTTATCTTCTAATAATCTTTTGGATATATTAATTATATTTAAAGCTTTTTTATTATATGTCCCAATTGGTTTTATAATATTTATTACATCTTCTAGCTTAGCTTTACTTATATCTTTTAAAGTTTTATATTTTTTAAATAAAACATTTGTTACTTCATTTACTCTTTTATCTGTAGTTTGCGCACTCATCATAACTGCTAGTAATAATTCATAATCTTTTGTATAATTTAATTCGCAACGAGGATTTGGAAATAATTCATCTAAATAATTAGTTATCTGTATCATTTAACCAATCATAATCAAATAATTCTTTGTTTTTAGAAGAATTATTTTTAAAACTTTTTCTATTTTTTTCTACATCCTCTTTTGTTTTTATACCTTTCTTATCCCACTCATATATTATTTTATCTATATATCTTAAATTACTAACTCCATTATAAGTTGCTTCTTTTAATGCCATTTTTATAAGTTCTTCACTATACCCTATATTTAACCATCCATTTATTATTTCAAATTCCATTGGTGATAATGTCCTTCCAAATTCTGTTTCAAATATATCATATATATTACTTTCATCTTTTGGACTATCTTGTGTTAGGGAAAAAGCTAATTTCTCATATAATAAATCCATAGAAATTACTTCATTTCTAACATTATTAATTTTTTCCATTTCTAATTTTAATATTCCTTTTTCACATAACTTATTTATAAATTCAAGAGTACTATTAAACTCAATGTTCAAATCATCACTTATTTTTTTAGGATTATAAATGTTATCTTGTTGATTATCTAAATAAATTATTATTATTAATTCTTGTTCTGATATATTTAACTTCTTATAATTAAATAATAATTCTTTAGATAACTGATAATTTTTACTTTTTAATAATTCTACTATTTGATTCATAAAAACCACCCAATTAAATTATATATTAATTAATATAATTTATCAATATTAAAAAGATAGTTATCTTTTTTATTTGAATTAATTCTAAATCCTAAGTGATATTAAACTTCCATCTAAATTATTCATTATGCCTCCAATTAATAATCTTCATAATAATTTAATATTTTCTCCTTTGTGCCATCTTTTTTTTGCTTTTTACCATTCTTCTTTATACATTTTTCTTGCATAATCTTTATCAATATCAAATGAATATGGATTGGCAACATATATTAAATATCCTATATCATTATTTTCTAAAACATGTAACTACTTTCTTGACTTACTATTTTACCTTTTATATATTCGTGCATTCTGCCATCATTGTAAATGTCAATATGAAAAGTCATAAACATCTTAAAGTTATGACTTTTTAACTTTAAAATATTTATGACTTTTTATTTTACAATTTATAATCATTATAAACATATCAAAGATACAAAAAACTGATAAAAATTATCAATTTTTAACTTTGATATTTCTATCAGTTTTTATTTTAACATTTAAAACTTTTAAAAGTTAATACTTTTTGGGAGTTTGGGCAAGTCAAGCTTGCCCCATACAATCCTATTAACAAGTTAATAGAATTGCCTTTGTTTGTTTTTATTTGTTTAGCCTATTTGTTGATATATCTGTTTACATTAGCCTACTCTTTTACCATGAAAGAGTTAAGCGTTTAGAGTTATAACTGGGCGCACGCCATTATCGAGCGCAGCGTCAACGAAGATGCTGCTCACATTGCCGATGTCGTTGACATAGAAGGCATAGCTGGTATTAGTGGGACTAGAAGCCAAGCTCCAGTATCCGTATATTCCTGTAATATAGTTTTCTGGTTTATATGATTGATCCATCATCCACATACTTAAATCTAAATTATCATATAAATAACTATTTGTTCCATTTGCAGCAGATACTTCACTATATTTTGGTAATCTTGCTTTTAAGTTTGTTAGTTCAAATCCTGTAACATAATTTCCACTCTTATCTTTTATTTTTGTTACTCCTGATGTTGTTTCAATTCCTGTGTATCCATAATCTCCTGTAATTCCTCTATTTTCATTATCTGTATAATTTAAATTTATATTTGGTACATTTGTCCAATTTTTTGTTGCATTATATAAATATGTTAATGCAGTTACTGGCCCATATTCATTATTAGAACAAATTCCCGCCATCGAACACCTCATATCTTCTTCATTTATTGTTCCTCCTGATGATACATAATCTTCTTTTGATATCCATGCAACTAATCCTTTATTTGTTTCATCTGCAAGACCATAATCTGAATCTGAATTATAGTATACATTTCTATCTAATATTAAGTTTACATTAGATCCTTCCCTACTTAATACATAAAATGTATAATTCTTTTCATTATTTACTTGGCATGTTGCCTTTTCTCCTACATCTATAGTGTCATTTACATTTGCATCTTCTACTTTACAAATATTTGCTAAATCTATATAACTTACTGTTTTTATTACTAGTTTACCGGACTCATATGTTAATGCCCCTGCACTATATTTTAGACTTGTTGATGAATCTCTTACAATTATTCCATCTGTTAGTATTATAGTACCACTATCTGGTAGTTCTCCATCTACTGAAACATTTAAAGTTTTTCCATCACATCTTGTTATTCCTGATTCTATAGTACAACTATTTGGATTAAACTCTCCATTCAAGTTTTCTTTTGCAATAGCTAACTCTACTGCTTTTAAATAATTTTCTGCACTCCTTTTTAGTGCTTCTTTTTTTGAGTCTTCAATAATATCTATTATTATTGGAACTGCTATTAGAGCTATTATTGCTAGTATTACTATTACGGCAAGTAACTCTATTA
>JAUNNO010000059.1 GCA_030531425.1 bacterium
ATAATGATTATAATATCTTTGAGCCAAACTATAATTTTGTTCCCATTTATCTTCATAAGAATTCCAGACTATACCTATTGATTCTAATTTTTTTATTCTATCTTCTGATAAAGTTCCATTTTTTTTACTATATTTTTGAGTAGATAACCAACTTCCCAAATTTAGAACACCTTTTTCTTCGGTTTCAGTTACTCCATCTTTTGTCATAAATTTTCCGGGAATTTTTAAATTATGATAATAATTATAATATCTTTGAGCTAAACTATAATTTTGTTCCCAAGTTTCTTCAAGTGAATCCCAAAGCATTCCTATTAATTCTAATCGTTTTATTCTATCTTCTGATAATATTTCAAGTTTTTTATTTTTTCGCTGAGTAGATATCCAATTTCCTAAATTTAGAGCACCTTTATCTTGGGTTTCTGTTATTCCATCGTTTGTTGTGAAATTTCCAGGGATTTTTAAATTATGGTAATGATTATAATATCTTTGAGCTAAACTATAATTTTGTTCCCATTTATCTTCAAGTGAATCCCAAATCATTCCTATCAATTCTAATCGTTTTGTTCTATATTTTGATAAAGTTCCATTTTTTCTATTCTCCCTTTGAGTTAATATCCACTTTCCTAGCTTTAGAGAGCCTTTTTCTTCGGTTTCAGTTACTCCATCTTTTGTCATAAATTTTCCGGGAATTTTTAAATTATGATAATGATTATAATATCTTTGAGCTAAACTATAATTTTGTTCCCATTTATCTTCAAGTGAATCCCAAATCATTCCTATCAATTCTAATCGTTTTGTTCTATATTTTGATAAAATTCCATTTTTTCTATTCTCCCTTTGAGTAGATATCCAAACTCCTAAATTTAGAGCACCTTTATCTTGGGTTTCTGTTATTCCATCTTTTGTTGTGAAATTTTGGGGAACTTTTAAATTATGATAATGATTATAATATCTTTGAGCCAAACTATAATTTTGTTCCCATTTATCTTCAAGTGAATCCCAAATCATTCCTATAGATTCTAATCGTTTTATTTTCTCTTCTGATAACTTTTTATTTTTTTTATCCTGCCTTTGACGTGAAACCCATTTACCTAGCCTTGCAATACTTTTTTCTTTGCTTTTAGTTACTCCATCCTTTGTCGTAAAACTATATGGGATACTTAAATTATGATAGTAGTTATAATAGTTTTGAGCTAAATTATAATATTGATCCCAGCTATTATCATATTTTTCAACTTCCTCACTTAATTCTAAAAACCTACGAGATATTCCAGTAATATTAAAGTAATTTATTAAGCTATCATTTTTATCTTCAAGTTTTAATTTTTTTTGAACTTCTTTTTGTTCTATACTAGGTATATCTGTATTCCATAAATCTATATTAGTTGCTACTTTTATTATTTCTTGAATGATTAATTTTGTATTAACATTTTTTTGTTTTAATAAGTCTTCATCTAATAAATATTTTAAATATTTTGATTTAATTTTTATTAATGTTTTTAATATTAATTTTTCATTTGAATCATCACTATCTATATTTGGATATCTATTATTATTTTCTATCCAATAACTAGCTTCTATTAAATTATTTAAATCTACACTTTCTTTAATTTCTCCTTTATCTAATTTAACTTTTAAAGTATTATTTACTAAATCTAATACTAAAGGTAAATCTTCATCTTTAATGACTTCTCCTGGTTTAATTGCCCTAATACATCTACCTAATTGTTGTAAATAAAGTATTTTTGAGTTAGCATCTAATGGTCTTAACCATATTATGCCATTAACATCTCCTACATGTGTTCCTTCATTTAATACATTCATAGCAAACATTAATTTTAATTTAGGAGTTTTTGAATTTCTAAACTTTTCTATTATACCTTCATTTTTCTTACCATAACTGCCTAATATAGAATAATTTTCCACACTATTTTTCATTTTTAAATTTAAATTATGAGTTTGATCTTCTTTAGTTAAAGTAATCCATCCCATTTTATTTATTATAGTATCAGCTATTATATTTGTTTCTGTATTAAGTGCAGAAGGTTTATTAGGAATATTTATTTTAGCTAAAAGAAGTATATTTTCTTTTTCACTTAATAAATATTTTTTATCATCAGTAGTCAATTCTTCATTATTAGTTATTTTATTATATATATATCTAATATGATTTTTAGAATCATTTAAATATTCATAACTAAATAAATATTGATTAAATAACGCTTGATAATCTTTAACGACTCTTTCAGCAGTAGATTTATCTACTTGGTTTCCATCTTCATCTTCATATGTTCCATCATTTTTTTTAGTTATTGGTAAAAATACTATATATTTACCATCTGACTTTAAATTTTCCCCTATTATTTTCTCTATTCCACTTGAATTTTCTACTTCTCTTCTTAATTCTTCATATTTTTTTAATTCTTCTTTTTTTAGGTTTTCATCTTTAATACTATCTATAGAAAACTTCATTTCATCCATTGTTCCATCTGTGATAAGCGAATACATACAGTTAACAACTCTTGGATTAACTACTTTTCTAGACTTAATTGCATCTACTAAGTCTAATTTTTTAGCAATATGTTTTTCTAATATTATTTCTTCATCTGTATATCCAAATACTTGTGCCCAATGATCTGCCATGTCACGTAAATCCACATCTCTTTCAGGAGTTGCTGTAATACCTAATATTTTAGTATTGTCATTTTGATATTTTAATAATTTTTCAACATATTCTTTCCATTCTATAGCACCTGTTCTATGTAGTTCATCAAATACTATAAAGTCAAAATTTTCTTTGAACATTGCTTTTATATCTTTTGGAAGCCTATTAACATCTTTTAAATTTTGGTATGTACTTAATACCAAGCCAGGAAATAATCTATGTATAACTTTATCTAAGCTATCTCCAATATGTTGTTCCGGATTAAAAAATTCTTTTATATATCCTTTTAATTGATATAATATTGTATCATTAGGAGCTAAATATAATATTTTAGCATCTCTACCCTTTTCTTTTATCAATTTTTGAAATTTTAACATCTCATATAGTGCTACAAAACTTTTACCAGACCCTGTTGCCATAATTGCTGAAGTAAAATTTTTTGTTTTAAAAATATCATCTATATTTTCTACAGCTTCTCTTTGATGTGGATATAATTCTAATTTAGTATTTTTAATCCTATTATACCCAACAAAATATTCTAATTCTTCTTTAGTAAATGTATCTTTTAAATTGATATCATTTTTATTTTTTATTATATTAGTAAATAATACATTAGTAATGTCTTTTTCGCTTACACCCAAATCTTTTAAATTATAATATACTTCTAAAAATTTATGAGATTTGAGAGCTTCTAGAATGTCTTTTCTTTGACTATCATTTAAGGAGGCCTTTATATTAAATCTAGACAAATCTATACTATCTACTAGTGCATTCGCAATAAAGTCTTCTTCTTGCATAGATACAGTATCTACTTTTGTATCTAAAAATTCATTAATTAAGTATTTAATTGTTGCTTTAGGATTTTTCATTATATAATATAAAGTATTAATATCTAATTTAGTTAAATAGTCTACTAAAATTTTCTCTTCGTTACTTATTTCTAAACTAATTGATTCTGATACTTGTAATAAATCCTTAGATGCTCTAGTAGTTATTTCTGTTTCTATACCATATCCATTTTTTTCTATATATTTAATAGTATCTTCATACTTATCATTATTTAATATTTTTCTTAATATATTTGCACTATTAATTGCTCTTATTCTAGATTTAGCTATATAAAATGCTTTTTTATATAAATCTAATGCTTTTTTATAACTAACCCTGCCTTCAGTAATATCATACATACTATCCATTGTTAAATCTTTAATAGTAACATTAAAATCATCATAATTATATTCACCATTTAATTTTATATTTTGTATTTTATCAATTACAATATTTTTAATTTCATCTATAAATTGCAAGTTTTTTGGCATTTGTTGAAGTATGGCTAAAATATCAACAAACTCCCTAGGCACAGCTATTATTTCTTCTTTTGTAATATCTTTATAATGTATAAGTTCTAATGAAGAAAATGCAAGACCTATTGTTTGTATTAAAAGTTTATTAGATGTTTTTGGAAGTATTTGCCTATTAATTAAATCAAGTTTTAATATAACTTTATCCTTTTGTAAATTCTGTTCTTCATTTAAAGATAAATAATTAAGGGAAGTTGTAAAATTTTTAATTAATCCATCTTGAAAAAGTGATAAAGAATCATCTTCTTTTGTTAAAATAGTACTTTTTATTTTTTCTAATTGCTCTTTAGTTTGTATACTATCTACAAAGTCTAAAATTGTTTTTTTTGAATAATCAATAGAAGGGTCATTTTTTATTATTTCATTTATTCTTTTATTAATTTCTTCAAGCATATATAACCCAGCATTATATACTCTTTTTCCAAGTTCTTTTTTTGGAACCTTAACAATAACATATTCATCATGATAAAACTTTCTACCATATGTTATAGCTGCATTGGCATTACTAGTCACTGAAATACAATTTGTATCTGTTCTATGATGCTCTTTTATATGATCTAGTATTTGTTTAAGTGATAAATCATCATCATATGAATATGTAGGAGTATCTTTATATCTTTCAAAATCAGTTCTAACTCTTAGGATATCTCCTTTTTCATCTGATGTAATACCAGTTTTTATATCATTATGATCAGCATTATTTAATGCTCTAAAAAAATAATAATTTTCTTCATCACTATATATATTAAATGTGTTAATATCAAAAATTTGTTCTAACATAAGCCACTTCCAATACTATAAAAATTATATCATATATACAAATTAATTGCCATTAAAATATTCTATTATCCCATCTCTTATACTACTTGCAATTTTATATTGATAATCTGACTGTTTAAGTAAATATCTATCATTTGAATTTGATAAAAAGCCAGCTTCTACTAGCACTCCTGGTATAGTTATTTTTCTATTCATTAACATGTTTTTTATTTCTTTAACTTTTCTATTAGTTTTTAAATCTTTTTTTAGTCTATTTTGAATAATTAAAGCTAAACTATAATTATTATTATTTACATCATCATAAAATACTTGAGCCCCACTCCACTTGCTAGATGAAATTGAATTTAAATGTATTGATATATACATATCAGCATTAGAATCATTTATTATTTTTACTCTATTATTTAAATCTCTTTTCTTTCTTCCGTTAGTATTATTTATAGAAAGATCATAATCATCATATCTTGTCATATAAACTATAGCGCCTTCTTCTTCTAACACCTTTTGTAATTTTTTACAAATACTTAAATTTATATCTTTTTCATAAATTTTACCATATGTACTTCCAGGATCTAGACCTCCATGTCCTGCATCTATATATATGACCTTACCAATCAAACTTAGATTACTTGTATTATTTTTAGCATTAACAAAAGTAATAGAGCAAGTAATAATTATAAATATAAATAAATAATATATTTTTTTCATATTAAATTATATGAAAAAAACAAGTAAAATTACTTGTTAAATAGGTTCTATAATAAATAGTGTTGGTGAATAAATTTACCTCGCTATTTTTCTTTATA
>JAUNNO010000060.1 GCA_030531425.1 bacterium
TAATTATATTTATTTATTCATACTAAAATACCCATTTTCTACATATTTAGTTTCGTTTACTACAATAAATGCATTTTTGTCATTTTTATTTATTATTTTTTTTAAATCTTGTAAAGATTTATCTTTTATATTTATATATAACATGTATTTGTTATTATTTGAGTTTATTACAGTTATTCCATAACCCCTATCTCTTATAAGATTAATTAAATTATCATTTTTATTTGATAATATTACTTGAACTTCTAAATTTGATTTAATAAATATTTTAGAAATTTTGCCCCCAATATATGTTCCAACTGAAAAACCCATCGCATAAGAAAATACTATCCAAAAACTATTATTTGTTGTATTAAGTGCTTCTTTAACAATCAAAAACCAAACAGTTATTTCAACTATACCAATTAATGCAGCATATAAATCTTTACCTTTCACTGTATTAATTGTCCTAAATGTTCCTAAAGAAACATCAACAAGTCTTGCAAAAAATATTTTTAAACACATAAACAATAATGTCATATTATCACCATTATTAGTATAATATAATTATTTTTTTATATACTAAAAAAGAGAATTAACTCTTCTTTAAATTTGATAATTCATTTATTATACTATCCTTACCAGCATAATAAGATTCAATAGTTTTATTGTTTATTTTAAATAATACTTCATCATTCAATTTTAAGTTATCTACATTATCTGTAATACTTAATTCTTCTGAAATATAATTTTTATTAAATGCATCATCTAAATCTATAATATAAAATTTTAATGAATTTTCTCTAGATTTATAATCTTCAATATATTTATTATATAAATCAATATAATTCTCTTTAGAATAATTATTCTCATGTAGGCTCTTCTTAACCGCTAGTACATAATACTTTTCTTCTGGTCTAGTAAATAATTGATTAAAAGTTATTTTTTCTGCATTTATTTCAGTTATTAAATTATCAGTTTTAATAATATTATTTGGTTTAACCACTAAAACTGTTATAAAATAGAAAATTCCAAGCACAACACAAACCACTAATATAATTAATAATAATTTTTTTAAAGAATATTCGCTCTTTAACACTTCTTCTTTTTCTATTTTATCTATTTTTTTTATCTTTGCCTTCTTCATTTGTATCACCACTATTATTATAACACATATTTTATTATATTAAAATTATTTTGCTACAGCTTTAACATTTATTGATTGTGCTACTTCTAATAGTTCATCTACATCCAGGGTGTCAGATAAGACAGAATACTCTATTCCATTACTAATCCAAGAAACAGAATAATCAGTTATAGAACCTACTGTGTCTAAAATTAAGTAAGGATCACCATATACAAAATTTATAACATCATCATCTGAAATATTCTCTTGTACTACAGTAAAAGGTGACTCCCCACTAAAGGTTAGTATTACTCTCTCACCTACATCAGTTTTTACAACATCTTGACCTGATAATGTTGTATCTATAGGAACATACATAGGATATACAATATCTTCTACCGAAGATGATTCTTTTTCTTTATTATTATTTTTTTCTTTTAAAGATTTACTATATTTTTCTTCATTAAAATAATCATTATCAAATTTTGCTTTATAATCTATATCTATAATATTTAAACTCATTTTTACATTTTCTAAATTATCTAATACTTCTATTTTTACTATATTTTTATTTTTATCTAAATAAATTTTTTGTGAATTAAAATCTTTTTCAGATGAATAATTTACTTTGCTTTTCAATATATAACCTGAAGATGTTTTTTCACAAGAGCTTTTTGAATCATTATTTAAATCATTTATTATTGGTTGAAGTAAATATATTTGCGAATTATTATATGGCCAATCACTTTGAAATTTAAAACTCTTGTTTAATGTTGGAGTTATGACAAATATACCTTCTTCATTTTTTAAAATTATTTGTTCATGATTATTATTCTTATTTATTAGATCTACCTTATATAAATCATCTTTCTTATATGACGATTCCACGCTATATGTGTATTTTTCCTCATTTCTATATATTTCCAATGTTCCTGTCAAGTGATAAGAATCTAAATTTTTTACTTTTTTTGATAGATTATTAATTATGTTTTTTTCATTAAACTTCCCACATCCTGTAACTAATAATAAAAGAAATAAAAAAAGAAATATTTTTTTCATTCAACACCTCATTTTTCAATTAATTATATGGTCTAAAATAACAATTATGAATAATTTAGAAATATATGTTAAAAATAAAAATAAGGAAAGGATGAGAATATGGAATCATTACAAAAAATTTGCTTAATATTTACTATAATTGGTGCGATTGTTTGGGGATTAATAGGATTTTTCGATTTCAATTTAGTAGAATGGATTTTTGGAGAATCTATAATTTCAAAAATAATATACATAATAGTAGGTATATGTGGATTAATAAATATAGGAATATTATTTAATCATATTGAAGCATAAAAAAGAAGATAATTAATTTTTATCTTCTTTTAATATTATTAATTAAATCTTTTTTTTAGATATAATGATATACCAGCAAGACCAATTAATGAGATAACTGCTACTCCTACATATAAACATATATTATCCAAAGTAGCTGGGTTTTTAATTTCTTCTACTGTAAAAGTAGTTTCTGCTGTATTACCATTTTCATATACTGCAGTTAATGTATAAGTGCCTGGTTTTAATTTTGATAACATATCATTTGATAATGTTATTATTGTACTACCAGATTCTTTAGTATATAATTTAGCATCAACCTCTTCACCATTAAGAAGTAATTTTACAAATAATTCAAGATCTCCACTAAATTTAAATGTTAAATCTTTTCCATCAACATATTTTTGATCTTCGCCTTCAACTATTTCATAAACTTCTTTTTCAATTTCAAATGTTACAGTAGCATTTTCTTGTATATTCTCAAGTTTAACTGTATCATCTTCTAAAGGTAACTCTAAATCTAATGCTTTACCATTAACTTTTACTGCTTTAATAAAGTATCCTGGATTAGCTTTAGCAAAAATTGAAGCACTATCACCATAATATAGATTTAAAATTCCAGTTGGATTAATTTCGGCATTATCAACGCCAATTACATACAAAGCAAATGGAATTTTAGTATAACTAACAGTTACCGTATGAGGTTCTGTTACTTCATCAAATGTATATGAATTTCCATCTAAAAGTGATTTTTTATCAACTCCGTCAATTTCAAATTCGGCAATCATATAACCTTCTTCTGGTGTTAATGTAATTTCAAATTCTTCACCATCTAAAACATTAGCACCACCAGATATTTGACCGTGAGTACCAATAACACTTGTAGTTACTACATATGACCAATGTGCATATAACGTAGTAGCCTCAGTTATTTTTACTTTATCATCAACTGTTACCTTAGTTCCATCTTCAGTATACCAACCTAAGAAATTATAACCATCTCTTTCAGTTAAGGTTGGGAAAACATAATTAGAATCATATGTTTCATCTATAGTTTTAGGACTAATCTCTGCAGTACCAGCCTCAAACGTTACTGTATACTTATTTGCTTTCCAATGTGCATGTAGTGTAGTATTTTGAGTTAAATTAACAACTGTTGTTGATTCTATTTTAGTTCCGCCTGTTGCTGATGTATACCATCCATCAAAACTATAACCAGTTCTTGTTGCTGTTGGTAATGTGCCATATTCAGAATCATATGTTACTGTTAATGAAGTAGGATTGGCAGTTCCACCTTCACCATTAAAACTAACAGTAAATGTTTTGGCTTCCCATTGCGCTACTGCAACTAATTCATGCCATCCATTATCTACTTTACCAATTCTTTCATCTTTTTGCCAAATATTTGTTACTTTACCTGACACTGTATGATTTAACGCTGTATATGGACTATTTGCTCAATTTACAGCCCAACCAATAAAATCATAACCAGTTCTAGTTATTCCAGCTTTATACTTTGTTTGATTATACACATTACTAGTTTCAGTAATTTTTACAGGATCTCCTGATTGTCTACCTTTTCCAGAATTCATTACATTTCCAGATTGATCTTTTGTATAACCATCATAATATGTAATATAATTGGCAGCATTTGCCTTATAACCTCCTATAAAAAATATAGACATTAACAATACAAATGTTAACATAATTGTTTTTAAATTTTTTGACATCCTATCTCTCCTTCCTATTATATCCATAATATAATATTTGACGTATTTTGTCAATAAATTTTTACAAATATAATTTTTTTTACAACAAAAAAAAATGCATTATAAATTTGCATTTTTTTAATAATAATTATTAATTAAATCTTTTTCTCATATATAATGAAACAGAAATTATTCCAATCAATGATGCAATAATTATTAATATATATGATGATATACTATCTAAAGTAGATGGATTTTTCTCTGGATCATTTAATGTCAAAGTACTTATAACTTCAGCATCTCTATCAGAAAATTTAACTTTAACTTCATAAGTGCCTTTTTTTAAATTATTTACTTTTTTTAATCCACTTTCATTTAAAGCAATAACTGTACTACCTTCACTTACTTCATAATCATCACTAGTTAATTCAACATCTCCTATTTTTATAGATTCAAATTTAGTATAGTCAGCATCAATTTTAAACACTAAAGATTTAATTTCACCAGCAATATCAGTTATATTATTAGTTCCTTCTAAATATTTATAAGAATATGGTAAATACCAAGAACATTCATCTTCACTCATATTAATGTTATTAAAAAAATCAATAACATTAACATCAATTTCAACCTTATCATTTAATTCATAATCTGAAGAAGAATAATTATAAGTATAAGTGTGTCCTGCTCTAAAAATATCTCCTTCATTCATAGGATTGCCATCTTCAAACCAAGAAATATTTATTTTATCACTTTCAAAAGCTCCTTTTACATCAGAACTCAAATTGGCAACTGTGTTAGGCTTCTCACCAACAACTGGTTCAACTGCGTCTATATGAATTTCATATACCATTTGTGTTGGATAAATACCTTCCCAATCGCCATATGAAATACTCTCACGTGTATCATCGTTTATAACAGCAACAATCTCTTCAATTTTAACATTATCAGTATTACTAAAATTTTCTGTATTATAAGTAGGGTTAACAAACAAAATTGTACTATCAACAATTGAATAATAATCATATGGATTTAAACCATTGTCTTCGTAAACTGCAAAAACAGGCTTATATGATTTATTATTTTTAAAAGTATCACTACCTGTTATGGTAGTTCCATCTTCATCCTTCCAACCTGTAATACCAATCACATTTTTCTTGTTTCCCATAATTTTTGTATCTCTTTTATTCATAACTTTATATGCATAAAACATAGCAGTATCATAATCACTGGCCTTGTCACCTACTGAAGGAGTAGGAACAACAATTATAGCTTTATCTGCATTATAATTTTGAGCTTTAGAAACTACTGAAAAGCAAAAAAATGATGCGATTGAAATAACTAAAACCCCTAAAATGTTTTTTACGTTTCTCATCTTTCTATCCTCCTCAATTATAATTATAACATACC
>JAUNNO010000011.1 GCA_030531425.1 bacterium
TTGGAGTAGAATTACCACAAGCATCAACAGAACCAGAGCAACCACAGATGCCAACATTTGGAGTAGAATTACCACAAGCATCAACAGAACCAGAGCTATCACCAGTGCCAGAGACAATGCCAATAATTGATAATCCAGAAAGTGGTTTATCTAGCGGAGAGTATGTTTCTCCTAAAACTGAGATTCAACCAATTATAATAACTGATTATGCAAAGCAATTTGATCCAATAATGCCATCACAAGAGATACCAATTTCTAAACCAGATTGGAAAGAAGTAATAAAATTAATAAGGGATTGCTCTTCTAAAATAGAACAATATGGTTTTAAAATTGAAGTTGAAGAATATGATTTAGTTAATTTATATCAAGTTATATTTAAAATTGATAAATAGAAAGATTAAGATAAATTTAAGTTTAGGCAAAAAATAAAAGTTTAGAAAAAGTGTGCATAATTTTCTAAACTTTTTTATTATAAAATAGTGTAAAACACCTTAAATATTTAATATAGTTGAAAATAAAAATCATAGCAAACAAAATTTTGTAGGTGTTTTACCGGAATAATTTTACAACAAATACATATGAAATGAAAAGAGATATTTTTAAAATATTCAAAAAAAGTTTCAGATGAGCTGTCAAAATCTGATTAAAAATTTGTAATAGCTATACTGTTTGGTATACGCTCATCAGGAATAATATTAGTCCAGAGATTGCAAGAAGTTTAAAAGAAAATATAAAATATTATAATAAATAAATGATGAAATATAAGATAAATTTTTAAAAACCAATAGTATTATTTGATGATAGCGATATACCAAAAACATATAATAAAGATTAAATTAAATACTTAGTTTCTGGAAAGATTAAGTATTTGTTTTATTAATAAAGCATCCATTCTATTGAGCATTTTATGAGTTAATAAGTTGCTTTTTTCTTAAATTATTTTGATTGTCATCTATATACTGTTTTAAAAATACTGAATAAATCAATTGATAAAGAAATCATTTCTTCAAAATTGTTTTCATTAAATTTTCTATATTTAATTATGTAATATGGTTGTTTAATATATTCTATATTCATTTATTATCACTTAATATGTTTTCTTTTGTCAAAGCACGTCATCTTTAGCAATATATTTGTAATTAAGTTTTTCTATTAAAAATGGATATGTTTCTTTAGTTTTTTATAAGTGATTTTCCCTTTAAATTTATTTCTGTGGAGGCTATTTATTGTGTTTTCTGATTTTTGAACTTGTTTATCAGTTAAATTGTTTAAAGAAAAAACTTTAGGAAAAATTCTTCTAATATATTCATGATTTTTTTCAATATTTGATTTTTGATAAGAACTATATGGTTTGTAGATGTATAATAAAATAAAAGAAAGAAATAATCAAATTGATAACAAATAAACTTTACTTGAAAAAATATTATATATACAACTATCTAATTCGAACTAATAAAAAATTGAAAACTTAATATTGTTTTGATTAAATTTAAAAAATCATAGAATTAAAATTAAATATATGTTATACTTTAAGTATAAATTTACATTTACAAGAAAGTGATGAGAATAGATAAAAAGATATAATAGAATATATTGTAGAAATGTATAAATATAATTTTAGAATATATTGTGCTTGAAATTTATAGGAATATATAAATAGTTATAATAATGATTTTAATGGATAAATCAAATTAAAAAAAATAATATAAAAAGGAGAAAAATAATATATGAACAAAAAAACGCCAGAAGAAATTGAAAAAATAAATAAAATGCTTGAAGGACTAGATGAGGAAAAAAAAATTCAAGAATTAGCAAAAATTATAAAAGAAGAAACACCAAAAGGTGTTTTATGGGATAAATGTTCTGAATATTATCAATTTTTAGAAAAAACTGAAAGTAAATTTAAATTGTCAATATTAGTAAGAGATCCAATTCTTGCTAAAAATTTTAGAGAAGATTTAGCAATAGAGAATATTGAACTAATTTCAATGATTATAGATGGTTTAAGTGAAAAAGGCAAGTTATATACAATAAATTATTTTTTAAAATACTTTGAAGAAAAAGTAACTTATTATGAAGATTGGGATAGATTATTTCCACATACAAGAATTTTAAATATAGAACGATATTTAGAGCTATTAGAAACTCAAGAATCAAAACTTGAATTAGCGCAAATAACAAATAATTATGATGTTGCCAAGCAGATATTATCTGATTATCCATTTAGTGAAGAAGAAAAAAAGAAATATGAAAAATTGCTGGGAAAAAATGAAGATATAGGAAAAGTATTAAGACCTAAAATTCTTTCTTCAAAATATGAATTTCTAGGAAAAAGATTAGACTTTATTGTAAATGATCCTGATGTAGCAGATGATATTTTATCTCTATCAGATGAAGAGTTAGAATTGTTTAAAATATTGTATAGTAAAGCAGAAATAAATAATGCGGAAATGTTAAATCTAATATTTTATGTTCCATCTAATATAAAAAGATTTGAAGAATTAACTAGCAGTATTTTAAGTAAATTAATTAAGGGCGAAAAAATATGCGATGATGTAATTGATAAATTACTATGGGTATATACTGTAGATCGTTGGGAAAGTGATTATTCAGGTTGTAATATAAAAAAAAGCATTATCTATAATTTAGATGGTATAAATGATATTTTAGGGTTAGAAAAAATAATAAAGGAAAAATGTGATAATGTTATAAAAGAAGAAAGTCAAAAAGATGAAAAAAATATTGAGTTAATTAAGGATGCATTATTTTTATCTACATATGGATTTAGTTTCAGAAAAGCAAAATACCTTTTACATGGCTCTGATCCTTACATTTCTGAAATTAAATTAGATAATCAAAATGTACAAATAATATGTATGTTTTTAGCAATGTTACAAATTTATAATGAAAAAGATCCAGACAAATTGATTGATATTTACAATGAATATACACAAAAAAATCCTATAAATATAAATTATTTAAGGTCTGTAGTATTTCAAAACAAAATAAGAATATTGTATGCCCAAGAGCTAAATAGTGCATATGCTGATGTGCAAGATTTTGAAAAAATTGAAGAGCAAGATGGAATATCTATATATGATGCTGGGACAGATTTTTACATATGTATGACGGCTTTAGCAGCATATCAATCTGATTTTAAATTACCAGATAATTATTACGAATATTGGAACAATAAAAAAATATTGTCCCATATAAATTGTTGTTCGTTAATTGCAAATAGTAATCTTGCAACTGCCACTATTAAAAATATATGTTTAGGTTTTTCAAATTTGAATGAAGATATGCTTATAAATATGAGTAACCGTGATTGTAATGCTACAGAACATAGTACAAGTATGTATTATTATGATTATTCCCATTCAAAATATCTTTCACCTCAAAGTCTTATTAATTCAACAAGAGGGGAATACAACGAAATTGATTATGAGAGAAGAGATCTATGGTATGAAAAAAATTATAAGAAAAATCCAGATTTTATTGTTTATTTTGAAGAATTTGACGATATTAATAATATTGATAATATTGAACAATCAGAACTTGAAGCAATATTAGAAGATGAGCAAAAAAAATGGAAAGAGTCAATTAAAGCTGCTAAAGACTTTGGTATTCCTATAGTAAAAATAAATAGAGAAAAATGTGCTAAATCTGAAATTAAAAAGATTGAAGAAAGTTTTGAAAAATATAAAAAGATGCTTGATGAAACTTTGTTATCAGATATAATAACTAATTTTGAGAATAATAGAACGAGTACACAAAAACATAGCTATTTAAGGGAAAAATATTTTTCAAGTGAAAGAATTCAGATGTTCCTGGATGAAATATATATTTTAATACAAGAAAATCACGATTATCGATCAAAAGAAGCAAATGCAAAAGAATTATTAAAACTAATAGAACAAGAAGTTAAAAATAGAAATGATTATTTGGGAATATGTGGCGAAGAAGAACTTGAAGAATTTTTAGGTTTTGATGTCTCAAAATATAAAAGAAATATACTACAATTAATAGAAGAATGTAAGAGCAAGGAGAATAGATATAGATGATTAGTGAAAAAGAAAGAAATGTTTCAAAAGAAAATTATGAGATATCGCTTAAAATATCAAAGTTATTTAAAAAATATCAAAATTATGAAGAAATAACAAATAAAAAAATGAATGTTGAATATAATCCAAATAATTTGTTTAAAAATAATAAAAAAGTTAATAATGATCCATCAGAAGATAATAATGTGGACGAATGATTGGTTGTCTGTTATCATTTTAGACTAACAAATCAGGTTGCAAGAAAGGAGAAATTATGGAGCAAAAAAGGTTTATACTTCATTCAAAATTTAAACCTACAGGAGATCAACCTCTTGCAATAGAAAGATTAGTAGAAGGAATAAAAAAAGGAGAAAAAAGTCAAGTATTAAAAGGTGTAACAGGTTCAGGTAAGACATTTACTATGGCTAATGTTATATCCAGAATTAATAAACCTACCCTAGTTTTGGCGCACAATAAAACTCTTGCAGGACAATTGTATGCAGAATTTAAAGAGTTATTTCCCAATAATCACGTATGTTATTTCATTTCTTATTATGATTATTATCAACCTGAAGCTTATGTTGCCAAAACTGATACATACATAGAAAAAGATTCATCAATAAATGATGAAATAGATGAATTAAGGCATGCAGCAACATCCTCACTTTTAAATTTTGATGATGTAATAGTAGTGGCTTCTGTATCTTGTATATATGGTATAGGTGATATTGAAGAATATAAGAATAAAATGTTACATCTATCAATAAATCAAACAATAAATAGAGAAACTATAATAGAAAAATTAATAGAAATGCTATATGAGCGCAATGAATTTGATTTTAAAAGAGGCAGTTTTAGAGTTAAAGGCGATATAATTGATATAATTCCTGTAAATGAGCATACAAAAGGTATAAGATTAGAACTTTTTGGAGATGAAATAGAATCTATAAAACTATTTGACCCATTAACAGGAAATATAATGTCTAGTAAAAAAAATATAAGTATTTTTCCAGCTAGTCACTTTGTTACAAGCATAGATAAACTAAAAATTGCACTCCAAAATATAAAATTAGAATTAAATGATAGACTTGATTATTTTAAAAAAAACAATAAATTATTAGAATATCAACGTCTTAGTGAAAGAACAAACTATGATATAGAAATGTTAGAAGAAACAGGATTTTGTAGAGGAGTAGAAAATTATTCGGCACCTTTAGCTTTAAAGCCTAGAGGTTCAACTCCAACAACATTACTTGATTTTTTTAAAGGAGATTATTTGTTATTTATAGATGAATCACATGTAACTATACCGCAGGTAAGAGGTATGTATAATGGAGATAGGTCACGTAAAGAAGTATTAGTTGATTATGGATTTAGACTTCCGAGTGCTTTAGATAATAGACCTTTGAAATTTGATGAATTTGAAAGTAAAATAGATAAAGTAATATATGTATCAGCAACTCCAGGAGATTATGAATTAGAAAAATCAAAAAATGTTGTAGAACAATTAATAAGACCAACAGGATTATTAGATCCAAAAATTGAGGTAAGACCAACAAAAAATCAAATAGACGATTTAGTAAAAGAAATAACAGAAACTTCTTCTAAAGGAGAAAAAGTTTTGATAACTACTCTTACTATAAGAATGGCTGAAGAACTAACTCAGTATTTAAAAGGTATAGATATTAAAGTAGCTTATCTTCACTCTGAGATAAAAGCATTAGATAGATTGAAGATAATAAATGATTTAAGAAAAGGCAAGTATGATGTATTAGTGGGAATAAATTTATTAAGAGAGGGACTTGATATTCCTGAAGTTAGTTTAGTAGCTATAATGGATGCAGACAAACAAGGCTTTCTTAGAAGTGAAAGAAGTTTAATACAAACAATAGGTAGGGCAGCAAGAAATGAAAATGGTAAGGTTATTATGTATGCTGATTATATTAGTGAGTCTATGAATATTGCTATTAAAGAAACCGAAAGAAGACGTAAAATTCAAGATTTATACAACAAACAGCATAATATAATTCCAAAAACTATAAAAAAACAAATACCTAGTTTAATAACTAATGATGTAGAAGAAGATACTAAGCCACAAAAATTATCAAAACAAGAAAAAGCTAAATTAATTATTAACTTAGAAAATGAAATGAAACAAGCAGCTAAGAATTTGGATTTTGAAAGAGCTATGGAGCTTAGAGATGCGTTATTTGAATTAAAAAGTGAATAGGTATATAATAATTAAGGTGATTACATGAAAATAAATAAATATTTAGATTGGTTTATACACATGTTAGGATATGCTTTAGTGTTAATTACGGTCTCTGTTGTATTTTCTAAAGTTGTATATATAGATAATTCATTATTTGGATTATGGGGACTTATTGCAGTTATAATAGTATTTTTATTAAATAGAACAGTAAAACCTATGCTTGTATGGATGACTTTGCCTCTTACTGCTCTTACATTGGGCTTATTTTATCCTTTAATAAATATATTGGTACTTAAAATAACTGATTGGATATTAGGAGTTCATTTTGATATACATGGAACAATTTCTTTATTTTTGGTATCAATTTTAATAACTATTATGAATGCTATTATGGATAATTTTATAATTGATACATTATTGAAAGGAAAGAAAAAATGAATCCAGTAATATTTAGTTTAGGTTTTATACAAATAAGATGGTATGCAGTACTTATGCTTTTAGCTTTTGTTATTGGTTACTTATTAATAATTAAGAATTCTAAAAATTTAAAATTACCTTTATCAAAAATAACAGATATGTGTTTTTATCTTGTAATTATTTGCATAATAGGAGCTAGACTATATTATTGCGTATTCAATTTCGAAGAATATAGTAAAAATTTATTAGATATATTTAAAATTTGGGAAGGTGGTCTTGCAATCCACGGTGGAATAATTGCTGGTGTAATTTTTATAATTTTTTATACTAAAAAAAACCACTTGCCATTATTAAAGATACTAGATGTTATGTCAATTTCTCTTGTACTAGGTCAAGCAATAGGTAGATGGGGTAATTTTTTTAATCAAGAAGCATTTGGCCCCCAAACAACGTACATAACATTAAAAAATCTTCATATTCCTAAATTCATAATAAATGGGATGTATATAAATCATACATATTATCATCCAACATTTTTTTATGAATCATTATCTTGTTTAATTATATTTATTACACTAATAGTTTTTCAAAAATTTAAATTTAGAAAAACAGGTCAAATAGCATCTATTTATTTAATATTATATGGTATAGTTAGATTTTTTATAGAATCATTAAGGCAGGATAGTTTAATGTTTTTAAATTTTAAAGTAGCTCAAATAGTATCTATATTGATGATTTTAATTGGTTTAAGTTTATTTATTTTTTCATATATAAGGAGAAGTCATGATTAATAAGAATTGGGATATCGTTTTAAAAGATGAATTTAAAAAAGATTATTTTAAAAATTTAGGTATATTTGTAAAAAACGAATATAAGACTAAGATAGTATTTCCACCATATAAAAATATATTTGATGCATTAAGATTTACTGATTATGATTGCGTCAAAGTAGTAATTTTAGGACAAGATCCCTATCATGGCTTAGGTGAAGCACATGGGCTTTCTTTTTCAGTAAAAGAAGGAGTAAAAATGCCTCCATCACTTCTTAATATATTTAAAGAACTTTATAGTGACTTAGGTATAAAAAGAACAAAGACGGATTTAACCGATTGGGCATATGAAGGTGTACTTCTTTTAAATGCTATAATGACTGTAGAAAAAGATAAACCTTTATCACATAAAGATAGAGGCTGGGAAATATTTACAGATACAGTAATATCTAAATTAAATGAAAGAAAAGATCCTGTAATATTTGTACTTTGGGGAAGCTTTGCTAGAAGTAAAAAAGAATTAATAACAAATTCTTATCATAAAATAATTGAATCCCCTCATCCATCACCGCTATCTGCATCTAGAGGCTTTTTTGGAAGTAAACCATTTAGTAAAGTAAATAAATATTTGAAAGATATGAGTAAACCTGAAATAAGATGGTAAGATAGATTAATTATTTAATCTATTTTTTGTATAAAAATAAAAATATTGTTCAATATTAAATAGGTGATAAAGTGAAAAAAATAGTATTTTTATTTATAGGAATAATAATTACATATATGTTAATAGGAAATGTAGTAGCCAAAAATAATATAATACCAGACGATGCAATTAGAGTTAGAATAATTGCTAATAGTAATTCAGATTATGATCAAAAAATAAAATATAAAGTAAAAGATGTAGTAGAAAAAGATATGTATAATTTATTAAAAGATACTAAAAAAGTAGATGAAGCTAGAAGTGTTATAAATAATAATTTAAGTTACGTAGAAAAAGATATTGACAGAACTTTACAAAATGAGGGCTACAATTTACCTTTTTCTCTTGATTTTGGATTAAATTACTTTCCCGAAAAACAATTTAAAGGAATAGTGTATGAAGATGGATATTATGAATCTGTAGTCGTAACGCTTGGAGAAGGTTTAGGTGACAACTGGTGGTGTGTTTTATTTCCACCTTTATGTTTAATTGAAGCATCCGAATCTACAGATGTAGAATACACTACAATGGTAAAGTCAATAATAGATAAATATTTTTAAACAAATAGAGTATTATTTTATAGGTGGTTCTATGAATATAATACTCATTTTTTTTATAGCGATAAGTTTAAGTATGGATGCATTTTCACTTTCTTTGGCTTATGGAACAAATAATATATTAAAAAAAGATATAAATTTATTATCAGTTATAGTTGGGATATATCACTTTGTCATGCCAATACTTGGTATGCTTATAGGAAAGTTTATAGAATGTATAATACATTTTAAAAGTGACTATATAACATTAGTAATTTTTGCATTTATAGGATTTAACATGATTATAGAATCATTTAAAAATGAAACGGATGTAAAAAGTCTTAAATTAAGTGAAATGATTTTATTTGGTTTTGCGGTTAGTATAGATAGTTTTTCAGTCGGAATTGGCATAAATTCTATAAGTAATAATTTTTTAATATGTTCTTTAATATTTTCATTTACAAGTTTTACTTTTACTTATGTAGGACTTATATTGGGAAATAAGTTAAATAAACTGATAGGGAAGTTTGCCACATTAATTGGTGGTATATCTTTAATTATACTAGGAATATTTTTTGCTAAATAATATGTTATGTATCTAATATATATAAATTGTAGAAATTATAGTTAATACGTGATATAATGTTAAAGGACTAAACACAAATTTGGGCAAAAAACATAAAATATATTAGTCTTGGAGGTATATTAATGAAGCAAATAAAAATTAACGGTGGATACGAGTTAAGTGGAACAATAAAAATAAGTGGAGCAAAAAATAGTGCAGTAGCGCTTATACCTGCTTCTATTTTATCAGATGACATAGTAAAAATAGATAATATACCTAATATTTCAGATATACAAGCACTTAATGAGATTTTACAGTATTTGGGAGTTTGTGTTTCTATAGATGATGGTTTAATGACGATAGATCCTAAAAAAATAGAAAATAAAGAAATCCCAGAAGATATATCAAATAGGCTTAGGGCATCTTATTATTTTATGGCGGCTTTACTAGGAAAATATAAGAAAGTAGAAATGTATTTTCCAGGTGGGTGTAAAATAGGGGCAAGACCTATAGATCAAACACTTAAGGGTTTTAGAGCTTTAGGGGCTAAAGTAATAGAGGAAAATGATAAATTTACAATAACTGCAGATGATCTAATAGGTGGCAATGTATATTTGGATATGCCTAGTGTAGGCGCAACAATAAATACAATGTTAGTTGCTGTAAAAGCAAAAGGAAAAACAGTAATAGAAAACGCGGCAAAAGAACCAGAGATTGTTAATGTAGCAACATTTTTAAATAGTATGGGAGCAAAAATAACAGGAGCTGGAACTAGTACAATAAAAATAAAAGGAGTAGATAGGCTATCTGGTGGATTTTGTGAGGTAATACCAGATAGAATAGAAACGGGAACTTATATAATAGCGGGTGCTCTTTTAGGTAATAATTTAAAAATAGAAAATATAATTCCAGAGCATGTAGAATCTTTAATATTAAAATTAAAAGAGATGGGTGTAAAGTTAAATATAGGTAAAAATTATATAATTGTAAATAAATGCAATAATTTAAAATCAACGAACATCAGAACACTAGGTTATCCGGGCTTTCCTACAGATTTACAACAACCTATAACAACATTATTAACCCAGTGTACTGGGGTATCAGTGTTAGAAGAAACCATATATGAAAATAGATTTCAAAACGTTGAACATTTAAATAAACTTGGAACAGATATAAAAATAGCTGGAAAAAAGATAAAGATAAATGGTCCAACAAAATTAGTTGGAACTACAGTTATAGCAACTGATTTAAGAGCAGGTGCATGTCTTGTTTTAGCGGGATTAATAGCAGAAGGAGAAACTATTATAAAAGATATAGAACATGTTTTAAGAGGATATGAAAATATAATAGAAAAATTAACAAATGTAGGTGCTAAAATAGAATTGCAAGAAATATAATAAAGTAGTAAAACTACTTTTTTTGGTGATAAAGTGAAAAAAATAATATTTACATTATTAGTATTTGTTTTTGTATTTTTAATATATTTTTTTAATAAAAGCGAAAAAATATATTATTTATCTATTGGAGATTATCTTTCTTTTGGTATAAATAACCTTAATAAGGTAGAAAATAATTATGTAGATAATATAGTAAAAAAGAATAAATCTAATCTAGAGAAATATATAAATTATTCTTCACTAGATGATTATAGGGTAGTAGATTTAATTAATGATATTAGTTATAATAAAACAATAATATTTGATTCTAATCATTATAAATTGCAAAATTTATTAGTTAAAGCAAATTTTATAACTATCTCGGTAGGAATGAATGATCTAATATATAAATCAAAAATTAGCGACGAATTATATGATTATTCAGATGAATTAATTGTTGATATAGAAAAATTATTTAAAGAAATAAGAATATATAACAAAGATAAAATTTATTTTCTAAGTTTTTATAATGTAATAGATAATCAAGAATTAATAGATTATTTGAATAAAAAAATTAATAAGATTTGTGTAAAATACAACATTAATTATGTAGATATTAGCAAATTAGATAATTATATTATTAATTTATATCCTACAAACGATGGATATGATTATATAACTAATCAGATAATACATTAGTTATATAGACTTTTTTATATAAATTTGATAAAATTATTTTGGGTGATAAAATGTTAGAAAGTAATAAAATATTTACAAAAGTATTTTTATGGATGTTTATTGGTTTAGCTATAACGTTTGGTGTCGGTTATTATGTTTCAAATAATGAAATTATGTTTTTAAATGTATTCGGAAAATGTTATTATTTTTTAATTATAGCTGAGTTAGTTGTAGTTATTGTATTAAGTGCTAGAATAAGGCGTATGAGTAGTATGACAGCAAAAATTATGTTTTGCCTATATTCTTTTTTAACGGGACTTACATTTTCTTCGATATTTTTATTATATAATTTAATGTCAATAATATATGTTTTTGGAATAACTGCTTTAATATTTCTGATTTTTGCTTTAATTGGTTATTTCACAAAGATAGATTTAACAAAAATAGGTGTATATCTATTTATGATAATTTTAGCTATTCTAATTTGTGAGATAATAAATATTTTTGTAAAAAGTGCTACATTTGATTTTGCTTTAGTGGTTATTTGTTTAATAGTGTTTATAATTTACATAGCATATGATATACAAGTAATTAAAAGAAATTTATTTGCAATAGATTCAGAAGATAATTTAGCGATATATGGTGCATTGCAATTGTATTTAGATTTCATAAATATATTTATAAGACTTATAAGACTGTTTGGAAGAAGTAGAGATTAAAATATAAAAAATACTTGCAATTATCTTAATTATTTGATAAACTATGTAAGTAATTAAATTTCTATGACGATTTAAGTTGTCATGGCGAAAGGTGGGAAAAAAATGAAAAAAAATATTCATCCAGAATATATGGATACTACTGTTAAATGTTCTTGTGGAAATACTTTTACTGTAAAAAGTACTAAAGATGAATTACATGTTGAAGTTTGTAACGAATGCCATCCTTTTTATAAAGGTGGAGCATTAGGTGCCTCAGTATCAAAAGCAGGACGTGTTGAAAAGTTTAACCGTAAATATGGATTTAATAAAGAAGCTAATTAAGCTTCTTTTTGAATATAAAAATAAAATATGTAAATAATATTATTGGTGATTAAATGAATATAGATTTTTCTGAGTTATTAGATGTTACAATAAGGGCAGTATCATCTTTAATAACTTTATTTTTAATAACAAAATTAATAGGTAAAAAACAAGTATCACAACTATCTTTATTTGATTATGTAATAGGTATATCAATAGGAAATTTTGCTGCAGAAATGACTATAAATTTAGAATCAACTGAAATAAACGGTATCTGGGCTGTAGTATTATTTGGTTTATTTGCATATTTAATTTCATATTTGACTATGAAAAGCATAGTTCTAAGACGTTTTTTTATGGGAACTCCAACAATAATTATACAAGATGGTAAAATATTAGAAAAAAGCTTAAAAAAAGAAAGATTAGATATTAATGAGATGTTAGAAGAAATAAGAAGTAATGGATACTTTGATCTTTCACAAATAGAATATGCGATAATGGAATCTAATGGAAAACTTAGTATTATGCCCAAAACAGATTATAGACCATTAACTCCTAAGGATATGGATTTGAAGTTAGCTAAAGAAAGTTTATGCGCTAATATAATTATTGATGGCAAAATAATGCATCAAAGTTTAAAATATATGGGAAAAGATGAAAAATGGTTAAAAAAGGAGTTAAAAGTAAAAGGATATACTGATTTTAGCGATATATTACTTGCAACGTTAGATATAAATGAAAAAATTGTGGTATATGAAAGAAATCAAAATGATAAAATACTAAATATATTAGAATAAAATGTAAATAAATGTAAACAAATTATAATATTTAATAAAACACATGACAACTAATATTTAATTTGATATAGTATAATTGGTGATTATATATGAGAAGACATTTTTGTGCATCAGCATTTGTAATAAATCCATATACAAAAAAAATTTTATTAATAAAACATAGAAAAAATAAAAAATGGACTCAACCTGGTGGTCATATGGAACCAGATGAAACTCCAGAAGAGACTGCACTTAGAGAAGTATATGAAGAAACAGGTTTAAGAGTGAGACTTTTAGGAGAAAGATTTCCAAGGGAAGAGGATTTTATAAGACCTTTAGGTATTCAATGTAATAGACATTCAAAAGAAGGCGAAATTCATATTGATATAATATATGCTGCAATCCCTAATGATGATTTAGCTGAAAAATTAAATATAGAAGAAGCTTCTGATATTAGATGGTTTACACGAGATGAACTTGATGATATAGATTGCTTTCCAGACATAAAAATAACAATGGATTATATATTAAAAAACATAATAAAATGAGACTATTTATTAAGTCTCTTTTTTAATTCTTTCTTTAAAGCTTTTTTAGCTTCGTTATTAATTTTTTTTCTAGATTTTTTACTAAAAATATATACAATTACTACTATTCCAATAAGAATAATTACCTCTTTATAATTTATATTTTGTTTTTTGTTTTCATTTTTGCTTTTATTTTCATTTTTTGAATCTTCTTTTGTTTGATCTATAGACCAAATACCTATCTTTTCATCTTCAGCAATTTGTTCTGCCTCTTCAAGCTCATTAGTGTATTTATAATCTCCATACAAATAAGCAACACTAGCTAGTCCATTTTCTATTAGTTGTTTTTGAAGTAGATTGTCATCTACAAAAACCCAAACTAAATATCTATCATATTTATCTTTTTCATCAGAATCTTTATCAAATTCTAAAACTATTTTTTTAGCATTCTTAAGTTTATCGCAAGTATATTCTGAGGCTTCCTTACCATATGGTTCAACCCCTTTTGTTGGATGCTTAGTCTCTGGAGTATCAACTGCTAAAAATCTTGCTGTAATAATTTCTTCTTTATATTTGAATTTTGCAGTATCGCCATCTACACAAGAGTCAAACTTAACTTTAATTGTTTTAGCATTAACACCTGTAAAAATTATAAAAAACATAAAAATAAAAAATAATACTTTTTTCATCCTACCACCAATACAATTATACATTAAATAATAAAATATAACAATAAAATAATTTTCAAATAATATTTGCTTTTTTTTTATTATGTGTTATAATTGTAAACGTATTTCAAAGGGGAAGATTTTATGAACAAAAAAAATATAGCCATAATAGCTCACGTAGACCATGGAAAAACAACGCTTGTAGATAAATTATTACAGGCAAGTGGAACTTTTAGGGAAAATGAAGAAATTGCAGAAAGAGTAATGGATTCTAATGATATAGAAAAAGAACGTGGAATTACAATTTTAGCAAAAACTACTGCAATAAATTACAAAGATTATAGAATAAATATATTGGATACTCCAGGACATGCTGATTTTGGTGGAGAAGTTGAAAGAATTATGAATATGGTAGATGGTGTACTTCTTGTTGTTGATGCTTATGAAGGAACTATGCCACAGACAAGATTTGTATTAAAAAAAGCATTAGATGCTAAAGTAAAACCTATAGTAGTTGTAAATAAAATAGATAAGCCATCAGCAAGACCAAAAGAAGTAATAGATGAGGTAATGGATTTGTTTATAGATTTGGGAGCAGATATAGATGATTTAGATTTTCCTATTGTATATGTTTCTGCTATAAATGGAACATCTAGTTTTTCACCTGATATAGAAACTCAAGAACCTGATATGACAAAAGTACTTGATATGATTATAGATAATATTCCATCACCATCAAATGAACCTGGTTCATTGCAATTCCAACCAGCGTTGCTTGATTATAACGATTTTGTGGGTAGAATTGGTATAGGACTTGTAAAAAGAGGAAATATTAAAGTTAATCAAATGGTTTCTTGCGTTAGAACAGATGGATCTATAAAACAGTTTAGAGTGGCAAAAATGTATGGATTTTTAGGACTTAAAAGGGTTGAAATAAATGAAGCATCAGCTGGTGACATAATAGCTATAGCGGGACTTCCTGATATTTGTGTAGGTGAAACTGTATGTGAGGTTGGATATGAAGATGCTCTTCCATTACTTAGAATAGATGAACCAACACTTCAAATGACTTTTGGAGTTAATACTTCACCATTTTGTGGTAGAGAAGGAAAACTTGTTACAGCAAGAAAGATAGAAGAAAGACTTAGAAAAGAAACTGAGAGGGATGTTTCACTTAAAGTAAGCCCCGTAGAAAATGACGGAGAATCTTTTGTTGTATCTGGACGTGGAGAATTGCATTTATCAATATTAATAGAAAATATGAGAAGAGAAGGGTTTGAACTTCAAGTTTCAAAACCAGCTATAATAAAAAAAGAAATAGATGGAGTAGTTTGTGAGCCTTTTGAAGATGTTCAAATAGATGTACCAGAAGAATTTGTAGGCACAGTAATAGAAGCATTAGGTAATCGTGAAGGTGTAATGGAAAATATGACTAGCATCGAAAATCAGGTTAAATTGCATTATACAGTTCCAACTAGAGGATTAATAGGCTTTTCAACTGAATTTATGACTATGACAAAAGGATATGGAATTTTAAATCATACTTATAAAGAATATAGAAAATGTGCCGGATCTACAGTAGGTTCTCGTAAATGTGGTGTTTTGGTATCAATGGAAAATGGAAAAGCAACAGCATATTCAATGGGAAATTTAGAAGATCGTGGTGTTATGTTTATTGAACCTGGTACTGAGGTTTATGAAGGTATGATTGTTGGAGAAAATAATCATGATAATGACCTTGCAGTAAATGTGGTTAAGGGTAAAAATTTAACAAACACAAGAACATCTAGTAAAGATCATACAGTTGTATTAAAAAGGCCAAGGGTTATGTCTTTGGAAATTTGTCTTGATTATATAAATGATGATGAACTTGTTGAAGTAACTCCAATTAACTATAGAATGAGAAAGAAAATATTAAATACAGAATTAAGAAAAAAACAAGATGCAAAAAAGATGTAATCTAACATCTTTTTATTTTATATTTAATAAAGGTATGTTATAATAATAATCACTTTATTGGGGGAATATATAAATGAATGAGTTTAGACTATATGGAGACTATAATAATTTACCAAAGGCTATTTCAAATGAGGAATCAATAAGGTTACTTATTCTTGCAAATAATGGTGATTATGAAGCTAGAAATAAAGTAGTTAATGGTAATATGCGTCTAGTGGCTAGTTTTATAAACAAAAATTATGCAAATTGTAGTTTTGATGTAAAAGAAGAATTATTTTCTGTAGGTTGTATTGGTTTAATAAAAGCTATAGATAATTTTGATTTGTCATTAGGTTATGAATTATCTACATATGCCATTCCTATGATTAGTGGAGAAATAAAAAGACATATGCGTGATAATAATTTAATGCATATACCACGAACTATTATGGATTTATCAGTAAAAATAATTAATATTCAAAATGATAATTTAAAAAGAACAGGAATAGAATTGAATTCACACCAATTATCTGAAATACTAGGTGAAAGTGAAGAAAATATTATTACTGCTATTAATAGTTGTCAAAAAGTATCTAGTCTATCTGAACCTCTAGTAGAGTCAAATGATGGTGATTTTAAATCTTTAGAAGATATAATAGAAGATTCTAATTTTAATATAGATGACGTAATATATAAAGTAGATATAGAAAATTCAATTAGTACGGCTTTAAAAAGCATGTCTACCACAGAGCAAAAAATAATTAATGAATTATATGGATTAAAAAATAATAGCCCAAAATCACAAATAGAAGTTGGAAAAATAAACAATATATCTCAAGCCCAAGTTTCTAGAATAGCAAAAAAATTTAAAAGAAGATTAAAATTAGACCTTGACGGAAAAGAAATAAAAACTAAATATTCTAAAAAGAAATTAAAAGACCTTTTTGAATATTTTCCTGAATATAATAAAACAGAAGTAATTAATGCTTTTAACCTATTGAATGAATCTGATAAGAAATTATTAGAGTTAAGATATGGCTTAAATGGCAATAAACAAATGAATCCAAGCGAGATATCAAAAGTTATGGGTTTAGAATCTAGTGTAATCAGTTTGAAAATATTTCGTGCCAAAAATGAAATAAGTAATAAATTAAAAATAATAGAAAATTTCAATAAAGAAAGTAGTGATATAATGACGGGTAATAGTGTAAAAAAAGATTTGTTTAGTTTGTATTCAGAATATACTAAACAACAAGTTATAGAAGCGATAGATAGTTTGAGCGAAGAAAACAAAAAAATAATAGAACTTAGATATGGCTTAAATGGTAATAAACAAATGATGCCTAAAGAAATATCAGAAATTATGGAATTTAAATATAGTTTAATTAATGTTAGAATAAATAATATCAAAAAACAAATAAAAAGTATATTAGAAAAAAGTAAAATGGATATAAAAGATGATTGGGAAACTGTTTTTAGTTTGTATCCAGAATATTCTGAAGAACAGATTATAGATGCAGTAAATAGATTAAGTGAAGAAAATAAAAAAATAATAGAACTTAGATATGGCTTGAACGGAAATAATATAAATTCTTTAAAAGATATTTGTATGAAATGTGATATAAAAGATGCGACAATAAAATCTAAAATATCAAGAATACGTAGCTTAATTAAAAATTTATTAGAAAATCCTAATAAAAATTTTTCTAATGTAAAAACATTAAAAAATAATGAAGATTTTTTTAAATTATATCCAGAATATACTAAAGATCAAATATTAGAAGTAATAAATAACTTAAACGACGAGAATAGAAAAATAATAGAGTTAAGATATGGTTTAAATGGGAATAATGTAACTAAATTAAAACAATTGTCAGAATTAATTGGAATAAACTATAATACATTATCTGTTAGGATTTCAAGTATTAAAAAAATAATAGAAAAAAACTTAAAAAAAGCTAATGAAGTAATAAATACATTAGATGATATAAAATCCCAAATATTAGAAAATAGATTTGGGTTATATGCAAGGAAATATGAGTTAAGAGATTTTGATATAACTGTTGAAGTAAAACAAAGTGACGCTTTATTAGCAAAAATTAGTAATAATTATTTTGACTTAGATAGGGCTAATGCATTAACTAAAAAGTGCTATGTATACTTAATAACAAAATTAGATAAGCTAGGTAATATTATTGAACAAATAGTTATGGTAAAAGACATTAATACCAATGATTTTTATAAATATGTTAAAAGGTTTGATGATGCTACATACGATCTTTCTGATGTTAATTTAGATGAATATATATGTTATTGTGTATCTGGTTTTAATATTTTACCTGTGAAATCTAATAAAAGAGATGAACAAGTAGTTGAAAATAAAACACCAAAAATAAAGGAAGCAAAGCTAATAGATGAGAATGCAGAATTCTATTTTGGTGTTGGATTGGAATTACATAGAAATAGGAAATTTTTAGAATCTGAGATTCAACTTAAAAAGGCATTAAACACTGATAAAAAATATGTTCTTCAAAGAGCTAATTTATATTTAGGCAAGATATATTTTACTAGGAAGAAAGGTGAAGTAGCGGAAAAATATTTGAAAGAAGCCCTAAAGTATAATCCTACAGATTATAATACATTGCTTGAAATAGCTAAAAGTTTATCTATTCAAGGAAAATACGATGAGGCTTTGGAATATATTAAAGAGTGTTCTAGGGTATATCCAAAAAGATTTGATCATCTTTTATGGAAAGCAAAGATATATAAATATATGGGTGAGCCAGAAAAAGCTTTAGCAGAACTTGATTATTGCATTTCCAAACGTGGAAAAGACTATTTTTTTCACTATGAGAAAGGAAAGTTATTATTTGAATTAAATCGTTTTGAAGAAGCTAAAGTTGAACTTAAGATGTGCGATGAATTAGATTTGTTAAAAGAACAACATAATATAATTTTGGGAAAAATTGCATATTTAACAGGCGATAAGAATGAATGCTTTAAATTGTTTGATCAAAGTATAAAACATTTTGATGGAAGTAGTAACTTAATAAACATATCTAAAATTGGTTATTTCTTTCATGAACTAGGTGAAAAAGAATTAGCATATAAATACTATAATGAAAATTTAGCATTTAAAAAGTGGAATAGTTTATCAGATTATGAAGTGGAGCAACATATAAAAAAACATTGTGGTAATGAGGAAAATGAAAAAATGCATTCGGTATTTAGTTTCCCTGTATCTATAAATATATTAAATAAATTAATAGAAAATATAGATAAGGTAGGTATTAAAAACCTTTATGACGTATATCAAATAAAGTGTGAAAATGCTGGAAAAATGATAGTTGATGATAGTACTGAGCATAGAGAAGATTATATTACTATTTTAACTTTACCATTCACTAAAAAAATTATGTTGAGTTACCCAGATTTAAAGCAGGAGAAATTTGATGTTAAATACAAAACTACATTAGATGAAATATTATCATATATTAATGATAAAAATAAGGAAAATATAAAATTGTATGAAATAGGATCGGATATTAATGTAAAAGAAGATATAAATGACTTAGGAGATTCTAATACATCTGAAGAAGAAAATAATGACATTGTAGATAATATTGTTTTAAAAACAATGGAAGATTTTAACACGGCAGAAGAAGAAATAAAATTTGAAGAGATAACCACAAACAACACTTTAGAAGAAAATAATGGCATTGTAGATAATAACACTATAGGAACAATGGAAGAATCTAACATGACACAAGAAGAAATAAAATTTGAAGAGATTTCTTTAAAAGAAGATAATGTAATGGATCGTAGTACTAACATAGTAAATCCCAAACCGATTGAACCAACAAGGTCTAAAGAAGTAGTAGAAGGAACAATTGTAGAAGAAAATATTCCGCCATTCGTAAGTAAGAGTATGGTAACGATAAAATTTGAAGAATGTAAACATCAAATAAAAAGTTTAATTGGACTTTTAAATGATCCTACAGAACAAACCGTATTGTTACTTAGATTACCTTTTATAAAGGGAGAAAGCCATACAAAAGAGGAAATAGCTAAATTTCTTAATATGAGTTTAGAAGATGTTACTTATATTGAAAAGTCTGCAATGAATAATCTTTCAACTATATCCAATAGTTTTATTGATTCTACAAGAAAAATCTTGGAATTTTAAATTGTATATATTGTTAAAAATATAAAAGATAAATAAACGATTGAAAAATTAAATCTAATCCGGCATATTCAAAACGAAAATAAAAAACTCAAAATTATGAGTTTTTTATTTTTGAATTAATGATATTTTCACATTTGAAATAATATTTTTATAAATACTATTATTAATTATAAATAATAATAAAATTATATTTATTATAAAAAAATGTCCCTTTTGAGGACATATAATAAAATTTATTTTTCGTTTTCCCTGTTTTCAATTATAGATTTGTCAAAAAAATCTCTTATATCACAATCTAACACATTAGCAATTTTTTCTAAGGTATCAATTGATATTGTTTGGTGAGTTACTGATTCTAATTTAGCAATAAAACTATCACTTAAATATAATTCTTCTGCTAACTCTCTTTGCTTAAGCCCTTTTAAATTTCTATATTTTTTGATATTTTTCCCAATTATATTATAAATATCGGATTCTTTCTTTACAGCCATAATATCACCACCTTAATTTTCTCATATAAGATGAATTAATTTAATAGATAATTAGTCTATGAATCCTTAATTATTATTGTAAGAAAACAAATAAATATACATAAGATTTCAAGCAAATTAAATTTAATTCCAATTTGTAGATTTATTTTTCAAAATATGATAAACTATATGTATATAAGAAAATGAAAAAGGTGAAAAAATGGGAAAAATAATAGCATTCGTAAATCAAAAAGGTGGTGTTGGTAAAACAACATCAAGTATTAATTTAGCAGCTTCCCTAGGTCTTTTAGGTAAAAAAACATTGTTAGTAGATTTAGATCCACAAGGTAATAGTACCACAGGAGTTGGAGTAAATAAAGGCGATTTAAAAAGCAGTATATATGAACTTTTAGTAGATAGGTCAGATGTAAAAAGCGTTGTAGCAAAAACAAGATTTAAAAATTTGTATTTGATTCCAGCCTCAATTAATTTAGCAGGTGTTGACATGGAACTTATGGATATGTCTAGAAAAAATCCTGAATTTGTTCCACAGACTCAATTAAAAAAATATCTAACAAGTATTAGTAATTTGTTTGATTATATAATTTTAGATTGCCCTCCATCTTTAGGATTAATTACAACAAATGCTTTAGCAGCATCTAATTCTGTAATAATACCGGTTCAATGTGAATTCTTTGCTCTTGAAGGAATAATGCAACTTTTAAATTCAATTATGATAGCTCAAAAAAAATTAAATCCTACTTTGGATATAGAAGGTGTATTATTAACAATGCTTGATAATAGGACAAATTTAGGTCTAGAAGTAGTAGAAGAAATTAAAAGTTATTTTAAAGAGAAAGTATATGATACAATAATTCCAAGACTTGTAAGATTATCAGAGGCTCCAAGCCATGGAAAACCAATTCATGCATATGACCCTAGAAGTAGAGGGACAGAAGCCTATATAAATTTAGCTAAAGAGGTGATTGAAAGAAATGGAAACTAAAAAAAGAGCATTAGGAAAAGGCTTAGAACAATTATTTAATACTGAGAATTTAGATTTAGATAGTTTTGAAAAGAACGTTTATGAAACTGCAACTAATGAAGAAATAATAGAATTAAATATAGATGATTTAAGACCAAATCCATATCAGCCTAGAAAAGTTTTTAACGATGAAGCATTATCTGATTTGGCTGACTCTATAAAAGAACATGGTGTTTTCCAACCTATAATAGTAAAGAAAAGTATAAAGGGTTATGAAATAATAGCGGGAGAAAGAAGAGTTAGGGCTTCAAAATTAGCAAATGTTAGTAAAATCCCAGCTATAATAAGAAATTTAAATGATGAGCAAATGATGGAAATTGCTTTATTAGAAAATTTACAAAGGGAAAATTTAAGCGCTATAGAAGAAGCTGTTGCTTATAAAACTATGATTGATAAACTTATGTTAACTCAAGATGAATTAGCCAAAAAAGTTGGTAAAAGTAGAAGCCATGTTACTAATATATTAGGACTTTTAAGATTGCCTAAAGAAGTACAAAATATGGTTGCAAATAATCAATTAAGTATGGGGCATGCTAGAGTTTTGAGCAAACTAGATAATGATGATAAAATAATACAAATGGCAAAAGATATAGTGGAAAGAAAAATTCCAGTAAGACAATTAGAAGAAGATTCTATAGATAGCCCCAAGAAAGTAAAAATAGAAAGACATAATAAAGAGTCTGATAATAGCTATATATACGTTCAAGATTTATTAAGAGAAAAGTTAGATACTAAAGTAAAAATAAAAGATAAAAAAATAATAATACCTTTTACTAATGTAGCAGACTTAAATAGAATTTTAGATGTTTTAAACATAAAAGAGTAGGTGTTTATGGATAAAGAATATAAAGTAGGAAGCATTGTAATCATGAAAAAAGACCATCCTTGCGGAACAAACGAATGGGAAGTTACTAGGATTGGCGCTGATATAAAAATAAAGTGTATCAAATGTAATAGATTTATTATGCTTCCTAGGATAGATTTTAATAAAAAATTGAAAAAAGTTAAACAATTTTAAAAGGAGGTAATTGTGAAAAAAAAGAAAAGATCCTTAGGCCCTGTTATTGAAATATTACTTGCTATAGTATTAGTTTCAGTTTTAGCTTTAATATTTAATCTAATAGGTATAAGAGGCTATAAAACGGAAGGTGGAACTTTTGAGACTACATTAACTTTAATAAAAAATATATTTAGTAAAAAAGGATTTAAATATATCTTAAATAATTCACTAGTTAATTTTCAAAATTTAGCTCCACTTATGCATATTATATTATCATTAATAGCTGTATCAATATTGGAAGCTAGTGGATTATTGAAACACATATTTGAACCATTAAAAAAAATAAAGCCATATTTTATTACGATGTTCGTAATATTTGTGAGTATTATATCTACAATAATTGGTGATTATAGCTATGCACTTATAATACCACTTACTGGAATATTGTATAAGTATATTGGCAGGGATTCTAAATTAGGAATTTTAACGAGCTTTATAGCAATAACAATGGGTTATGGAACAGGAATAATATATAATTATCAAATGTATGAATTAGGTGATATAACAGAATTATCTGCAAGTGGAATTTTAAATGGTTATAATTATGAACTTTTATCTAATATATTTTTCTTACTTATATCAACTTTAATATTAACTGTAGTAGGAACTATAGTATTAGAACGTTTTTCTAAAAAATTTCCGCGAAATGAGGAAAAAGATAATTTAAATACATCAAAAAAAGCATTAATTATAACAACTATAACATTTTTTGCTTTATTTTTGATTTTGATATATTCTATAATACCGGGTTTTCCTTTATCAGGAATTTTGTTAGATAAGACAGAACCTACTTATATAGGAAAATTATTTGGAGCTGATTCAGCTTTAAACCAAGGATTTTTCTTCTTGTTAATAGCAATACTTATGGTATGTGGCTTTGTTTATGGTAGCGTGTCTAGAAATATTAAAAATAGTGAAGATTATAGTAATGCCTTAACAAAAACATTTGAAGGAACAGGACATGTTTTTGTGCTTTTGTTTTTTATATCAATATTATATGAAATAATAGATTGGACAAATTTTTCAACTGTTATTTCAACTAATATAATAGATTTTGTAGGATCTACTAATTTATCTGGTGTGTTATTAGTTATAGTTGCATTTATATCTATAGTTATAATATCAATATTTATTCCATATTCAGTTGAAAAATGGAACTTAATAGCTCCTATATATATTCCTATATTTTTGAGAGCCAATATTTCTCCAGCTTTCACACAAACATTATTTTTAGCAGCGGATTCGGTAGGTAAGTTATTTTCACCTATATATGTATATTTAATATTTGCGGTTGCTTATATGAATAAGTATGATAAAACTTCAAGCGTTGGTATATACTCTACAATAAAAAAAATAATGCCTGTTATTTTAATAATGTCTATTGTATGGATTGTTATAATAATAGGATGGTATTTAATAGGTTTACCAATCGGAATAAATTCTGGAATAACTTTATAACTTTACAAAAATTTACACAAAAAAGTAAAATAAAGTATTAAATTAAAAATATTGATTGACCCCTTTTTAAAACTATTTTATAATAAAATTGTAATGTCAATAATAGAGATTACTACGAGTAGTTCTATTTAAGAATAAAGGGGACGTTATAAATTCATCACTTAATGAAGTGATGTTTTTTGTTGAGTTTTTGCATTATTTATAGTAAACTTATATATAAAGAGGTGATATTGTGGGATTGAAAGCGGGAATAGTAGGTCTTCCTAATGTTGGTAAGAGTACTTTATTTAATGCAATTACGAAACAAAATATATTAGCAGCTAATTATCCTTTCGCAACTATAGATCCAAATGTTGGAGTTGTAGCTGTACCAGATAAAAGATTAAATTATTTGGATAAATTATATAGCCCAAAAAGTTTAGTTCCAACTACGTTTGAATTTACTGATATTGCTGGATTGGTAAAAGGTGCTTCTTTGGGAGAGGGACTTGGTAATAAATTTTTATCTCATATAAGAGAGGTAGACGCAATATTAGAAGTTGTAAGATGCTTTGAAAATAATGATATAATACACGTAGAATCTAATGTGGATCCTTTAAGAGATATAGAAATAATAGAAGTAGAATTGATTTTAGCAGATTTAGAAGTAGTAGAAACAAGGTTTAATAAAATTGGGAAAAAAGCGGCTTTATCAAAGGATAAAGAAGTTCAAAAGGAAGCCTCAATTCTTACAAAGTTAAAAGATTCATTACAAAAAAACATACCAATAAGAAGACTTGATTTAACACAAGATGAAAAAAATTATATTAAATCTTTCAATTTGCTTACATCAAAACCGGTAATATATGTAGCCAATGTATCAGAAGATGATTTATTTTCAAATACTAATGAGTTTGTTGACGTTGTAAAAAAATATGCGATGGATAATAATGCAGAAGTAGTTAGCATATGCGCTAAGGTTGAATCAGATTTGTGTGATATGACCGAAGATGAGAAAAATGAGTTTTTAACTGAACTGGGTTGTAGTCAAAGTGGAATAGAAAAACTAATACAGGCTTCATATGAATTATTAGGTTTAAAAACTTTTTTTACAGCAGGTGTTGATGAGTGCAGAGCTTGGACTTTTAAAGATGGTATGAAAGCTCCGGAATGTGCCGGAATTATACATACTGATTTTGAGAGAGGATTTATAAAAGCTGAAGTAATGAGCTATACTGATTTAGAAAAATATGGTTCAGAAAAAGCAGTAAAGGAATCTGGTAGACTTAGGCTTGAGGGCAAAGATTATATAATGCAAGATGGAGATATTTGCTATTTTAGATTTAATGTATAAAAAGGAGTGACATTGTGAAATTTTTTTGTGAATATTGTGGATGCAGAATAGATGCTAATGAAAATAATAAATGCCCCAATTGTGGGGCATCTTATAAAAAAAATTCAACATTTTTAAAATTGGAAGAAGAAAGAAAACAGAGAGAAGAAAAAAATAATCAATTAAAAAATGAAGCTATAGAAACAACTTTAAATGGATTTAAATTTTCAAGAAAATTTATATTATTGCCTATTTTTTTTATTATATTTGTTTTTCTAATGATAACTATAGTAGCTATTAATAATTTTAAAATTGGCAATAATATAACTAGAACAAAAATAGATTCAATAGTTGTAAATGGTATAAATAATTATGGTATTATAGATAAATATAGTTTTATGGTAACTGGTTATGAAGTAGTAACTCCTAGATGGAATGATGATAATAAAGATGGGTACGAATGTATTAAATTTTATTTTCAAGTTAAAAATACATCAGATGAAGAAATTGAAAGGCAAGATATAAATTGTATAGTTGATGGAGTATCTCAAAGTCAATCTACATTTGGGATGAATAGTATGCCATATTTTATAGGAAGAGATTTAACTGTAAAAGGAGATATGGAATTTATAGTTCCTAAAGATGCTACTAGTTATGATATAAGATATGGAGATTATATTACAATACATATAGAAAAATAGGTAAATAGTACCTATTTTTTGTATTCAAATATATCATCTATAGAACAATCCAAATAATCACAAATTCTTGCTAGGACAGTAATATCTATTTTTACTAAGTCACCAGTTATTAATCTTTTTATTACCTTAAAATCTGTATTTGTATCTCTCATAAGTTTATTTATACTTATATTTTTATTTGCTAATTGTTTTTTTAACTTAAATATATAATAACCGTTTTCTATATTTACTTTATATATATCATTCATAAATTATATTCCTCCTAAAATAATTTTAAACTTTGCATTGGACTATTGACTATTGGCTGAATAACCATTATAATAATATTTAGGAGGCTGAGAGTATTATGAAGAAAATTGTTGCTATGTTTCTTTTAATATTTTTTTTAACAGGTTGTGATTATGAGGACGCATATTTAGATACTCTAAAGGAGAGTTATAAAGATAGTCAATTAGAAAAATTTTTTTATCTGACGATTACGGTTATTCTGACGATTACGGGTTTGCGTACTATATTGAAGGTTTAGTAACTAATGAGACTAACAAATCATATTCGTATGTTCAAATAGAATTTACCGCATATGATCATATGATAGTAATGGCAATATAGTTGGAAGTTGTTGGGATAACATAAATAATTTTGAATCCAATGGTACATGGAAAATAAAAGCGATGTGTTCGGGAGAAGCTTTAGAAATTTCGTCATATAAGCTAGTTGGTTTTACAAGTTGGTAGAGGTAAATATGAAAAATAATAATAAAAAAGGGTTTGGTATAGCATCAATGGTTGTAGGTGTAGTAGGGACAAGCTTATCATTAATTTTTGTGGTAACAGGAATAAATCCTATATTATCATTAATTTTAGGAGTAATCGGATTCTTTTTAGCAATATTTTCTAAGCATTGTGGTCAAAAAACTGTTGGTTTTATTTTGAATATTGTTTCTATATTAATATCTATTATAGTTTTTCCTATTTTGTTTAAGATAAGAATTGAAATAAAAGAAGCAGCAAAAGAAAGACAGGCAGAATTAATATACACCGGTATTCAGTTTGCTTATACATCCTATTTATACGATAATTTAGCACAATTGCCAGAAGATATAAATGATATTATGAAATACTATTCATTGGAAAATACAAGGAATTTTGGAAATAAAATTTATGCGGATGATGGGTTAATATGTAAAGTTACAAAAAATTCCATAGGTATTAATGTAAATTGTGGAGAATATTTAAATAAGACTATAAAAATATATTGATAATTATTAAATAAAAGTTAAAGGGTAATATCCTTTTTTTGTAATATTTATAAAATATTTAAATATATTATTTACAAACAAAAGAAAGTTTGTTATAATCTATAGCGAAAGGCGGGTAAAAAGGCGAGTAAAAAGGCGAGTAATTTTTTTACTCCTTGCTCTAAAGAGCCAAAGACCATAAGGAGGTGTAGATAGTGAAAAAATATGAAATTATGTTTATAGTAAGACCTACATTATCAGAAGATGAAATTAAAAAAGTTGCATCTAATTTTCAAAAAACTTTGGAAACTAATAAAGCTAAAGTAACAAATGTAGATGCTTGGGGACAAAAACAATTAGCTTATGATATAAAGGTAGGAAATAATACTTATAAAACAGGATATTACTTCGTAGTTAATATTGAAGCTGATAATGATCTAGCTATTAAGGAATTTGATCGTTTAGCTTTAATAAGTAATGATATTATAAGACATATAATAATAAGTAAAGAAGACTAAGAGGTGATAGAATGAATAAAGTATTGTTATTAGGGAGGATAACAGCTAAACCGGAATTACGTTATACTCCTCAAAATACTCCATATACTAGATTTAGTGTAGCAGTAAATAGGAGTGTAAGAAATGCAACAACAAATCAATGGGAAACAAAAGCTGATTTTATTAATGTTGTTGCTTGGAATAAAAATGCAGAAAATATTTCTAAATTTTTTGATAAAGGTAATCAAATTTGTTTAGAAGGAAGAATACAAACTGGAAGTTTCGATGATAAAGATGGAAACAAAAGATATACGACTGATGTTGTATTAGAGAATTTTGAATTTGTAGAAAGTAAAAATGCAAGATCTCAAACTGTTGAAAATATACAACAAACACCATATGATTTTGAATCTTCAAATTCTGTTAATGTGGAACAAGATCCTTTTGCTGAATTTGGTGATAGTGTTTCTATCGACGATAATTTCTTAGAATAATAGGAGGAAATAATGGCAGAGTTTTATAGAAAAAAGAAAAAGGTTTGCCAAATGTGCGCTGGTAAAGATGTTGATTATAAAAATGTTGAGGTAATAAAAAAATATATAAGCGCAGATAAAGGCAAAATTTTACCAAGAAGAATAACAGGTGCTTGTGCTAAACATCAAAGATATATAGCAACTCAAGTTAAATATGCAAGGCATATGGCTTTAGTACCATTTGTAAAATAGATATTATCATCTATTTTTTTATTTGACATAAAAGTTAAAAAGTGATAACATATATCAAACCAAAAGGGGGCTTATTATGGGTAAAATTGATGAAATAATCTCTTTAGCTATGGGCAATAAATGTAAAATAACTATGACACAGATAGAACAATTTTGTTTGGAAGATAGTGATTTTGATGAGTGCTTAAATAAACTAGAGGAGAAAAATATAGAAATATTGAGTGAAGAAGAAGATACAAACATTGATTTTGAATGTGAGATAACATCAGTAAACCCTATTACAGAATACTTATTGTCTATATCAAAATATCCAATTTTAACAAAAGAAGAAGAATTTACATTGATGGAAAAAATAAATGATGGAGATGAAACTGCAAGATGCAAAATGATTGAATCAAATTTAAAGCTTGTTGTAAGTATAGCTAAAAGATATACTGGCAGAGGATTTGATTTTTTAGATTTAATCCAAGAGGGGAACATTGGATTGATTAAAGCTATAGAAAAATTTGATTTAAATAGAGGTGTAAAATTTTCAACATATGCAACGTGGTGGATAAGACAAACTATAAGTAGATCAATATCAGAAAAATCAACTGTAATAAGAATACCGGTGCATGCAAATGAAATGTTAGGTAAAATTTTTGAATTTAAAAAGAAATATTTAATGAAATATGGAAAAGAACCTACGCTGGATGAGCTAGCACAACAATTTAATTTTTCTAAAGCTAGATTAGAACAGCTTATAACAAATTCGCTTCAACCTACAAGTTTAAATGATATTATTTCTAATAATGAAGAGGATGGAGAAGAAGTTATGAATTTTATAGCTAATTCAGAAACATTAGAGGCTGATGTAGTAAATGCAAGTATTAATGAAGATTTTATGAAAATAGTTCATGAAATTTTAAATCCTAGAGAATTAGAAATTATATTATTAAGATTTGGTTTCAAAGATGGTAAAATTTATACACTGGAAGAAACTGCTAAACCATTTGGACTAACAAGAGAAAGAGTAAGACAAATAGAAATTAAAGCCTTAAGAAAGTTAAAAAATAATAAGACAATTAAAACTTTGTTTCCAGAATTTTCATTAGAGAAAGGAACTGACTATTATGGCAGAAAACTTAGATGAAAATATATTAAAATATTCCAGATCAAATGGTAATAAAATTACTGTTGAAGAACTTGAAATTTTTATAAATAACGCTTGTAAGTTCGATAATATTTTACTGTTTTTGAAAAAAAATGGTATAACTGTTGTTGGTGATACTGAAAGTTTAGAAGAAACACAATTAATTAATAATACATTGGAATCATATATCAAAGAAATCAAAAAATATCCGTTGTTGACCGAAAGTGAAGAAAAAGATTTAATGAATAAAGTTAGTCTTGGCGACGAAGAAGCAAGAGAAATTATGATAAAATCTAATCTAAGACTTGTAATTAGTATAGCAAATAAATTTAACAGTAAAATTACCACTTTACTAGACTTAATCCAAGAAGGAAGTATTGGCCTTATAAAAGCGGTAGAAAGATATGATTTAAATAGAGGTGTAAAATTTTCAACATATGCAACGTGGTGGATAAGACAAGCTATAATTCATTATATTTCTGATAAATCTAGAATAATTAGGATACCAGCAAATATGTCTCATGTTGCATATAGAATAAGTAATTATGAAAAAAAATACTATAGAATAAATGCAACTAAACCAACTATATCGCAAATATCTGATGATTTAAATATTAGTCACAAAACTATTAGACTTTTGAAACAAAGAAATAATCCAGTATATAGTTTGGATGTTAAGCATAATAATGATGAAAATGAATATACTCTAGAATATTTTATACCTACTCTTGAAGAAGGCTATGAAATTGTAGAAAGAATGTATGATAATAATATACTAAATAATTTGGCTAAGAGTATATTAGATGAAAGAACTTATATGATTTTTAAACTTAGATATGGATTTGATTGTAGTACACACACTTATCAAGAAATAGCTGATATGTTAGGGGTTACAAGAGAAAGAATTAGGGTAATACTAAATGACGCAAACTCTAAACTAAATAGCAATATTGAATTTCGTAAAATGTATTTTTCAGATTATGTCTCAGCTATTTCAGAATTTTTAACAAAACCATATTTACAAACAGATGAATTTGATAATATATTAAAGTCAATATTAGATGATTTTGAATACAGAATTGCTTGTTTATTATTTGGAATTAAAGAAGGATTTTGCTTAACTGATAATGAAATATCTAATAAACTTTCTATTAGTCAAACGACTGTTTTGAATACAGAAATGAACATTATATTTAAACTTATGAACAATTCTAAAATAAAACAATTAGATGTAAAGTATTGTATTAATAATGAAATAAAATTCAACAACATTTAACCTCAATTTCATATTTAAAATTGAGGTTTTTATAATATATAAAACAGCTTATTTAGAAAATAATAAGTATTTTAAAAAAATTGAAAGAATTTGAAGAAAATAAAAAAAAGGATTAAATTAAATACTTAGTTCCCGAAAAGGCTGAGTATTTATTTTTTGAAATAA
>JAUNNO010000061.1 GCA_030531425.1 bacterium
AATCTAAAACTTTATTAGAACAATTTTCACAAATAGAAAATATTAACTTATTTATTGAATCTAATGATTATCTTCTATTTATACATAATTCTAATTTAAAAATTACTATTTTACAATTTGTAAAAGATTATTTAAGTTTATTAAAAACTAAAGATAATAACAATATTTATAAATTAAAAAAATGATTTTTGTTTTATATTGTCAAAAAAAATTTTATAAAATAGGTTTCAATTTTATTAAAAATATGTTAAAATTACTATGATAGGTATTAGAATTGGAGGAATAATCATGGGTTTTATCAAAGGATTATTTGAAAAAGATGAAGAAAATAAAGTAAATGGTAATGAATATTATAATATAAGTGTAGAAGAAGCAAAAGATGAAGAAGGTGGATCTAAGATGATTCTTTTAGAACCACGTGCATATTCTGAAGCACAACAAATAGCTGATCATTTAAAAAATAGAAATACGGTAGTAGTAAATTTAAAAAGAGTAACGCAAGATCAAGCTAAGCGTATTATGGATTTTTTGAGTGGAACAATATATGCTATAAAAGGTAATATTCAAAAAATAGGAAGTGGTATTTTTCTTTGTACACCTAATAATATAAATGTACAAGGTAAAATATCTGAAGATGCAGATGCAAAAAAAGATAAAGAAATAGAAGAAGATAATATTAATTACGAATGGTAAAATACTTGAAAAAATAAATTTTTTGTGCTAATATATTCAGCACAGCGTTTGAGGGATGCTTATGGAAGAAAAAAGGACGTTTGGAAACTATACTCCTGAGCAAGTAGAACAATTTTTAGATCAAATAATAAAACAGGTAGAAGCTATGATTGAAGATAATAAATCTAAAAATGAGGAAATTGCTTTAAAGGATAAAAAAATAGAGGAATTGACGCTTGAATTAGAAAATACTAATTCTATTAGAGAAAAATTAGCTCATTATGAACGTATGGAAGGAACACTTAATAGAGCTATTATGATGGCTCAAAAAACATCTGATCAAATAAAATTCAATGCGCATAAAGAATCTGAAATTATTTTAAATGATGCAAAAACAAATGCTAGTCGTATAGTAAATGAATCCTTACTTAAAGCAGAAAAAACAGAAATGGAAGCAGAGAATTTAAGAAGAAATATAAACATATTCAAACGCAAATTAAGATCTATCATCCAAACTCAGTTAGATTTAGTAGATGATATAGAAAAAGTAGAACTTTAAAGTATTTGATAGAGACGGTATAATATAAGTTTTTAAGAGAGTCTATGGAAGGTGAAAATAGATAAAATAAGTATTATATAGATCACTCTAGATATTTTTAATGGATAAGATTAAAACGGGTAGTGTCGTTAAACATTTAAGTGCATAATACTATTATGAAATAGGGTGGTACCGTCTATAGTAGACCCCTATATTTGTAATAGTTTTTTTGTTAGGAGGTTTTGTGTAATGAATATTAAAAGAAAAATAGATACTTGTAAAAAGAAAATATCTAATATGGAATCTGTAAATAGTGAAATTGATAGGCAATATAATGAATTTAAAAACTTTATGGCCCCACAAGAAAATGAGTTAGAAAATTTAAGATTAGATTTATCAAAATATGTTGATAACAATATTATTAGTATTAGATTTGGCGATTTATTAAGTGAACTATCTAAAATATCTAAGATAGATAAAGAAGATATAAGTTACATTATAAAAACTAATTTAGTATCTTATAAAGATACTGATACTATAAAAGAAATGATAAAAAAAGAATGTGGGCTAGTTCATGCATTGGTTTATATAGAAGACAAAAAAAATAAAACTTTTATATATCATTTTGATTTTCAAATAGATATAACAGATGAAGAAGTATTAAAAAAATTACAAATAGTACCAGTTAAATTAAGAAATAGAATGATTGATAAAATGTATGAAGTTCATGTAAATGATACGGAAAATTTTTATGTAAATATATCTTTATTAAATTTAATGAAAGAAAATAATTTTTTTTCACCTAATGATTTAATAATTGATGCAGTTCAAAATTGTGTTAATAAAGAAAATAAAGAGTCAAAAGTAAAAAAAATAGGAGGTAAAAAATGAAATTTGAAGAATTAGACAAAAGAAGTGTATCTGAAGTAGAAAATGATATTTTAAATAAATGGAGGAAAATGGATATACTAAATAAAACAATTGAAAATAGATGCGATGGAAAAAACTTTGTTTTTTATGATGGGCCTATATATGCAAATGCACATCCTGGAATACACCATGTTTTAGCTAAAGCAATTAAAGATTCATTTTGTAAGTATAAAACTATGCAGGGATATAGAGTTTTAAGAAAAATAGGACTTGATACACACGGACTTCCTATAGAAGTAAATGTAGAAAAAAAATTAGGTTTTAAAACTAAAGCTGATATAGAAAAATTTGGAGTAGAAAATTTTTGTAAGGAATGTAATAAAGCTACAGCCATCAATATAGATGATATAAATAAAGTAACAGATATGATGGGGCAATTTATAGATTGTGAACATCCTTATGTTACTTGTTCTAATGAATTTATAGAATCTGAATGGTGGATTATAAAAGAAATGGATAAAAAAGGACTTTTATACCATGGAAATAAAGTTTTATGGTATTGCCCTAGATGTGGTACAGAACTATCAGCAAATGAAGTATCTCAAGGATATGAAGAAACATCTGTAAATACAGTAATTGTTCCACTTAAAAAAGTTGACGAAGATGTATATTTCTTAGCTTGGACAACAACACCTTGGACTTTAATTGCAAATGTGGCTATTTGTGTAAATCCAGAATTAACTTATTTAAAAGTTGAATCAATGGGATATAAGTTTATAATAGCAGAGTCTTTAGCAACAAAAGTATTAGGTGAAGAATACAAAGTTCTTGAAACTTATAAGGGAATAGATTTAGTAGGTATAAAATATGAACCATTGATGCCTTTTGCTAAAGTAGAAGGTAAATGTCATGAAGTAATAGCTGATAATTATGTTACTGCTGTAGATGGTACAGGAATAGTTCATATAGCTCCAGCATATGGTGCTGATGATAATAGAGTATGCAGAGAAAATGGTATAGGATTTGTAAATCCAGTTGGTCTTGATGGTTGTTATAATGTAGGACCTTGGAAAGGAAGACTTGTAACTGATAAAGATCTAGAAATAGAAATAATAAAATGGTTAAAAGAAAATGACAAATTATTTAAAAAAATTAAAATAACACATGATTATCCACATTGTTGGAGATGTCATTCACCACTTATTAATTATCCTAAACCATCTTGGTATATAGAAACAACAAAATATAAAGATAAAATAATAAAAGCCAATAAAAAAATAAATTGGTATCCAGATTATGTAGGAGAAAAAAGATTCAATAATTGGCTTGAAAACATGGTAGATTGGGGAATTTCTAGAAATAGATATTGGGGATGTCCTCTTCCAGTTTGGACTTGTGAATGTGGATGTAAAAAGGTAATTGGATCACTTTCTGAATTACAAGAATCTATAATAGAAGATATTGATGTAAGAAAAATGGAATTACATAGGCCTTATGTAGATCAATTACACATAAAATGTCCTGATTGTGGAAAAGTTATGAATAGAGTGTCTGATGTACTTGATGTTTGGTTTGATTCAGGATCAATGCCATATGCACAATTTCATTATCCATTTGAAAATAAAGAATTATTTGAATCACAATTCCCAGCTGATTTTATAGCTGAAGGATTAGATCAAACTCGTGGATGGTTTTATGTACTTCTTGTTATTTCAACAATAATATCTGGTGAACCAAGTTTCAAAAATGTTGTTGTAAATGATATGGTATTAGATGGCAATGGTAAAAAAATGAGTAAATCTACTGGAAATGTTGTAAATCCAATAGAAGAACTTACTACATATGGAGCTGATAATGTTAGATGGTATATGTTTTATGCATCACCAGTATGGACTCCTTTAAAATATGATAATACAGGAGTAAAAGAAGTGCATTCTAAATTTTTCAATCCATTTAAAAATACATATTCATTTTTTCAAACATATGCTAATATAGATAAAATAGATATAAAAAAGTGTAATGTTAAATATGAAGATAGAGATCAAATAGATAAATGGTTACTTTCAAAATACAATAAATTAGTTAAGAAAGTAACAGAATCTTATGAAAAGTATGATTTAAATGAAGTAGTAAAAGAAATAACTACATTTGTATCAGAAGATTTATCTAATTGGTATATAAGAAGAAATAGAAATAGATTTTGGAGTAGCGAGTTAGATAATTCTAAAAAAGCAGTATATATAACTACATATGAAGTATTAACAGGATTATGTAAAATATGTGCTCCAATAATTCCATATACAACAGAAGAAATATATACAAAATTAACAAAAGAAGAATCAGTACATCTAGCAGATTTTCCTAAATATGATGAGTCATTAATAAATGATGAAGTAGAAGAAAAAATGGATTTAGTAAGAGATTTAATATCAATTGGTAGATATGTAAGAGAAGAAGCTAAAATAAAAGTTCGTCAACCAATTAATGAGTGCTTAATAGATGGAAAATATAAAAATATACTAGGTGATTTAACTGATTTAATAAATGAAGAATTAAATGTTAAAAATGTTGTTTTTGTATCAGATTTATCTGAATATATGAATTTTAATATAAAACCAAACTTTAAGGTATGTGGTTCTATGTTTGGGTCTAAAATGAAAGATTATCAGACATTACTTAATAATTTATCAGAAGAAGATATAAAGAAAGTAGTATCAGAACAGACTATAACAAAAGAATTTGATAATAATATGTTAGATATAACAAAAAATATGGTAGATGTTAGAATTGATTCAAAAGAAGGATTTAATGTAGGCATGGAAAACAATAAGTTTGTTATATTAAATACAGAACTTACTACAGATTTAATTTTAGAAGGTATAGCACGTGAAATGGTATCAAAAGTACAAAATTTAAGAAAAACAAAAGAATTTGATATAGCTGATAGAATTACATTATATTATGATGGTGATGAAGAAGTAAAAGATGCAGTAGAACAATTTCAAGATTTTATTAAAAATGAAACATTATCATTAGATATAATATTTAAAACAGGATTAAGTGAAAAAGTAGATTTAAATTCTCATATAACTTATATCGATGTTGAAAAAATAAAATAATAAAACTGTAAAGAACAAGTAATTTTCATGATTTATGAAAAAATGACT
>JAUNNO010000062.1 GCA_030531425.1 bacterium
AAGTAATTTTTTCACAAATCATGAAAAAGTGCTCGTTTTTTACATTTTATTTCAATTTAGAAACTATTGCAGCTAAATTTTCTTTTTCTAATTTTAAATTGTTTTTTTCTTGTTCTACTATATTTTGTGGAGCTTTAGATACATAGTTTTCATTAGAAAGTAATTTTTCTCTTCTAGAGATACTATTTTCTAATCTTTCTTTTTCTTTTAAAAGATTTTCTAATTCTTTTTCTCTATTTTCACTGCCATCATAAAATACACTTACATTTTTATCAATAACTATTTCATTTAAATTATTTTTAGAAGTTATAAAGTTGGATTTATCTAACTTTAACATATCAGATATAATATCTATATTATCTAAATTGATATAATATATGTAATATTCTTTAATACTATTTTCTAATTTAGTCTTTCTTATTTTAGTTATTAAATCTAGCGTATAATCTAACTTAACATCAAAATCAAATTTTTTTGTATATTTAGGATATGCAGATATCATTATAGATTCAGCATCCTTTATAGGTAACATACTATAAATTTCTTCAGTTACAAAAGGCATGAATGGGTGTAAAAGTTTAAGTATATCTGTTAGAACTTTTAAAAGTACACTTTTTGTTGTGTCATTCATATTATGTTTAGAAAGTTCTATATACCAATCACAAAAGTCATCCCAAATAAATGAATAAAGCTCAGCTCCTACTACATTAAATTCATACTTATCCATATGTTTTCTAGAGAGTTTTATCAAATTATTAAGCTTATTTAAAATCCATTTGTCTGATATACTTAAATTATCAAGTGTATAATTATTTTTATTTAAAGTATCTATATTCATAAGTACAAATCTAGATGCATTCCAAAGCTTATTAATAAAATTCCAAGTACTTTTAACTTTTTCTTCATCATATCTAAGATCCATACCTGGTGCAGATGATGTAGCCAAAAAATATCTTAATGAATCGCATCCATACTCTTCTATTACATCCATAGGATCTACACCATTACCTAATGATTTACTCATTTTTCTTCCTTTTTTATCACGAATAAGTCCATGTATTAGGCAATCTTTAAATGGTCTATTATTTGTAAATTTTAATCCTTGAAAAGTCATTCTATTTACCCAAAAAGGTATAATATCATAGCCTGTTACAAGTACATCATTTGGATAGTATCTATTATAATCATCTGTATTATTAGGCCATCCTAATGTAGCAAAAGGCCATAATGCTGAAGAAAACCAAGTATCAAGTACATCTTCATCTTGTACCCAACCATCTTCTTTAGGAGCTGTAATTCCTACATATACTTGATCACCTTTATACCAAGCAGGAATCCTATGTCCCCACCAAAGTTGACGAGATATACACCAATCATAAGTTATTTCCATCCAATGATTCATAGTTTTTTCAAATCTTGGAGGAACAAAATTAACTTTAGTATCCTTATTTTTTTGATTCTCAAGTACCCTATCAGCAAGAGGTCTCATTTTAACAAACCATTGACGAGATAAATAAGGTTCTACTATAGCGTCAGTTCTTTCACTATGACCCACGCTATGTACCATAGGTTCTATACTTATTAATATTCCTAATTCTTTTAAATCCTTAACAAGTACATCTCTACATTCTTCACGAGTCATTCCACAGTATTTTCCTGCAAATTCATTCATAGTAGCATCTTCATTCATAACTTTAATTCTTTCTAAATTATGACGATTTCCTACTTCAAAATCATTAGGATCATGTGCTGGTGTAATTTTAACTACACCTGTTCCAAATTCCATATCTGCATGCTCATCACCTACAATAGGTATTAATTTATTTAAAATTGGAAGTACTACATTTTTGCCTATTAAATGATTATATCTTGTATCTTTTGGATTTACAGCAACTGCAGTATCTCCAAATAAAGTTTCCGGACGCGTTGTAGCTACTTCTAGGTAGTCCTCGCTATCTTCTATAAAATATTTTAGATGATAAAAAGCACCCTCATCATCTTTATAAATTACTTCTTCATTAGATAAAGCTGTTTTAGCAACCGGATCCCAATTTATTATTTTTTCACCTCTATATATTAATCCTTCATTATATAAAGTTACAAATACGTGTTTGACAGCTTTTGTTAAATTAGAATCAAGTGTAAAAGCTTCTTTAGTGTAATCTAAAGCAAGACCTAGTTTAGCCCATTGGCATCTTATATTATCAGAATATTCATGCGTCCAATTCCAGCATTCATCAAGAAATTTTTCACGCCCTAACTCATATTTATTTATACCATTAGCTTTTAATTTTTGAACAACCTTAGCTTCTGTAGCTATTGCTGCATGGTCCATTCCAGGAAGCCATAAAGCATCATATCCATTCATCTTTTTATAACGAATCAAAATGTCTTGAAGTGTTGTATCCCAAGCATGTCCTAGGTGAAGTTTACCAGTTACGTTAGGTGGAGGTATAACTATAGTATAAGCTTTTTTACTTAAATCTCCTGATTCAAAATAACCTTTATTTTTCCAATTTTCATATTTATTTTTTTCTACACTAATATGATCATATTTTTTATCTAACATAATATTACCTCTCTTTCAAATATTTTATATATTAAAAATAGACCCCATCCATATAAGGACGAAGTCTAGCCGTGGTACCACCTTAATTTATGTATTTCTACATCTTAAAATTATAACGGTATTACCGTAATCTCCTATTTACTTAGAGATTCTCTTCCTTGCTACCTTCATTTACCTATTTTAAGAAAGCTCTCACCACACACTTTCATCTCTTATAATTAGTATAAATTACTCCTCAAGTTCATTGATTTAATAATTGCTAATATTATAAACCATTTTAATCTAATTTACAAGCATTAATTACTATTATATATAGTATTTAATGCTTCTTCTTTTTGTTTATCTAATATATTTTTTCTATTACTTAGTACTGATAATGTTAATGTAAATAAAACTATTGCAAGAATTAATACCAAATACATAACTGTTGATATTGCAAAACCTTTATTATTTAATTTCAACATATCACCTACTTTACTAAAATAATTATATATTAATATTTGAAATATTTCAATAGATTGTTTTAAATATATTTTTATAGTATAATTAGTATGGTGATAATATGAATACTCATACTAGACTTAGAACTTGGGTTAAAGTAGTACTAATTATTATAATATTACTATCATCAATAGTTTTATATAGTTATTATATAGGAACAAAAGGTTTAATAACTAAAGAATATGCTGTAGTAAATAAAAAAATACCTAGTAATTTTTATGGATTTAAAATAGTACAGATAAGCGATATTCACTATAAAGTTTCAACTACTATCGAAGATTTAAATAATATATCTAGGGAAATAAATAAATTAAAACCAGATATAATACTTTTTACTGGAGATTTATTTGATAAAAAAATAAAATATAGTAAAAAAGATTATGATGATCTAAAAAAATTTTTAAGTTCTCTTAACTCTAATATAGCTAAATACTCTATAAAAGGAGAACAAGATTTAAAATTTAATGAATTTGAGGAGATTATGAGTGATGCTGGTTTTATTAATTTAAATAACACTTATGAATATATATATTACGAAGGAATAACTCCAATAATATTAGTAGGAATTAATTCAAATTATAACAAGAATCATATAAAGGAAGATTTTAATACAATTGGTAATGATATAGATAATGATAACTTTAAAATATTAATGTTACACGAACCCGATTTTATAAATAAGATTAACTACTCTACTTTTGATTTAATTTTTGCAGGACATTCACATAATGCTCAAATAAATATACCATACATAAAAAAATTATATTTAAATAAATATTCTAAAAATTATTATGAAAATTTTTATGATTTAAACTCTACAAAATTATATATATCAAGCGGTATTGGAACTCATAATTTTAAATTTAGATTATTAAATAAGCCAAGTATAAATTTTTATAGATTAAGAAACAAGTAATTTATTCTTAATCTTTTTTATATAATTTATTGGTGATTATATGCAGAAAGATGAAGAGATAAAAATTGTTAATATACAACTTATAGCGCTTATAATAGCTCTTATTTCATCTATTATTTCTATAATAATTACATATAATCAAAAAAAAGATTTAGAAAATAAAAAAACAAACTTTTCATCTGAAGAGTTGTTTAATATTACATTATTTAATAGAATATTAATTATAGTTTTATCATTTGTATTTTTATATGTGAATTATAAATTATATAAAATATCTAAAGATCAAGGTGAAGATTTAAAATCATACATATTACAAATAATAGCGTCTATAATAACGATAATTCCTGGTTTTATTGCTTTATATGTAGTTTTACTTTCTTCAACAGAACAAATAGTAGATGTTGAAAATCCTATAATATAATTTTAAAATAATTATATATTCTATAAATTAAAGATTCTTTAAAATTAACTTTTACTATAGGAGAATTAGTAAAATGTCTTATTATAAAATACAATATAAAAATAAATAAATAAATTATTATCAATTTTTTTATATTTTTTTCTTTTATATTAATAATTTTTAAACTAAGTAAAGTATATATGATAAAGCCTATAAAAACTAAAGGCCATAAAGCATGATAATAAAAAGACTTTTTAAAATTTAAAGTAAATAATGAAAAAATAGCTCTAGTAATTCCACAAGTAATACAAGGAATTCCAAATATATAATTTAAAGGACATTTATATAAACCAAAAAATGATAATATAATTACTAATAAAATAGTTAATAATACAATTTTATACGTTTTACCTTCAATCATAATCCTCCTACAAAAATACCACAGTATATATAACTGCGGTATTACATTAAATATTATTATCTTGAATATTTTCCGTTTATAAAACTAACATATTCAGTATCTTGATATGCTGAACCATATACTTTAGTAAGACATATTATCCAGTCTACTAAAGCCCAAATACCACAACCACCAGCTGTTATTAGTTTAAGAATTCCTAAACCTACTTGACCTCTAACAAATCTGTCAACACCCAACTCACCTAGAAACCAAGTAAATAGCCAGCAGAATAGATGTTTATTGTAACTCTTTTCCATATTACATACTCCTCTCATATATATAGTATCACAGACTAGTTAATAATTCAATATTTTTAAAAAAAATATGAACTATCAAAGTCCATATTAAATACATTTTGGAG